>DATJNE010000032.1:0-28896 GCA_035508305.1 Acidobacteriaceae bacterium | reverse complement strand
CTTCCGCCGAAAGCACTCCTCCGCGTGATCGTTCACGATCCCCGCCGCCTGCATCCAGGCATACACAATCACAGGCCCCACAAATTTGAACCCGCGCTTCTTCAGCTCCTTGGAAAACCTCTCCGCCAGCGGCGTGCTCGCCACCAGCGGTCCGGTGTTCTGGATCGGCTGCCCGCCCGCCATTTCCCACACCCAATCCGCAAACGCCACACCCTCGTCCTGCATCTGCAGAAACGCCCTGGCGCCGCCGATGGTCGCCTCGATCTTGGCTCGCGACCGGATGATCCCCGGATCGGCGAGCATCCGCGCGATGTCCTTTTCCCCCAGGCGTGCCACCTTCTTCGGATCGAACCCGCGAAACGCCCTCCGGAACGCCTCCCGCTTGCGCAGCACCGTGATCCACGCCAGGCCGGCCTGAAATCCTTCCAGCATCAGCGTCTCCCACAGCGCCCGGCTGTCGAACTCCGGCACACCCCACTCCGCATCGTGATACTGCCGCATCAGCGCATCGCTGTCTGCCCACGCACACCGCTTTTTCGTGCCACCGTGCATCGCCGTCTCTCCCGAATCTGCTTCCCAGCCTTTGTATCAGGGCACCATTGAAGGCGCGGTTGAGAATAAACAAGTTCCTGATTCTTCAATGCTCCAGATGCTCAGGATTCACACGAACCACAACTGTGTAGCACAAATCTCCGGCGTGGCTGCCAATCCCAGGCCCTTGGCCTGTCATCCTGAGCGGAGCGCCGTGGGGCCCCATCGCAGATGGGGTAGGCGGAGCGAGGGATCTTCGGTTGCCGTTCGTCCCTTCCCGAAACTCCGCAATGCTGACCACCAGACCCAACAACGCCTGCCGTCTGAGCTGGCTTGTAGAATTTGATTCCATGGCACCCTTCACCGCAGATGACGCCAATGCACAACGGCTCGATTGGGCCATATTGCGAGATGGAGGTGTTTATCTCTACAGGCGACCTGAATTCCTCGACGAAGATCGGGGTTGGCTCGAATCGAATGACTATCGACTGATCTGGTTCGACTGCGCGGAATGGGGTTCTGAATCAGAGATGCACCGTGCTCTCAAGGAAGGCTTGTCGTTCCCGGATTATTACGGAAATAACCTGAACGCTTTCGACGAGTGTGTGCGTGACGATCTAGCGATTCCCGACCCCGGCGGGTTAGTACTCGTGCTGAACCACTATGATCGCTTCGCGAAATCCGTGGATGTCGGAACACCGAAGGGCCAAGGAGTGGCCGATGCCATACTTGACGCTTTCGCCCGCGCAATCCGACAACATATGCTCTTCGGCAAACGGCTGATAATTCTAGTGCAGTCGGATGATCCCCTCATTGTTTTCGACGGCCTCGGCGGAGTAAGAGCTACGTGGAACTCGCGCGAGTGGCTCAACAAAAACCGCGGACTCTGACACAGGACATGCGCGCCGACTTTTTGGGTCTTTGCTGTGCCACCGGCATTCCGGAAGTTTCGGCGACTAGCCACGCACGCCACTTGCCCGATCGCCGAGGCAAGCACAAAATTAGCACAAAATTTTCCGGCCTTTGCATTACCCATTGATTCCACGGGCCTTGCAGGCTATTGCTGCAATCAGGGCACGATGCGTGCCACCCCCCAATGGAATGAGGATTCGATCCATCACAGCACCTCGCCCAGCAGCCGAATCCCCTCCCGGATCTCCCGCTCCGTCAGCCGCGCGTAGCCCAGCAGGAACCCGGGCCGAGACGGCTTCCGCACATAGCAATGCGCAATGCCGTAAATCCCCACTCCCTTCTTCGCCGCTTCCGCGACGATGGCCTCTTCTGACACCCGCTTCCGCGGCCACAGCACCACCTGCGCTCCCGCGCCTTCGCCGGTCACCTCCACTCGATCGCCCAGATATTTCCCGATCGCCTCCAGCAGCGCCGCCCGCCGCGCCGTATTGCGCCTGCGCAACCGCCGCAGATGCCTCTCGTACATTCCGCCCCGGATGAACTCCGCCAGCGTCTGCTGCTCCAGCGTTGCCGAGTGCAGATCGCTCAGCCATTTCGCCGCCGTAAAGGCCGGCACCAGCGACGCCGGCGCAATCAGATATCCGATGCGCAGCGCCGGAAACACCGTCCGCGAAAACGTCCCGATGTAAATGATGCGACCCTCGCGATCCAGCCCCTGCAGCGATTCCAGCGGGCGTCCGTCGTAGTGGAATTCGCCGTCGTAATCGTCCTCCACAATCACCGCGTTGCGCCGCCGCGCCCAGCGGAGCAGCGCCAGCCGCCGATCGAGAGAGAGGATCGCTCCGGTCGGGAACTGGTGCGACGGCGTCACAAACACCATCCGCGCATCCTCCGGCAGCCGCGCCGGGTCGAGCCCGTCACGATCCACCGGCACCGGCCGCAGCCGCGCCCCCGCGACGCGCAGCGCCTCGCGGATCCCGTCGTACTGCGGATTCTCGATCGCCACCGCATCGCCCGGCTGCACCAGCACCCGCATCACCAGGTCCAGCGCCTGCTGCGAACCGTTCACGACCATCACCTCCGACGGATCGCACACCACCGCCCGCGCCCGCCGCAGATGCGCGCAGATCGCCGCCCGCAGTTCCGGGTTGCCCAGCGCCGACCCGTAGTCGAACTGCCGTGTCGATCCGCGCCGCGCCTGGCGCAGCAGCAGCCGCCGCCACAGCGCAAACGGAAACGTCTCCAGATCGCTCCGCCCGTAGATGAAGTTGTAGCGCGGTGCTACCGGCCGGGGCAGCGGTGTATTCACCGTCGCCATCGATCCCATCGCGGCCTCGCCGAAGCGCGAGAGCCGCAGCCGCGCCAGCCTGCGCTTCCCCGGCGATCCATTGCCCGCCAGCCCCTCCGACACGTAGGTGCCCGATCCGCCCCGTCCGATGACGAATCCCTCCGCCAGCAGCTGCTCGTACGCCAGCAACACCACGGTGCGCGAGATGCCCAGCTGCTCGGCCAGGTCGCGCGTCGAGGGCAGCCTCTCGCCTGCGCCGGCCGCGCCGCCCAGAATCGCCTGCCGCATGCCGCGGTACACCTGCCGGTACAGCGGCTCGCCGTCGCGCGTCAGAGGGATCACCCATTGCATGAAACAGTGGTATCACCAATTGAGCAAAAAGTGGTCCTGCCAAAGAACCATTCGCGGCGTCAATCTGGACGTGCGCGCCGTCCTTTTGTGCGCGCGAGCCTCACGCAACGGAGGAACTGGATGCGCTCGCTACGACCCACGGCAGCCCTGTTGTCCCTGCTGGCGTCGTGCCTCGTCGCTGGCCCGGCGTGGTCGCAGTCCGCTCCTCCGCCGCTGGTCCCCGAGCTGCACGACGGCGCGCACGACTTCGATCCCCTGCTGGGCAACTTCACCTTCCACCTGCATTACCTTCCCCATCCCCTCGTTCCCCCCACGTCCTGGACCGACCTGACCGGCACCGGCGCCTGCTACAAAGTCTGGGACGGCCGCGCCGACCTCGACACCGTGGAGCTGGACGGCGTCAGCGGCCACATCGAAGGCCTTACTCTGCGTCTCTACGATCCGGCCGCGCGCCAGTGGCGCCTCTACTGGGCAAACAGCCGCATCGGCCGCCTCGACCCGCCCCAGATCGGCGACTTCCGCGACGGCCGCGGCGACTTCTATACGACCGACACCATCGCCGGCAAAACCATCCTCGTCCGCTACGACTGGTCCCGCATGACCTCCGGCACGCCCCACTTCGAGCAGGCGTTCTCCAAAGACGGCGGCAAAACCTGGGACGTGAACTGGATCACCAATCAGACCCGCACCGGCGACGCGGTGTGGGGACAACCGGAGGTCGGCCGCCCCAGCACGCCGCTTCCGGGCACCCAAGCGCCGGCCCCCACACCCGGCCGCGACGGCCAGCATGACTTCGACTTCGAATTCGGAACGTGGAAGATGCACATCCGCCGCCTGCTTCATCCGCTCACCGGCTCCTCCGAGTGGACCGAGATGGACGGCACCACCGTGACCGAGAAAATCTGGAACGGCCGCGCCAACCTCGCCAGCGTCGAAGCCGCCGGCCCCATCGGCCACCTTGAGCTGCTCGCCCTGCGCCTCTACGACCCCCAGGCGCGCCAGTGGAACATCAGCTTCGCCACCAGCGATACCGGCGTCCTCAGCAGCGTTCCCGCCGTCGGCGGATTCACCCACGGCCGCGGCGAGTTCTACGACGCCGAGGTCTATCGCGGGCGCAACATCCTGGTCCGCTTTTCCGTCCTGCCCGTCTCCGCCAACGAAGTTCGCTACGAACAGGCCTTCTCCACCGACGGCGGCAGGACGTGGGAAACCAACTGGATCAATACCTGCACGCGCATCCGCGGCAGCGAAGGTTCGTGATGCCCGCCACCGCTCGCCTCCGCACGCTTCTCCCATGAACGCCGGTAGCCTTCCCCGCCTACCCCGTTTTCGCGGGCCCGTTCGTGGTCTGCTTCGCGGAGCCGCATTCCTCCTCGTCTCGATCGCCTCCGCCAGCGCTGCCTCGAAAGCCGACGCTGTCTCTCTGCCGCAGCCCACCTGCGATCAGCGTCATCCAATGAACGACGCCTGGTGGACCGGGCCCATGCTCGCTAACACGCCTGCGACCGCGCCCCGCGGCCATTCCCTCGCCGAAACCTACCTCTACGACACCGCCACCCAGGGCGTATATTCTTCGGCCGGCGCGCGCCACTCCGCCCCCCACGCCAACAGCTACGGCTCGCTCACCTACCTGATCTACGGCCTCTCCGACAAGACCGGCTTCGGCCTCATTCCCACCGCGGGCTACAACACCGCAGCTGGCGCGCCGTCCAGTTCCGGCCCCGGCCTCGGCGACCTCACTCTGCTGCTGCAGCGCCGCCTCAGCACGTTCCATCCGTGCGGCCGGATGCCCATTCTCTCCGTCAATGTCGAGCAAACCCTGCCCACCGGGCAGTATGACCGCCTCAGCCGCGCGGCCAACGGCATCGGCTCGGGCGCATGGACCACCAACCCGGCGTTCCTTTCCCAGATGTACTTCTGGCTCCCCAACCGGCGCATCGTGCGCACCCGCCTCGACCTCTCCGACGCCTTCTCGCACAGCGTCCCCGTCCAGGACGCCAGCGTCTACGGCACCACGAACGGCTTCCGCGGCGCCGCCCACCCGGGAAGCTCTTTCTACCTCGACAATTCCTGGGAATACAGCCTCACCCGCAGGTGGGTTCTCGCTGCTGACATCACCTACCGCAACAACGCCAGCACCCGCGTCACCGGCTCCTACCCTGGCAACCCGGCACCCGTCACGCTCAACTCCGGCTGGAGCGACACCTGGGCTCTCGCGCCCGCCGTCGAATACAGCTGGAAACCGTATCTCGGCGTTCTGCTCGGCGTCCGCCTCATTCCCGCCGGCCACAACACCACCGACTCCATCACCCCCGCCATCGCCATCAACTTCGTCCACTGATCCGCCCCGCGTCCCCCGATCCCGCCCCGGCGCTGCTACCGATTCCCCCGCCTCCGCATCGACAATAGAGGAATGTCCGCTCTCGACTCTCAGATCGCTCTCGTCACCGGCGCTGCCCGCGGCGTCGGGGAAGCCGTATCCTGCCGCCTCGCCGCCCTCGGCGCGCACGTCCTGCTCGTTGCGCGCGACACCACCCGCCTTCACATCGTCTGCGACCGGATCCGGAAAACCAACGGCCAGGCCACCGTCCTGCCCTGCGATTTAACCGATGCCTCGGCCATCCTGCGTCTCTGCGAACACGTCGCCCGCGATTACCAGCGCTGCGACATCCTCGTCAATAACGCGGCCATCGGCGGCACTGGTCAGCCCCTGCACGAACTCCGGCTCGACGACTGGGATCTCCTCATGGACACCAACCTGCGCGCGCCCTATCTGCTCATGCGCAATCTTGCGCCGCTGATGATCGCCGCGCGCTCCGGCCACATCGTCAACATCTCCTCGCTCGCCGGCCACAACCCGTTGCCCAACAACGCCGCCTATGCCGCGTCTAAATGGGGGCTCAATGGCCTCAGCTATTCCGTTGCCGAAGAGCTCCGCCCGTGCAACGTCCGCGTCAGCGTCATCGCCCCCGGCTCCGTCGACACGCACTTCGGCGGCGGGCATACTGGCAAGGATCAAAAGAAGATGCTCCAGCCCGACGACGTGGCCTCCGTCGTCGCCATGCTGGTCACCCAGCCGCCGCAGTCCTTTGTGAGTGAAGTGCTGCTGCGCCCAACGCAGAAGCCGTAAAGGAAGCCGGTGCCGGTCTACCGTTTCCCCATCACGTCCGCCGTTCGCGCCCGCACCAGTTTCTTCACCAGCGTCACGGGCAAACTCTCGTCCAGCGGGAACCGCACTGTCCCCTTCGAAACCGTGTAACCGGTGAGCTCGTCCCGGAACCGGTCCAGCACCGCCGCTGTCGGAAACAAACTGCAGTGCTTTGCGAAGGCTGCGTACCACACCAGCACGTTCTGCATCCGCAGCGCCAGAATCCCGTAGCTGCGAACCTCGTTGACATCCCGCGGCGCCGCCTGCCGCACCGCGGCTCGAAGCGCCTCGAAGGTCCTGCGGCTCGACTCCGGGATTCCCGCAAGGTACGCCTCGACGCTTCCGCCGCTCCCACCAGAGGGCGCCGCGCGCTTCTTCGCTGCCTTTTTCGCCGCAGGTCCCGCGACCCTTTTCTTCGCCGCTTTGCGAACTCTCTTCGCCTTCATGGGCGGCATGCTACCGCCCGCCTCCGCGAAAATCCAACCCTCACTCGGCCGTGCTGGCCCGCATCGCGTACACCTCGCCCACCGGAGCCTGGGTCCGGATCCCGTCGAACACAAACAAATCCGTGTGCGGGTGCTGGTCCATCCAGTCGCCCGCGGCCGCCAATTCCTGCTTCTGCTGATCCGCGGTGAGCGCCGCCGCGCACTGCGCCAGGCTTCCCTGCACCTTCGCCTCCGCTACCGCGCCGCCCTGGCGCGCCGCAATCGTAAACCACCGGAACGCGGCGCTCATGTCCCGCGGCGTTCCCTGTCCCTGGCTCGCCAGCAGCCCCAGCGTCGCCGACGACTGCCACGTCCCCGCCTCCGCGGCGCGTTCCAGCAGCGCCATCGCCTCGTCCTGCCCCTTTCGGTCCACCTCCGGGTGATGCACCAGCAGTACCCCCAGCGTGTACATCGCCGGCACATATCCCGCCTTCGCCGAGTCGCGCAGGAACTTCGCCGCCTTCCCAAAATCGTGTTTGTGTCCGTCGGCCGTCGAATACAGCTGCCCCATCGCAAATTCGCCTTCCGGATTCTTCCCCTTCGCCGACCGGCTGAACCACTCCTCCGCCGTCCGCGTGTCTGCCGTCACCCCGTCTCCGTTGAGATACATCACGCCGAGGTAATCCTCGGCACGCGCATTCATCCTCGCCGCCAGATCCTCGAGCACCTGCCGCGCAAACGCCGGATCCCGCGCCACTCCCATCCCGCGCATATACATCACCGCGATGTTCAGCTTGGCCTGCTGCCACCCGCTGCCGGCCGCGCGCGCAAACCAGCGGAACGCCTGCGTGTCGTCCTTATTCACGCCCAGGCCCCAGATGTACAGGTAGCCCATCTCGTTCTGCGCTTCCGGACTGCCCAGGTCCGCCGCCTTCCGGAACCAGTTCGCCGCCTGCGCCGGATCCCTCGGCACACCGTTGCCCGCCAGATACGCGGTACCCATCCTCATGTCTTTCTGGACCAGGCCAGTCACCGCATCCGGCACCGGCTCATCCGCGGCGCTCCCACGAGGATTGTCCACGGAAAGTCCGCCGCCCCCCGCGGGCAGCACCTGCGCGCTCAGCGCCGCGGTCAACATGGCGGCGGCTATCGCGGACGCACACCACACACACGCCTTCGCCGGGCGAAGGCCCACCCGCAGATTCGCATGCACAAGGGATTGCGAGGATCGCACGTTGTCCTCCTCGGCCGTCGGACGGGGACGGCCACTCGCGTCGCCCGCATCGCACCCTCGCGATCACCGGGCTACCGAGTTCGGGCTGAGTCTGCACCGATTCGCCTCAGTCTTCACCCTCGACCGTCAGCCGGGGTGTGACAGGAATCACGCAGCAACGGCCTCAACCAAACCGAAGTGCGGATTCTTCCACCGCGTTCCCAGGACCGGACATCCCACCTTCTGGCCATGGGATGTTTCTCGTTAACATCGCGTCTGCACGCCATCCCTCCTTGTCCCGCGCCACTCTCCGCCGGAAACTTCCTTCGCTCCGCCCTCCGCTCGCGAGAGCCGCGGTTCGCCGCACGTTATCCTGCTGCCATGCAATTCACGCGGCGTCTCCGCGACGGTGTGCGCAGCGGCCGGATCACCTGCTCGGTCCGCATCTGGACGCGCCCGCACGTCCGCGTCGGCGGCCGCTATCGCATGGAAGAAGGCGAAATCGAGATCGACTCCATTGAGCCCATCGGCCTGCCCGACATCACCCCCGAGCTGGCCCGCGCCTCGGGCTTCCTCGGCGTCCTCGATCTGCTCAAAGTGGCGAAACATGGCCGTGGCCAGAGCATCTACCTCATCCGCTTTCACTACGTCCCGCCGCGGTGGACGAAGCTCCGGCACTAAACAATCTGCTTCCTCGCGGGAAAATGCAAGAGCCAATCCGCCGCGCTACGTTACTTTCACGCTCCCTCTGAAGAACAAGCCAGCCTGACCGCAGGCCTCTGCTCCGACCGCCCATCACAATCCCGGAACCATTCCCTCACCCGTTCCGTACCCGCCTCCATGTCCGCCGACCTTCGCTTCGCCCTGCGCATGATCCGCTCCCATGGTTGGTTTTCCCTGGCCGTCGTCGTCACCCTCGCGCTCGGCATCGGCCTCAACACCATGGTCTTCACCCTGGTCGACGCGGCGCTCTTCCGGCCAGTGCCCGTTCCTGGCGGAGCCCGCCTGGTGGCCGTCACTACCCGCACCCCCGGCGAAAACGACGACCGCATGTCGTACCCCGATCTCCTCGAATATCGCGCGCAGGCGCACTCCTTCGCCGCCCTCGAAGGCGCCTCCGATCAGGAAGGCGTCCTCGGTGAGCCTGGCAATCCGCCCCAGGCGTACCACCTCGAGCGCACCACCGCCAGCGTCTTTTCCATGCTCCACATCCATCCCGTCCTCGGCCGCGACTTTCTCCCCTCCGACGCCGATCCCGGCGCTCCAGCGGTCCTCATGATCGGTTATACCGTCTGGCAGAATCGCTACGCCGGCTCACCTTCCGTCATCGGACGCCCGGTCCGCGTCAACGAGAAGCCCGCCACCATCATCGGTGTCATGCCTAAAGGCTTTATGTTCCCCACTGTTGTCGAGCTGTGGATGCCACTCGTCCCCACGCCCAACGACCTCAAGCGCGACAACCGCCAGCTCCAGATCTGGGGCCTCCTCCAGCCCGGAGTCCAGATAGCCGCCGCGCAAACGGAACTCGCCGGCATCGCCCAGCGCCTCGCGAAGCAATACGCGGATACGGACAAGAACACCACCGCCCACGTCCTCTCCTTCCACGAGCGCTACAACGGCGGCAACATCAAAATGATCTTCCTCCTCATGCTGGCCTCCGTTGGATTCGTCCTCCTCATCGCCTGCGCCAACGTCGCCAACATGATGCTCAGCCGCGCCATCGCGCGTCAGCGCGAAATGTCCATCCGCGCCGCCCTCGGCGCTTCCCGCTGGCGCGTCGTCCGCCAGCTCCTCATCGAGAGCGTTCTTCTCAGCGTTCTTGGCGGCGCGCTCGGCCTCGGCCTCGCCGTGTTCGGCGTCCACTGGTTCGATCTCGCCACTTCAAATGTCGGCCGCCCCTACTGGGTGCAGTTCACCATGAACTACTCCGTCTTCGGTTACTTCGCCGCCCTCTGCATCCTCAGCGGCCTTCTCTTCGGCATCGCGCCCGCCCTGCGCTCCGCGCGCCCCGACCTCAATCAGGTCCTGCAGGAAGGCGCGCGCAGCATCGGCCGCCATCGTGGAGGCAAACTCGCTGCGGTCCTCGTCGTCTTCCAGTTCGCGCTCACCCTCGTGCTCCTCACCGGCGCCGGCGTCTTCGTCCACAGCCTCGTCAAAGCGCTCGACTCCAACCATGCGGTCCCTGCGCGCCAGCTCATGGTCGCCCGCCTCCAGCTTCCCCACGACAATTACCCGGACATCGCCGCCCGCCAGCGTTTCTACGACCAGCTTCTCCCGCGCCTGCGCGCTCTGCCCGGTATCACCAGCGCCGCTCTCACCTCCAACCCGCCCGGCCTCGGTTCCGCGGAGAACTCCATCGAAATCGAACACCAGCGCGTCAACAACCCCGCGCATCGTCCCGTCGCCTCCTATATCACAGCGTCGCCCGGCTACTTCTCCACCATCCGTCTCCCGTTGCTCCTGGGCCGCGACTTCGATGCCCTCGACGGCGCCGTGAACCACCAGGCCGCCATCCTCACCCGCGAAGCCGCCGCACGTTTCTGGCCCGGCCAGTCGGCTCTCGGCAAGCGCTTCCGCATCGACGACGATCAGGGCCAACCGGGGCCGTGGATCACCGTCATCGGCGTCACTGCCAACCTTACTCAGGACCTGACCGAGCAGGATCCCAAGCCGCTCTTCTTCGTCCCCCTCCAGCAGGAAGACTGGGGCGGCACCTCGCTCGTCGTCGAGTCCACCGCCAACCCCGCCGGCTCCGTGCGCGCCGCCGTCCAGAGCCTCGATCAGGACCTGCCTCTGCGCGACGTCTACATCCTCAACCAGGCCATCGAACACCAGACCTGGTATCTCCACCTCTTCAGCAAAATCTTTATGGGATTCGCCTTCATCGCCCTGCTCATGGCCGCCGTCGGCATCTACGCCGTGCTCGCCCAGGCCACCACCCGCCGCACCCAGGAAATCGGCGTCCGCATCGCCCTCGGCGCCAGCCTGCGCAACATCCTGCTCCTCGTTATGCGCCGCGGACTCTGGCAGATCGGCATCGGCCTCGCCCTCGGACTCGCCGCCGCCTTTCCCGCCGCGCGACTCATGGCCAGCCTGCCCATCGGCGTCTCCCCCACTGACCCGGCCGGCTTCGTCGCGGTCGCCCTGGTCCTCGCGCTCGTCGGACTCGTCGCCTGCTGGCTCCCGGCACGCCGCGCCGCCCGCCTCGACCCCGTCCAGGCGATCCGCTACGAATGAGCCCGTGCATCGACCTGTTTTGAAGCGGCACGGCTCTGCCCTATAAGACACTCACCCCTCGCCCCTGGCCCGCTTTTCTTCTCCGCCCCCGAACGCTTTTCTCCTCTGGTCCGTCTACATGATCAACGCGGCATGTCAGACCGCGCGGTGCTTCGCCGCTCCGCAACGCTCCCCCTGTTACTCTGTTCTTTCACGAGTGAAATCTTTGCGTTGCTGAACTTTCCCGATCCAGTACCGAGGAGAAGTGCGCTCTCATGCTGTCGTTTCGCCATCTCCGGCGACTCTGCCTGGTTTCTGCCATCGTTCCTGCCCCGCTTCTGATTCTCATCTCCGCGCCCCAGGCCGCCCTCGCTCAGTCTTCCGCGCCTCCCGCCGCGAAACCCGGACAGAATCCCCAGGCCACCGCCGCCCTCTCCGGCACCGTCGTCGATCCCACCGGCGCCGTCATCCCCGGCGCCACGATCACGCTCGCTCCTCCCGGAACCACCTCCAACTCCCTCGCCGCCACCTCCGACAGCTCCGGCAATTTCGCCATCCGTGGCCTCGCGCCCGGCGTCTGGACGATCTCCGCCAGCGCCCCGGGCTTCCAGTCCCTCCGTCTCAACCGCGTCGTGCTGCGCCCCGGCCAGGCCCGCACCCTCACCCTCACCCTCGTCATCGAGGTGCAGCAGCAGCAGGTCACCGTCAACGCCAACGCCATCGACTCCAGCCCTGACAAGAACGCCAGCGCCATCGTCATGAAAGGGGCCGACCTTGACGCCCTCTCCGACGATCCCGACGAGCTCCAGGAGCAGCTCCAGGCCATCGCCGGCTCCGATCCCGACGCCGGCACCCAGTTCTACATCGACGGATTCTCCGGCGGACGCCTTCCCCCCAAATCGGCGATCCGCGAAATCCGCATGAACCAGAACCCCTATTCGGCCCAGTACGACGAGATCGGCTTCGGCCGGATCGAGATCTTCACCAAGCCCGGCTCCGACAAATGGCACGCCGACCTCTGGACCGAGGACAACGACTCCAGCTTCAATTCCCGCAATCCCTTTGTCTCCACCCAGCCCCCTTACCACTCCGTTGAGCTGTGGACCGACATCGACGGCCCCGTCAGCAAAAATTCCTCTGTCTTCATCGAGCTCTGGCACGAGGGCTCCTCCGACGACTCCATCGTGAACGCCTTCGTCCTCGACTCGAGCCTCAACCAGACCCCCTTCACCCAGGTCTTCCCCCGCAGCACCGACAGCTACGATTTCTCCACCCGCTACGATCTCCAGGCCGGCAAGGTCCAGACCCTCAGCGCCCGCTACCACCTCTCCATCTGGAACCAGACCAACGCCGGCGTCGGCCAGTTCGCCCTCGCCTCCCAGGCCTACAACAACGACAACACCGAACAGGTCCTCCAGCTCAGCGACTCCCAGGCCTGGAGCGCCAACTTTCTCAACGAAATCCGCTTCCAGTACATCCGCGATCGCAGCCTCCAGACCCCGCAGAGCTTTGCCCCCACCCTCGTCGTCCAGGGCGGATTCACCGGCGGCGGTCCCAACATCGGCTATGGACACGACGCGCAGGACCACTACGAGTTCCAGAACTACGCGCAGACCTCGCACGGCAAACACACCATCGACTTCGGCGCCCGCCTCCGCGACGTCCGCGACGCCAACACCTCCACCTCCAATTTCAACGGCCAGTACACGTTCTCTTCGCTCAGCGCCTACCAGATTACCGAGCAGGGTCTCGCCCAGGGATGGACTCCCGCCCAGATTCGCGCCGCCGGCGGCGGCGCCAGCCTCTTCGCCCAGACCACCGGCGCCCCCGGCCTCGTCGTCAGCGTCTTCGACGCCGGCCTCTACGCCGAGGACAACTACAAGATCAAACCCAACGTCACTCTCAGCTACGGCCTGCGCTTTGAGACCCAGACCGGCATGCCCGACCACGCCGACTTCGCCCCGCGTCTCGGCGCCTCCTGGGCCATCAACGGACCCAAAAACAAGCCGCCCCTCGCCGTCATCCGCTCCGGCTTCGGCCTCTTCTACCAGCGCTTCCCCTCAGGCAATGTCCTTGAAGCCCAGCGCCAGAACGGCATCGCCGAACAGGAACAGATCGTCACCGATCCCGACTTCTACCCCGACACCTGTTCCAGCAATCCTTCCGACTGCGCCGGCGCTCCCACCAACGCCGCCGCCATCTTCCGCGTCGGTCCCGATCTCCGTGCGCCCTACCTCATGATGGCCTCCATCGGCGTCGACAAACCCATCGGCCACATCGGCCAGATCTCCACCACCTACCAGTTCACCCACGGCGTGCATCTCTTCCTCACCCGCAATATCAACGCACCCCTCCCCGGCACTTACAATCCCGACGATCCCACCAGCGGCGTCCGCCCCCTCGGCACCGATCAAAACATCTACGAATACGAGTCCGAAGGCGACAACGTCCGCCACTTCCTGCGCGTCAACGCCAACCTCCACACCCACTTCCTCGGCATCTATTCGAACTACATGCTGGGCACCGCCCACGCCGACACCTCCGGCATCGGCAGCTTCCCGTCCAACGGCTACGACCTCCACCAGGACTGGGGCCGCGCCTCCAACGACTATCGGCAGCGCCTCTTCTTCGGCGGCTGGTGGCACGTCTGGCGCGGATTTTCCCTCAACCCCTTCTTCATCTACCAGTCCAGCGAGCCCTTCAACATCGTCGTCGGTCAGGATCTCAACGGCGATAACCAGTTCAACGACCGCCCCACCTTTGCCACCGATCTCACCCGCCCCTCCGTCGTCGTCACCAAATGGGGCACCTTCGATACCGATCCCATCCCCGGCCAGACCACCATCCCCATCAACTACGCCAACGGCCCCAATACCGTCGTCTTCAACATGCGCGCGCAGAAGAACTTCAACTTCGGCCGGCCGCTTCCCCAAGAAACTCCCGCGCCGCCGCCCCCCGGCGCAAAACCTCCGGGCGCCCTGAAGAAACCGCACATCGAGCGCAAATACAATCTCAGCCTCTTCATCGCCGGCAACAATGTCCTCAACCACGTGAACCTCGCCCAGCCCGTCGGCGTCCTCGGCTCCCCACTCTTCGGCCAGTCGACCGCGCTCGCCAGCACCTTCGGCACCGGCTCCGCCAACCGCACCCTCAGTCTGGGCGGCTCCTTCCGCTTCTGAGCGAAGCGGATCCCTCTGCCAGGCGTGCCCTTTTGTGTTTTCTCCACGTGCGCGATCTGCGGCTTTTTCCCCCTCCCATCGGAGTACATTTTCTGTTGTGCCCGGCGGACACGCCCGGGCGCAGCTTCTCATCGCGCAAACGCGGAGGGCCTCGTGTTGTTCCTTGGAAAACCGACGATGCAATGGAAAACGGCTGCCTGGGCTTTCCCGGGCTGCCTCGCTCTGCTCAGCGCTGCATCCCTTCCCGCGCAGACCCTGGAAGTGAGCTCGCCCGACCACCGCATCGTCCTGCACTTCGCGATAACGCCGGACAAGGACGCAACCGCGCCCAACGGCCAGCTGGTCTATTCCATCGACTTCGAGGGAAAACAGGCCTTCGAGAACTCCGCCCTCAAACTCGAACTCGCCAATCAGCCGCCACTCGGCGCCGCCGTGCACATCGCCGGTACAACCCCCGGGTCCGGCGTCGACGACTACACGCTCCTTGCCGGCAAGACCTCCGCCGTTCACGATCCATACAACAGCCTCATCGTCCACGCAGCCGAAACCGCCGCCCCCGGCCGCAACTTCGACATCGAAGCCCGCGTGTATAACTCCGGCGTGGCCTTTCGCTATCGCGTGCCCGAGCAGGCGGCGCTCGCGCGTTATCAGCTCACCCAGGAGGACACCGAGTTTCGCCCCGTAATGGATGCTGACGCCTGGGCCCTGCGCCTGCCCAACTATCAGAGCGGCTACGAGGCCGAGTACATCCCCGCGACCGTGAGCGCGCTCGGCAACCAGGGCGGCGTGCCCAGCCACATCCTGAACGGCGCGCCCATGCTCATGCACATGCCTGGCGTCGCCTGGGCCGCGGTCGGCGAGGCCGATCTCGAAGGCAACGCCGCCATGTACCTCGAGAACCCCGCCGGCAGCTGGATCGGCCACTACATCGTCACCAAGATTTCACCGCCCATCGATGGTCATGGTCCGGCCGTCGACGCGCCTCTGCCCCACAACACCGCGTGGCGCGTCATCCTGCTCGCCGCGAAACCCACCGCGCTGATCGAGTCGAATCTTTTCACCGATCTGAACCCGCCGAATCGCATCCCGGACACCAGCTGGATTCATCCCGGCAAGGCTTCCTGGGACTGGTGGAGCGGCGATCTGGATCCCAGCGGCCAGTCCGCCTATACGACCGCCAACATGGAGTACTACGTCGACTTCGCTGCCGCGTCCGGATTCCCCTACTTCATGCTCGACGCCGGATGGTCGGGCAAGGACATCACGAAGATGCGCGGCAACGTCGACGTTCCCGAACTCGTGCGCTACGCAGCAAAGAAGAATGTGAAGGTCTGGATCTGGCTTTATTCGAAATCGGTCGCCGCGCAGATGCAGGAGGCGTTCCCGCTGTATGAGAAGTGGGGTGTGGCCGGGCTGAAGATCGATTTCGTTCTGCGCAACGATCAGGAAGGCATCCGCTGGTACTACGCTGTTGCGAAGCTCGCCGCCGAGCATCACCTGATGGTCGAGTTCCACGGCGCGACCCAGCCCTGGGGGATCCATCGCACCTACCCCAACGTCCTCGATTACGAGGCGGTGCTCGGTCTCGAGCAAAACAAAGCCGGCCGCCGCGACGGCCCGGTGAACCGCACCACCTTCCCCTTCACCCGCATGCTGAGCGGCCCGATGGACTACACCCCCGGCGGCTTCGACAACGTGACGCCCGAAGCCTTCATTCAGCGCGACAAGAGCCCGATGGTGATGGGCACGCGCGCCCAGCAGCTCGCGCTCTACGTGATCTTCGAGGAACCGCTCGCCATGGTGGCCGACGCGCCCTCCGCCTACGCGGGCCAGCCGAGTTTCCAGTTCATCCGCGACGTGCCCACCACCTGGGACGCCACCCGCGCCCTCAACGGCGAACCTGGAGAATTCGTCACCATCGCGCGCCGCCACGGCGACGACTGGTATCTGGGAAGCATCACCAACTGGACGGCCCGCGATCTTCAGGCGCCGCTCGGTTTCCTCGGCAACGGAACCTATACCGCACAAATCTATGAAGACGCTCCCGACGCCGGCGAGAACCCCAAACATGTCGAGATCCGCCGCCAGACCGTCCGCAACAGCGACACGCTCACCCTCCACCTGGCCAGCGGCGGAGGCTGCGCAATCCGCTTTATCCCTGCTCCCTGAGCTCTGTTCCCTGTGCTCTGTTTCCCGATCTCTGATCCCGGTCTTTACTCAAACACCGGCGTCAGCAGCCGCACCAGGTGCTCCGGCTCCGCCAGAAACGCATCGTGTCCGTGGTTCGACGCCATCTCCCGGTAGTCGCACCGCGCTCCCGCCGCCGCCATCACCACCGCCATCGACCGCACATCCTCGGGCGGAAACAGCCAGTCCGTCGATATCCCCACCATGGTCACGTGCGCCTGAATCCGGCTGTACGCCGCCAGCGGCGACGCGTGCGCCCGCACCGGATCGAACGTATCCATCGCCCGCGTGATCGAGATGTACGCGTTCGCGTCGAAGCGGTCGTTGAATTTGTGCCCCTGATAATCCAGGAACCCCGCCACATCGAACCGCCCATTCTGCCCCGCCGCCGTCGAGATCCACGGATTCTCCCCCGTCCGGTTCGGCTTCCGACCAAATCTCTGCTCAAACAGCGGCACGCTCTTGTAGCTGATCACCCCCGCGCGCGCGATCGCCAGCCCCCCATGCGGCTCATCGTCCGGCGAGTAATACCCGCCCGCCCACTTCGGATCGAGCATGATCGCCTGCCGCTGCAGATGGTTCAGCCCCAGCCCCATCGCCCCCAGCGGCGCCGCTCCGATGCTCACCGCGCGCGTCACTCGATCCGGAAACAGCACCGCCCACTCGAGCACCTGCATTCCCCCGATCGAAGCGCCAATCGCCAGCTTCAGCTTCCGGATCCCCAACGCCGTGATCAGCTTCTCCTGCGCCCGCACCATGTCGCGCACATTGATCAGCGGAAACGTCGGCCCGTAGAGCCGCCCCGTCTCCGGATCGACACTGCCAGGTCCCGTCGATCCATAGCACGAGCCGAAGATGTTGATCCCGATCACGCAGTCGCGGTCCAAATCGAGCAGCGGCTCCGCGCCCCGGAACAACTGCGGCCACCACGTTGCCACCTCAGCATTTCCCGAGAGCGCATGCGCCACGAACACCGCGTTGTCCCGCGCGGCGTTCAGCCGCCCGTACATCGCATAGCGCTGCGTCGGCCGCACCAGCACCTCGCCGCTCTCGAGCGCGACCACGTCGTCGATAACGTAGTCCCCCTCAAGATCCGGCTGGATCGCCGCCGCCGCTCGGATCGCGCTCTGTGCCTCCGTACTCATTTTGTGCTCGCTACGCTGAAATCCGGCCGCTGACAGCTAACAGTTGGCCGCTGCGCGTCACCTCGCCCCCACCAGCTCCGGGCTCGGCACGGCCACCTCCAGCGCCTGGTCGATGTCCGCAATCAGATCGCGCACGTCTTCGATCCCCACCGACAACCGCACCAACTCCGGTGTCACGCCCGTCGACTGCTGCTCCTCGCCGCTCAGCTGCTGGTGGGTCGTCGACGCCGGATGGATCACCAGCGACTTCGCATCCCCCAGATTCGCCAGCAACGAGAAAACCTTCAGCGCGTTGATGAACTTCTTGCCCGCGTCATAGCCGCCCCGGATCCCGAACGTCACCAGCCCGCTCGCACCCTCCGGCAGATACTTCTTCGTCCGCGTCGCATACCTGCTCGACGGCAGCCCCGGATAATTCACCCACTCCACGCCTGCGTGTTTCTCCAGGTGCTGCGCCACCGCAAGCGCATTCTCCGAGTGCCGCTGCATGCGCAGGTGCAGTGTCTCCAGTCCCTGCAAAAACAGCCACGCGTTGAACGGCGACAGCGCCGCGCCCGTATCCCGCAGCCCCTGCACGCGCGCCTTCAGAATAAAGGCCAGCGGCCCAAACGCATCCGTGAACGACAGCCCGTGATACGACGGATCCGGCTCGACAAAATCCTTAAACCGCCCCGACGCCTTCCAGTCGAACTTGCCCGCATCCACAATCACGCCGCCAATCGAGTTGCCGTGCCCGCCAATATACTTCGTCGCCGACTCCACCACGATGTCCGCGCCGTACTCGATCGGCCGCAGCAGCACCGGCGTCACGCTGGTGTTATCGATCATCAGCGGCAGCCCGTTCTCGTGCGCGATCTTCGCCATCGCCTCCACGTCGACAACATCCAGCTTCGGATTCCCCAGCGTCTCCGTGTACACCGCCCGCGTCTTCGGCCCGATCGCCTTGCGCAGCCCGTCGAAATCATCGGCGTCGACAAACTTCACCGCGATGCCCAGCTTCGGCAGCGTGTAGTGGAACAGGTTGTATGTGCCCCCATACAGCGACGTCGTCGACACGATCTCATCGCCCGCATTCGCCAGCGTCAAAATCGCCAGCGTTTCCGCCGCCTGACCCGAAGCGGTCGCCAGCGCCGCCGCTCCGCCTTCGAGCGCCGCGATGCGCTTCTCGAACACATCCGTCGTCGGGTTCATGATCCGCGTGTAGATGTTCCCGAACTCCTGCAGCCCAAACAGGCGCGCCGCATGATCCGCGTCCTGGAAGACGTACGACGTCGTCTGATAAATCGGAACCGCGCGCGAACCCGTCGCCGGGTCGGGGGTCTGTCCCCCGTGGACCGCCAGTGTCGCCAGATGCTGCTTCTGTTCTTCCGCCATGTCTCCCTCTCCCCTCCGCTAACCTGCTGACTCGCTTTTCTTCGCTCTGCACCTGTGCTCTCTACCCTGCAAAAGCAAACGGCCCGCGATCGTCTCTGACCGTGGGCCGCCGGAACCTGCTGCGAACTCGCTCTACTCTGCTCGTTCGCTCCCGCGCACGGTCGCTGCCCGCATACACCGACACATATCCATCGTGAGCGCGCAATCGTGACGGGAAATCATCCCTGCCAGTATCAGGGTCCGCTCCCCGTTTCGTCAATCGCAGCTCCGCTCCCGCCATCCTTGCCGGAGGGCGGCCTACGCCCCTTCCCCGGCCACCTTCCCGCCCCGCAACCCCACCCGTCTCTTCCGTGTTGATGAACACGGCCCCTCCTGCGTCCAACCATTACAGGCCAAAAACGAAGGAATTAGGAGAACGAAAATGTCCTGGCGCCGCACCGCGATCACGGTTCTATCCGGCGTTGCGATGTCCCTGGCCGTGGATCTGGTCGACCGCTGGCTCGCCGCCCTTGGCCTCCATGCCGAAACCACCCGCATCGACGACCTGCTCCTCGGCCTCTTCGCCGCCCTCCTCGTGTGGCTTATCCAGCGCCAGCAGGAGCGCGAGCTCCGCCGCCAGCGCCAAAGCGCCACCGTCATCGAGCAGATGAACCACCACATCCGCAACGCCCTGCAGGTCATCGTCTCCCGCGCCAGCCTTGACGGCCACTCCCGCTCCGAGCTCCGCCAGATCGACGAAGCCGTCGCCCGCATCGACTGGGCGCTCCGCGAAATCCTCCCCCACACCGGCGTCGATCCCCACCCCCTCCCCGCCGAAGAAGAAAAGAACGAACCCGTCACCCCCCTGCGCTGAGGTGCCGGCAGCTTCCCCGGGGCGCCCGGAACACCCCCATTTTTCGGAGCGCAGCGACGAAGGACCCCGGGGGTTCACCCCACAGCAAGCAGCTCATGCCTCCGCGCGCGAAACTTTCAACGCAAAACAGCTCGTCCCCAACGCCCCGCTGCAAGTCATTCCACTGCAATTACTTGCGACACATCCCCTGGGGATGGGGTACCCCGTCAGGCCAGCGCAACCCCCACCCCCGCCCCCTCCGCATCGTCACCACCCCGACAACACCACGTGCGCGCCACATCCCCGCAGGCACCCAGCAGCAGATGCCAGGGCAGGGCTCGTCGGCCGGGCTGAAAGCTCGGGTGCCACCATTCCAGCGCCTCATCAGCAACGTCGGAGCAGCGGACGCAGGCCCCGATTCCGCGCGTTTCTCCGGCGGAAAGCTCGGTCGCCCAATACTTCGCCATTTGCGCTTCGCGCCTGCGCCTGGCTGGTCCCCAACGCGTCAAAAGTGATACAACAAACCGTGACTCCCGGATTGATCCCCCGCACATGAGCACCCAGGAAAAAGTCCTCATCGTCGAAGACGAGCCGCATGCCCTGTCGGGCCTGGCCGAACTCGTTTCCGGATGGGGCTACCGCACCGAAACCGCACGCGACGGCCTCGAAGCGCTGGAAAAAGTCAGCGCCTGGCAGCCCGGCATCATCGTTTCCGATCTCAAGATGCCGCGCATGGACGGCCTCCAGCTTCTCGCCCGCCTTGGCGAGTCCAGCGAGAAGGTCGCCGTCATCATGCTCACGGCCCAGGGCTCCATCGAATCCGCCGTAGAAGCCATGAAGAGCGGCGCTTACGACTTCATCCAGAAGCCGGTCGATCCCACCCGCCTGCGCGCCATTCTCACCAACGCCGCCCGCCAGCGCGATACCGAGCGCGAGCTCGAAGTCACCCGCCGCAAGCTGCGCGAAACCGGCGTTCTCGGTTCCCTGGTCGGCGCTTCGAAGAAGATGCAGGAGGTCTTCGCCCTCGTCGAGCGCGTCGCCCCGAGCAACGTCTCCGTCCTCATCACCGGCGAGAGCGGAACGGGCAAGGAACTGGTCGCCCGCACCCTGCACGACCTCAGCCCCCGCCGCGCCAAGCCCTTCGTCGCCGTCAACTGCGCCGCCATTCCCGAAACCCTGATCGAAAGCGAGATTTTCGGCCACGAAAAGGGCGCTTTCACCGGCGCCGTCGAGCGCCGCGCCGGCTGCTTCGAGCTCGCCGAAGACGGCACCCTGCTGCTGGACGAAATCGGCGAGATGCCGGTCGCCACCCAGGCCAAGCTGCTCCGCGTGCTCGAGGATCGCAAGCTCCGCCGCCTCGGCAGCAAGATCGAGTCGCCCGTGGATGTCCGCGTTCTCGCCGCCACCAATAAGGATCCGGAAATGGCGGTCGCCGACGGCCACCTGCGCGGCGACCTCTTCTACCGCCTCAATGTTTTCAACATCCACATGCCGCCGCTGCGCGAACACAAGGAAGACATCCCCGCCATCGCCGATGCCATGATTGACGACATGAATCAGAAGCACCAGCGCAAGGTCTCCGGCATCGACAGCGAGATGCTGGCCCGCCTCGTCGCCCACGACTGGCCCGGCAATGTCCGCGAGCTCCGCAACACGATCGAGCGTGCCGTCGTCCTCTGCGGCGAAGGCCAGCTCCAGTCGCGCCATCTTCCGCCCGGCTTTGGCACCAAACCGGTCCGTGCCGTGAGCGAACTGCCTCCCAACGCTATCCAGCTCGAGGTGGGCGCAACCGTCGACGATGCCGAGCGCATGCTCATTTTCAAGACGCTCGAATCGACGCACAACAACAAAACGCGCGCCGCCGAAATCCTGGGCATCAGCCTGAAAACGTTACACAATAAGCTACGTGAATACGGAAATACCAATGCCGCTGCGGGCGCGCTGGAAGATTGAAGAATAATGTGGCAGCCAGGGAACATCCTGGGTATGCTCCATTTACCGATCCTTCAACGTTGAGCGCGTCCCCCCGACCATGCGCCTCAAGACCAAACTCGTCCTTGCCATCACCGGACTCGTCTTTTGCGTGGTGGTGGTTTTCTCCTGGATCTGGCTCAGCCAGTTGCTCCAGCAGCATATCCAGCAGTCCTGGTCGACGACCGATTATCTCGCCCACAACGTCCTGTTTCAGATGCGCCAGGCTCTCGATAACGGCCTGCGCAATCGCCACTTCGACCCTAACGATCCGGTAGCCGTGCGCGCCGCCGTCGCCGATTCTCTCCGCAGCGACCGGGGCCTCAACGACCTGATGACGTCGATCGTCAACTATTCCCCCACGGTCCTCGACGTCGCCATCGTCGACCGCCAGAACCGCGCCATCATCGCCGTGCCCGATTCGACCCTCGACGACACGGTTTTGCCGAGCCGTCCCGACTACTCGGTCCTGCTGCATCAGTCTCCCATCCGCACCCTCAAAATCGTCTTCGGACCACCTCAGGTTTATAACGTCTCGCTCGGCCTCGATCGCAACGACCAGCCTTTCCTCACCATCCGCATCGGCATCCGCACCACCTTTCTCGGCTCGGCCTTCAAACCCTGGCTGATCGAGGCGTTCAGCTTCATGGGCCTGGCCATGATCATCTCCATGATCGTCGCCGCCTTCGTCGCCAACCTGGCTCTCCAGCCTATCGAGCAGATCAGCCAGCGCCTCGATACCCTGACGGCTCAGGAGGAACTGCACGATACCGCCGCGACGCGCGATGTGCGCCGACCGGCCGAGCCGGAGTTGCCCGGCCCCGCTCCGGCGACCCCAGCCGAGTCGCGGCGCAGCAGCGGCGATACCGTCGCCCAGGTTTCAGGCAAGATCGAACGCCTCGGGCAGCGCATCCGCAACGTCGAGGAAGTCTTCTCTGCCCTGCGCGAGAACCTCGATCAGATCCTGTCCAACCTCCAGGATGGCGTCATGCTCTTCACCCGCGACGCCCGCGCTGTCCTGGTGTCCAGCGCGTGCGAGCGCTTCCTCAACATTGGCCGCGAGCGTATCTTCGGCGCCGAAGTCCGCGAGATCTTCGACCGCAACACCCGCCTCGGGCGTCTGGTACGTGATGCCTTCGAAGGGGGCATGTCCATCGTCCAGGAAGAGGTCACCACCGAAACCGGCCGCCACGTGGAGGTCTCCCTCGACTTCATCCACGACGCGCAATCGCGCGACCGTCACTCGCTGGGAGCCCTGCTGACCATCCACGATCTGGAATCCGTGCGCGAGATCGAAACCGAGCTCGAGGTTTCCCGGCGCATGGCTTCCATCGGCCGCCTGACCGCCGGCGTCGGGCATGAGGTGAAGAACCCCATCAACGCTATCGTTGTCCACCTGGAACTGCTGCGCAACAAAGTCCAGGTCGGGGGCGACGCGCTGCGCCACCTCGACATCATCCAGAGCGAGATCCGCCGCCTCGACCGGGTCGTCCAGACCCTGGTGGATTTCTCCCGTCCCGTCGAGCTGCAGCTCAAGGATCAGGATCTGCGCTCGGTGGTTTCCAGCGTGCTCATGCTCGCCTCAGCCGAGCTGGAAACCCGCGGGGTCATCGTGGAAAGCCAGTCCCCGCCCCGGCCGGTGCCCTGCCGCGTCGATGCCGATCTGCTGGAACAGGCTCTGCTCAATGTCGTGCTCAACGGGGCCCAGGCCATGGCCACCGGAGGCCTGCTGGAAGTCCGCGTTACCGAAGACAACCGCTGGGCCTATATCCGCATCCGGGATCACGGGGAAGGCATCCCCGACGACATCCGGGCCCGCATCTTCGACCTCTACTTCACCACCAAAAAGGAAGGCAGCGGCATTGGTTTGGCCATGACCTACCGCATTGTGCAAATGCATCATGGCCAAATTGACGTAGAATCGAAGGCTGGGAGCGGAACAACCTTTGTACTGCGGCTCCCGTTGATTATTTCTGCCGGTTCGGGACAGCGCGTCGTTCCGGAATTAGCCGGGCACGCGATTCCCAGCGAGCTTGCTCGCCAGGGTGGTGAGACCCAACCAGAAAGGTCCGGACCATGAGTTCCGGAAAGTTGTTCGCGGCTCTGGCCTTGTCGCTGGCGCTGCTGACAGGATGCGGCCGGAACGCATCGAAGCTCGTCGTGCCTGCTGAGGCCGAAGCGCCCCAGTTGCCTCCCTCGCGCATGGCTGCGGCTCTGCCGGCCGTTCCCCCGGCCTTTCCCGGCGTTATCCGGCAGACCGTAAAGCTGGATGCCACGACCCCGCCAGAAGAAAAGACCGAGGTCGCCACCGAACAGCCGCACCACCCACCAAAACATCACGCGCGACCCACGCCGGAGGAGGCCGCGAAGAGTGCGCCCGCGCAAACCTCCGCAGAATCTCCTCAGGTGGCGGCTTCCCAGCCGCCGGAGATGACGCCCCTCGGGCAACTCTCGACGCCGAACAATTCCGATGCTGCCGATCGCCACTCGGTTTCTGAGCAGATCGACGCTACGGAGAACGGTTTGAATGCGATCAAGAGATCCCTTAGCTCCGAGGAGCAGAAAACCGTCGTCCTGATCCGTTCCTACATCGCCCGCGCCCGCGACGCGCTGAAGGCGGACGATCTCGACGGCGCTACCAACCTCAGTTCCAAAGCAGCCCAGCTGCTCCAGGAACTGACCAAACACTAGAAGCGGCATGCAGGGAGCCGCGGCCACACGGCTCGCCGCTTCCGGCCTCTATTTCTCACCCCACTTCAGCTTCGAGCGCAGCACATCGAAGAAGCCGTTCTCGCCCAGCCGAATCAGCTTCACGCACTGCTCCGACTTTCCGCAGTGCAGCTCATCCCCAATGCGCAGATCGATCACTTCCTGACCATCGACCGTCAGGTACGTCTGATCGGGAATCCCCTCGATCCGCACCAGGATGCGCGAAGCGCCGGGCAGCACCATCGGCCGCAGTGTGAGCTGGTGTGGACAGATCGGCGTGACCACAAGGGCGTCGACGCGGGGCACCATCACCGGACCGCCGGCGGCCAGAGAATACGCGGTCGAACCCGTCGGCGTGCTGACAATCACCCCGTCGGCGCGAAAACTCGCCGCCAGCTGGCCATCGACCTCGACCGCAAACTGTCCCATGCGCGCGATCGCACCTTTGGCGACGACGACGTCGTTCAGCGCCTCGTGCTCGCAGTGAACCTTCCCCTCGCGCCACAACTCGCTGTGCAGCATGGTGCGCGACTCGATGCAGCATGCGCCATGAGCCCACGCTTCGAGGTGCGTGTAGATGTCGGCCAGCCGGACTTCGGTCAGGAAGCCGAGAGCGCCGAGGTTGACGCTCAGGATGGGCACACCGGTGCGCGCAAACACCCGCGCCGCCGCCAGCAGTGTGCCGTCCCCGCCGAGCACAACAACCAGCTCCGGGTTCAGAACAGAGAGCTCGGGCCGCGCGTGGACCGGCCCGTCCGTGACATAGTTGGCGCTGACCGGATCGAGCAGGGGCTCATGTCCGTGCGCCTTCAGCCACAGCACCAGCTCCGGCAGCAGGTGGCGCAATTCTTCCTTCTGCGGCTTCGAGATGATGGCGACACGCGACATCGGTCTTAGTGTAAGACACGAAGGGGCGCCGGTCTTCGTGACCAGCGCCCCCATCCGGTTCGCTGTGCTTCGGGCCCTGTGCTTCGGGCCCTGTGCTTCGGGCCCTGTCTTTACGTGGTCGGGCGGCTCTTTACGGCCAGAAACTGCGCCGGCACCGCGACGCCGCTGCCGTTCACCAGGTTCGGATTCAGGGTCTGCGTGTCGGTCAGCGTACTCGTATCGACCATGTGCACCAGGTTGTCGCCGCTGGTGCTGGTGAAGAAGATCGAGCCATCGGGGCTGAAGACTCCAGCGACCGGCGCCTGCGCTCCCGACGAGAGCTGGACCGTTGCCAGTGTGCCGAAAGCCCCGGTGTTCAGCGGCTGATAATACGGCAGCAGACCTGTCGCTCCGCTCGCGTTGTACGTCACGAACGCGACCGAAGAGTCGGGAGATGACACAACCTGGTCGATTTCTGTCGCCGCAACGGGCAGCGTGGCGCTGAGAGGATCTGTGGTCAGCGTCAGGGCTGCTCCGGAATACGACGGACAGGCGCCGGTAGGAACGCCGGTTGGCGCTCCCGAGGTCGAACCCAGGAGGATGTCCGAGAAGGTTGTGTTGTCGGCGCCCAGGACGTGATTCCCGTCCGCCGTCGCCGTCAGCTGCGTCGTGGTCACGCCCGTATCGCCGGCCGGCGGATAGTAGGGCGGATTGGCGTTGGTATTCGGGCAATAGCTGTTGGCCGCCGTCGAGTTGCCGCTCAGGAACGCCGCCACGCTGGGCACGGTAATCGTCAGCGCCGGCCCGCAGAAGGGATCCCAGGCAGGGTTATACGCGGGAACCGCAGTCGTGCCCGCCGCTTCCAGCTGACAGCTGTAGGTGGGTTGGTTGGTCAGCGGATAGCTCGACCAGCCGGTGCTCGCGCTGTTCACGAACAGCGTGTTCTGCCCCGTCGCGGGGTTGATGCCGACGATATAGACCGTGGTTCCGTCCGGCGAATACTGCGCCCGGAATCCAATGCCGCCAATGCTGGTAAAGGTGCCGGCGGTCACGCTGTACAGATAGAGCACCTGGCGCAGCTGATCGTTGATCACCGCCGTCGAGCCGGTCGGCGAAACTGCCAGCACGACCCCAGGCACGGTCGTGACCTCCTTCGAGAGGGAGTTGTTGGTGGTGCTGTAGGTCATCAGCTCGTGATAACTGCCGAAGAAAAGGGTGTCGCCCGCCTGATCCATCACCATGGAATTCGGCGTGTAGGGCAGCCGGATCGGCGAAGCGGCGCCGCCCGTGGTGAGGTCGACTTCGGAGAAATACGGGGACTGTGAGGAACCGAACCAGATCTTGTTGCTGCTGCGGCCCGGCGAGCTGATGTTGACGCGGTTGCCCACGACAGGCATTCCGTTGCCCAGGCTCCCGATGAGATTCACCGGCGCCGGATTGCAGCTGGGCGGCTGGCAGACCGCGGTCACCGTGGCATGACTGGGGAAGAGCGCCGTGACCAGGCCCGTACTGCTGACGCTGAGGTTCTGCGGCTCGGTTGACGCATAGACCAGAGGCAGGCCTGTAATCACATTGTTATTGGTATCGGTCACCGTCGAGACCACCGTTTGCGGAGAACTGGCCGTCACGGTTCCCGACGTCGAGCCGTTGATGTTCAGCGCAATACTCGCCGGCGGGCAGGTTGAGAAGAATCCCGCCGCCGACGTTACCTCGGAGGTCGTGGCATTGATCACCGTCGATCCGGGAAGGTTCGCCGTTGCGACGCCGTTGGGATTGGAGGTCGAGCTGCTGCCGCTGCCTGTCACCGGATTGGAGGTCGGCGGGTTCGTCGTGTTGTCGATGGTCACGACGGTCGTCGTCACCGGGTTGTACGTGATCGTTCCCAGATTCGCACTGGCGCTGGTGCAGGCGGTGGTGCTGGGGCTGCACAGGGTCACGCCGCCAGGTCCGGTTACCGTCGTCTCCGCCAGCAGGGAGCCGGAAAGGGTCGCTCCCTGCGACGTGCAGGCCTGCTGCTGCGGAATGGTGATGGACGTGATCGGCGGGTGGATGAATACGTTCACCGGATTGCTCGTCACCCCGGCTCCGGAAGCCGTGATCTGCACGGTCCCGCAGGAAGTGGACGTGCAGCCGTTAAAGGCCGAGAGCGAAGACCCGGACGGTGGCGTGCAGATGGTGAAATTGGAAACCCCGCCGGGGCTGTTGCGATTCCACGTCCCCGCGCAGATGGTGCCCGTGGGCGAGATGTCAGCCAGCAGCAGGTTGGAGCTCGAGTAGGTGTAATGGGACACGCTGGCCGCGCCGCCGTTGCAGTTGAACGCCTGCGGAGCGCTCAGCGAGCCGGTCTGGCCCCACGCCAGGGAGAGCCCTGTCACCTCCGGCCCCAGCGTCACGTACACGACCTGGCTGGTCGTGATGCCGTACGCGTGCCCGTTCTTGATGCAGTAATTGTTGGGATTGTGGCCGCAGCCCGTGATAGAAAGACCCACCGGAAGCGAAAAAGCCACCAGAACTACAAAAGCAAGCAACCGCCGCATGAAACCTCCCCGCCTGAGCGGTCCAGCCACCCAGACGGTCCAAACACCAGAAAATTCCGCGTGCGTTTCAGAATAACAAAGGAGAAGCGGCCAGCACAGCGCGAAGACCCCGGGAATCGAGCCGTCCTGGCAAAGAGAGATCCGGTTCTGAGGAGACGCCCTACAGGGGGTTTCGTTAGCATTCCGCGATCGTCTTCTACTCCGATCCCGCCGCCATGCTTTCTGTGCCCGTCGCCGGCATGTATTCCTCAAACCATCCCAGCGCTCGCTCCAGCACATCCCGTCGATGCTGCGGGTTCACGAAGCCGTGCCCTTCGTTGGGATACACCACCAGCTCCGTGGTCTTTCCCAGGTCGTGCAGTGCGTGCCAGAACTCGAACGACTGCGGCGCCGGGCACTCCCCGTCGTGATCGCCGACCACTGCCAGCGTTGGCGTCGTCACGTTTTTGATGTAGTTAATCGCCGACATCTTCGCGTACACCGCCGGATCGTCGTACACCGACGCGCCGAAATACGGAATCATCCACTGATCGATGCCGTTCTCGCCGTAGTAGCTTTGCCAATTTGCAATCCCCGCGCCCGCAAAAGCCGCGCGAAAACGATCGGTCTGCGTCACGGTCCACATCGTCATGTACCCGCCGTAGCTCCAACCGCCAATGCCCACGCGATCGTCATCCACGGGATAATTCTTCACCACCGTGTCCACTCCCGCGAGAATGTCCTTCAGATCCCCATACCCGAAATCCTTCGCATTGGCGCGCGTAAACGCTTCGCCTTCGCCATAGCTGCCTCGCGGATTCGCCTCAAAGACAAAATAGCCCTGCGCGGAAAGAAGCTGGAACGGCAATCCCGGACGCGGCCAGCTCGCCTTCACGCCCGATGCCGGGCCGCCATGAACTACCACCACCATCGGATAATGTTTCGACGGATCGTAAGGCTGCGGGAAGGTCAACCAGCCCTGAACATCGAAGCCGCCGTTTTTCCAGTTAATGCTTTTCACGTCGCCCCACG
>DATJNE010000031.1:0-18232 GCA_035508305.1 Acidobacteriaceae bacterium | reverse complement strand
ACCGACGTCTCCGACATCCCGCACTCGAAGAACTACGTCACCGAGGCCCTCACCGAAGCCATGGCCGGCCAGCCCGTCGCCGTCACCTACACGCGCCCCTACGGCTGCAGCGTGAAATACCAGGGCGCCGATTAGAAGCGGTGAACCTGCCCCCGGGCCGCCCCTCCGCTGCGCAGCATCGCCTGATTCAGCCCCGGGTTCACCGGTCTGAACGCTGAGCCCGGCGCCCCGTTCCCTGCTCCTGAAACACCCACCCATCGCCCAGCCCGAAATTCACCACCGAGCACACCAGGATCGCGATCGCGTCCGCTGCGGCCACGGGCATGCCCGCGCCTCCCACCAGCACCGGCATGAGCGCCAGGTTTCCCCCCATCGACACCGCTCCGTTGGACAGGTGGAACCGCGCGAGCCTCCCCCAGTTCCCTCCGGCCGCGGCACGATCCCGCCACGTGTACCGCACATGCCAGGCAAAGTTGTGCAGCAGCGCGATCTCGACCGCCGCCGCTGTCGCGACCAGATAATGCGCCGTCACGCGGTTCAGCCCGGCAAGCACGCCGATCTGCAGGATGAATCCCGCCGCCCCCACTGCATTGAACTTCACCCAGCGCACCAGCGTGGCTGCGACCGGGACGCTCCTGTCGTCCATCGCTCCTGTCTCCTGTATGCCGGTTCACTTCACGGTTCACTCATCACTGTTCACTCTTTCCTGCTCACCCTTTCTTCCCGATACAGCTGCGCCGTGTGCCGCGCCGTCACCACCACCGCCATCGTCAGCATCGCCGCTGCCCCGATCGCGCCACCCACATCGAGCAACAGCCACCTGTGCCCGAAGACCGTGGCATACGGGTTCTGCAGCAGACGCAGGTTCGCCGCGATCAGCAGCATTCGCAGCTCCGTCGGCCCGAACCATCCCTGCGACATCTCGAACCGACCGAGCGTATAGGTCGCCAGATAGCTCTCTCCCGCCAGCAGCAGAAACGTCACCAGCAAGGCCGCGGCGACCCATCCGTGCACCAGACCGGACACCGCCAGCCCACTCAGCAACGCCGCCGACCCGAAGATGTCCACCACATGATCCGCGTAGAACCCGTAGCGCGGCCTCTGCTGGCGCCGCACCCGCGCCAGCGTTCCGTCCAGGCTGTCGCCCAGCCAGTTCAGCGCGATGCACACGATCGCGAGCCACAGCGCGCGCCGGTCCCAGCGAGCGACTGCATAGCAGGCGCCAGCGGCGATCTGCGCGCTCAGCCCCAGCGCCGTCAGTCCATCCGACGTCACCCACCGCGGCGCCCGCTCCGCCATCCACACCAGCGCGCGCCGCTCCGCTTCCGCCGTCAGCGAGCGGTTCACCCGTGTCGCCGCTCTGAATTCCACCCCCGCCCTTTCAGCTACATTTGTTCTCATCGCTGTTACCTTTCCGCCCCGGGGACCGCCGATCGCTGTCCCGTTCCCCGTCTCCCGTTTCCTGGCTCCTGACTCCGGACTCGCAGGGCCTGCACCGCCGCCTGCAGCGTGAATTCCAGCGACTCCCGCGGCACGCTCTCCACAAACGGCCCCACGATCCACCCGAGGCCCGCAGGAATTGCGCGCGTCAGCGAGACAGACTCCACCTGCAGGTACAGCCCGCCGTCGCGCTCCTGCCATGTCCAGTACGTGTCGATCCGCCAAAGAAACCCGTGCTCCTCCTGCGGCCCCAGCCGGCGCTCCCGGCTTGTTCCCGCATCCGCGATCTCATCGACCCGCGTGCTGCGCGACGCGCTCCACCCATCCCCGGCATCGAGACGCGCGAACTGCACGTCATAGGTGGTGTCCAGGACCACGGTGATGACGTGCTTCTGCCGCACGCGCATCCATCCCTGCACGTGATCGCCATCGGCCGCCAGCGTCCGCGCCTGCAGCACCTGCGGCGCAAACACCTGCGGGTAGGCGTCGAAGTTCCGCAGCAGCGACTCAAAGTCCGCCGCCCTGGCTCCGGGCGCGAAGGCCGACCCGCGCCAGTCGTGCAGCATCGCGCCGGGAACCTCCGGCGCCCGAAGTGGCTCGATGATCCGTTCCCCCCGGCGCATCCGCGACTCTCCCTCCGGGGTTCCCGCCACGCCAGCCAGCCTGCCGGCACGATGTTCCACGGCCAGCCTTGCCTCGACCGTCCCCGCATAGCGATCGAACGCCGCCCCCGCCGGCGCCGGAGCCTCCCCCAGCATCTTTCCCGGCGCGAAACTCGCCAGCACCAGCCCGCCAATCACGCCAAGACTCATCACAACCCTCTGCATGCCCTCACCCTGCGCCTTCCCGCCCCCTGGCACAATGCACCGTTCCTCGCTGGTTACAGGAATGTTTCTCACCGCGCAACCCGCTGCAGCCACGCGACTTCTCCCGAGTTCTCCATCGCGCAAAACGCCGGAAAGTCCGCCGCCATCGACTACACTCGTCAACGAGATGCCCGGCGCAGATCCAGCCGACCCGCGACGCTATCGTTTCGGAGCCTTCGAGGCCGACGCCGTCACCGGCGAGCTGCGCCGCCAGGGCATCCGGCTCCGCCTCAACGCGCAGCCCTTCCAGGTTCTTTGCCTGCTGCTCGAACGCCCCGGCGAACTCCTCACCCGCGATGAAATCGCCCACACCCTCTGGCCCCGCGGCGTCTACGTCGACGCCGACCATGGCGTCCACTCCGCCGTCAACCGTATCCGCGAGGCTCTCGGCGACTCCGCCACGAGTCCCCGCTTCATCGAAACTCTCGCCCGCCGCGGCTATCGCTTCGTTGCCCCGGTGGAACGGATCGCGGCCCAGCGCATGGACCTCGAGCGCATCGCCAGCGATGGCCAGCCCGCCGACCCTGCGCCCACGGCCGATCTGCAGCCTGCGTCGCCACCGGACTGCGCCTGCGAACTCGACCCCGCCGATCCCCTTCGCCTGCTGGCCACTCCGGAGGAACTGCCGAAGATTCCCTACCCGATCCCGCGCAATCTCTTCCTCGGCTTCCAGCTCATGTACCTCGGCTTCTACATCGGAGCGCTCGCCAACCTCGCCGAGATTCAGGATCTGCTCGCGCCGCTCACCCACCCGATTCTCGTGTTCACGATCCTGATCGTCACCGCAGCGGTCCTGATCCCCGTCCGCGCGTTTCTGTTCTGCGCCGTCGTCTTCCGCGCCCCGCGCCTGCGCGACAAATACCTCCGCCTCTGGCCCTTTCTGCTGCCCTTCGACATTCTCTGGTCGCTCTCGCCCTTCCTGCTCCTGCACCATATCAACGTCGGACTTGCCCTCGCCTGCACCGCCCTGCTGATCTGGTCGCCTTTCGTCCAGCGCTCGCTGATCCTGATCGGCGCCGGCTCCGAGACGGATCGCTGATCTCCCGTTTCCTGGCTCCTGTCTCCTGCCTTTCTGTGCGACCATGGCTGAACCATGCCCCAGCCGGCCGCGCCAGGCTCCGAGCCCGCACCCCGCCTGCACCGCGCGCTCGGTCTCGGCGACCTCGTCCTCGCCCAGATTCTCTGCGTCGTCGGCACCTCCTGGGTCGGGGTCGCCGGCGGCCTCGGCCCCGCGCAATCCCTCACCTGGGTCGCCGCCATGCTGCTCTTCTATGTCCCCATGGCCGCCTCGGTCATCTGCCTGAACCGCGCCATGCCGCTGGAGGGCGGCCTCTATGTCTGGGCGCGCGAAGCCTTCGGCGATCTCGGCGGTTTCCTCACTGCGTGGAACCTCTGGGTCTACGGCATCGCCGTCGTCGCGACCATCCTCTATGCCATGCCCACCGAGATCTCCTATCTCATCGGCCCCGCCGCCCGCTGGCTCCCCGAAAATCGCATCGTCTCGCTCGCCATCGTCTTCTTCATGCTCGCTGCCATCACCCTGGCCGCGCTGCGCGGCCTCGAGCTGGGCAAGTGGATTCACAACGTCGGCGGCATCGCCATTCTCATCGTCTTCGGCGCGCTCATTCTGCTGCCGCTGGTCGCCTTCGCCCACCACCGGCCCATCCACTACTCGCCGTTCACCATCGCCGCGCCGCCTCTCGACATGCGCACCTTCGCGCTCTTCGGCCAGATGCTCTTCGGCGCTCTCTGCGGCCTCGAATACATCGCCATCCTCGCCGGAGAAAGCCGCGACCCGGCGCGCTCCATCGGCCGTTCCGTTGTGATCTCCTCCCCGGTGATCTGCGCCATGTTCATCCTCGGCACGGCCACGATCGTGGCGCTGGTGCCGCGCGCCCGTATCGACTTCATCGCGCCCATTCCCCAGGCCATGCGCATGACCCTCGGCAACTCCGGCATCGCCAACCTCGCCGCGATCCTCGCCATCCTGTTTCTGCAGTTCCGCCTGCTCGGCGCCACCAGCTATCTCTTCACCGGCGTCACCCGGCTCCCCATGGCCGCCGGCTGGAACCATCTTGTCCCCGCCTGGTTCACGCGCCTGCACCCGCGCCGCGCCACACCCACCAACTCTATTCTCTGCACCTTCGCCATCGCCTTCGGCCTCATCCTGCTCGCCACCTCCGGCGTGCACGCCCAGGAGGCCTATCAGCTCCTCACCAACGCGAGCCTCACCCACTACGAGGTCGCCTACCTCGCGATGTTCGGCATTCCCCTCTTCGGAGCCGCCGCCCTCCGCCGCTCTTTGCCCGCCTGGCTCAAGTGGACCTCCGCCGTCGGCTTCCTCTCCACGCTCTTCAGCCTGCTCATCTCCGCGTACCCGTTTGTCACCGTCGTCGACGCCCGCACCTACGCGGCCAAGATCCTCTCCACGATCCTGCTCTCGAACCTCATCGCCTTCTGCTTCTACCGCCTGCGCACGCGCTCCGCTGCTAAAGAAAAGGCCGCGCTCTCCCGCGCAGCCTGAGCCTTCGCCGCCAGCAGCACTGCTGCCTACACGCTCACCACGGGAAACGGTGAATCTCTCACGATCGCGTACGTCAGATCGCGCAGCCGCTCCTGGACGCCGGGCTGCGAACTCCGCCCAATCAGCAGGCCATCGGCATCCGACCGCCGCGCCAGCTCAACCAGCGTCTCCCGGACCGGACCAACTCCGATGCGCACCGCCGCCTGCGTCCCCACCTTGCGCTGGAGTGCGTCGATCCGCTCGCGCGCTTCTCGCCGCTCGTTCGACTGAATCTCGTCCGCCAGATCGAGCTGCAGCGGTAAACGCGGATCCACCGACTGAATCGCGTGAATGATCCGCAAATGGGCGCCTGCCGCCACGGCCAGCTGATGCGCGTACCCCAGTACTCGCTCCGACTCCTCGCCCAGCCCGACCGCCACCAGCCATTCCCGATGTTCCAGCGGCCGGGGTACGACCGTCTCCGCGTGCCGGCTGGTGATTACCGGACAATCCGCCTCGTTCAGCACCTTCGCCGTCGTCGAACCCAGCAGCATGCGGCGGAACCTGCCCGCATGCGTCGGCATCATGATCAGGTCGAATCCGCAGTCCCGCACGGCCCGCGCAATCTCCGCCGCCGGTTCCCCGGACGCGACCAGCCGCCGCACTTCCGCCTGCGGAAACTCCCGGGGCAGAAAATCCTCCAGCCGCTTGCGCGCGATCTCCTCGTGCTCCTCGGCGATTTCCGACAGCGGGCGCACCGATTGTTCCAGCCCGCTGTAGCTCCTCGGGTCGAACACGTGCAGCAGCGATACCTTCGCTCCGAACATCGCCGCCGCCCGCTTCACATAGGCGCTCATCGCCACGCACGACGGCGAGAAATCCACCGGAAACACGATGCTCGCGATCAGGCTCATCGCTCCTCCTCGTGCCGCGTACGCCCGAGCTCGATCCATCCGCGCAGAGCGCCTGTCGCGGCGTCCAGCCTTCAGATGTCACACCAACGCAGATGGTCGCGCTTGTTCGCACACCCGCGCACGAATTCGCGCGCAATCGGTGGGTTCAGTTGGAGGAGGATGCGAGCTGAGCCTGGCGCGATCGCGCTGCCAGCTACTGGCTACCGGCCACGGGCTACCGGCTGTCTTTAGTGCACCGGGTGACCTGCTGCACACGCACTGGCCCGTTACCGTTGCTTCCTTCCGGACCTGGCGGGGTTGGCGGGATTGCGTCGCGCAGGACCCGGCACACTCATGATCTTAGCACCGCAGAAACACGGGCGCGGAGCATCGGGGCTGTTCTCCCTCGGCTCCACGCTCTCTGTTCCCCCGCTGTTCCGGCCCGGCGGCGCAGGCAGGCTCGGGCTACCGGCTCAGCGCCGCATTCAGCTTCTCGAAGCAGCTTGCCCAACCGCGGTTGTACCCGGCGCTGCTGTCGGCCGAAGAGATGCGCTCGTGCGTGAACAGCATTTCTGTGCCGCCTTCCACATCGCGCAGCCGCACCGTCACCTGCGACTCGCCATCCGCATTCCAGTCGGGGCGCCACGTGAAGCTCACCAGCTCGTTCGGCAGCAGCTTCGTGTATTCGCCCTCGACGGAGACGCGCCGCTCCGCGTTTTCCGGCAGACCGTCCATCGACCCCTTCATCGTCATGCGGAACCTGCCCCCCACCTGCGGCTCGGTCTCGGCGGACACCACCGACATCGGCCCCGGCGCCAGCCATTTCTTCAGCTCCTCCGGTTTCGTCCATGCTGCAAAGACCCGCTGCCGGCTGGCGCGGATCACGCGGCGAATCTCCACCTTCAGGTTCTCGCCGGGCTTCACTTCAGTCATTACGCTCCCCATCGTTTTCTCCTTCCAGGTAGCTCTGGAGGGCATCGATCCGCCGGTTCCAGAATTGTTCGTAGAAGGCCAGCCACTCCTCCGCCGGCCTCAGGGTCTGCGGCTTCAGCCGCACGATCTGGAAACTGCCCCGCCGCTCGCGCGCGATCAGCTCCGCCTCTTCGAGCACGTTCAGGTGCTTGGAGACCGCCGCCAGGGTCATGCGATACGGCCGCGCCACCTCGCCCACCGTCTTTCCCCTGGCCGCAACATCGCGCAGAATCGAGCGGCGCGTCCGGTCCGAGAGCGCGTGAAAAACCGCATCCAGCCGTGCAGCATTCGACTTAACCATGCGGTTGAATGTAATCCTGGCCGGGATCATCTGTCAACCACATGGTTGAATGTGGGGCGCCGCTCTTTTTTTGTTCGTTCCACCTGCCCGCGACTCCCGCGCTCTATGCCGCTCGCTTTTCCTTCGTTCTTCGCGCTCGCCTCTCTGCTCCGCATTCCCCTCGCCATCCGCTAGAATGATGCTTTGCTTTGTGGAGCTCTCATTTGAATCTTTCTCTCCGCCCGCGTGTGCCCGTTCGTGCCAAAATCAGCGCCCTGGGAACCTGGACGCCACCCCGCCTGCTCACCAACGCGGATCTGGAAAAGATGGTCGAGACTTCCGACGAGTGGATCACCACCCGTGTCGGCATCAAAGAGCGTCATATCGTTGAGCCGGGTATGGCCACCAGCCACATGGCCGTCGAAGCCTCCAAACGCTGCCTCGCCGAGCGCGGCGTCGACCCCGGCGACGTCGAAGTGATCATCGTGGGAACCGTGACGCCCGATATGCTCTTCCCCGCCACTGCCTGCCTTGTCCAGGATCGGCTTGGCGCCCGGGGCGCATGGGGTTTCGATCTTTCCGCCGCCTGCTCCGGCTTCGTTTACTCCCTGCAGATCGGCTGCAAGCTGGTCGAATCGGGTGCGCAGAAGAAGGTTTTGGTCATCGGCGCCGATACCATGTCGTCGATCATCGACTACACCGATCGCGCCACCTGCGTTCTGTTCGGCGACGGCGCTGGCGCAGTCCTGATCGAGCCCGCTGCCGAGGGCGAGCTGGGCATGATCGACTTCCACCACGAAATCGATGGCTCCGGGGCCTGCTCCCTGTACATGCCCAGCGGCGGCAGCCTCCATCCCTCCACCCATGAAACGGTGGACAAGAAGATGCATTTCGTCCATCAGGACGGCCACGCGGTCTACAAATTCGCGGTACGCAAAATGGTCGAAGCCACGACGAGGGTCCTTGACCGCAACGGCGTTACCGGCGCCGATCTGGGCTGCTTTATCGCCCACCAGGCGAACAAACGCATCATCCTCGGCACCTCGGAGCGCCTCGGCCTCCCCGAGGACAAGGTCATCATCAATATCGACCGCTTCGGCAACACCACCAGCGGCACCATCCCGCTCGCCATGCAGACGGCGCGTGAGGAAGGCAAGCTGAAAAAAGGCGACCTTGTGCTGATCGCCAGCGTAGGAGCCGGGTTCACCGTCGGCGCGGCCCTGCTGCGCTGGGAATGTTGAAGCCAGCGATCAGTTCTCAGCGATCGGCGTTCAGTTGTGAGTCTGCGTTACGCGTGTAGGTCCTGCGAGTCACGGGCGGCGAAGCGCGCTCCTGCGCAAGACTCCACGACTTGCGATGTGCAGACCTGAAACTCCCGACTCGAAGCTCTTCAAGCCTCAACTCAACGCCGGAGCGCCGAACGCTACTTCCTCGCTCCCACCAGCACCAGCCCGATGCCACCCACCAGCGCAACGCCGCTCAGGATCGGCGAAAGAGGCACGGTCCTGGTCTGCTTGTGCTGAATCTGCAACGGCCCCATGTTGACGTCTTTCTTCTCGTGCGTGTAGCTGAATCCGCCCGCCACGAATCCGATGACACCCAGGACAATCAGAAGAATCCCGACAATCGTCGCTGCCTTCAATGCGTTCCTCCCTGCAGGAATCGTTACGGCGGCAGGAACAAATTCCGACCGCCTCGCCGTGAGATGCATCCGTACCAATCCCCGAAACGCCAATCTCCGCTCCTTCTGTTACCCCGGACCTCTGTTCGCGAGGCACTCGGCCTGGAGTCGCGCGAACCGCTGTTTTCCGTGCGCTGTTCCGGCTCCTCCAGCCAACCGCTTTTTCTCCATCTGCATCGCACCGCTGTCATCATGCCGCCCGAGATCCACGGGACGGCCATCGCTCTGCGCCTCGGCCTGACCGTTATCGCAGGCGCGGCGCTCGACATGGACCGCAGCCGCAACGGCCATCCTGCCGGTCTTCGCACCACGCTGCTCGTCACCCTGGCGGCCTCGGTTGCGCCTGGAAGCCGCACGCTTTCACGTCCGCTCGGTCTCCATCGATCACTCTCCGGAAGAACGGCGTCAGCGCATCTGCTGTGAGGTCCGCTGGCCCACCAATGCCAGCGCCGCCGGTCTGCCCATCCTCCTCGAAGAACTTGAGCGCACGCCCGGTCTCGTCCACCTTTCCCGGCAGACGGTGTCCCCTTCGTCCCATTGAGGAGCGCAACGCCCCCCTTCCCCGTCTGTATGGATGCCGGTCCGGGTTCCCGGTGCGTCCGGCTTTACCATATCCCTGAGGTTGGCATGCCTTCCTGGAAGTCCCGTCTTCTTCGCATCTCGCTTTGCACTCCGGCAGTTGCCCTCCTCACCCTTGCTGGCTGCGGCCAGTTCTTTCCGCCGCTCAGCAGCGGTTCCGGCGGATCGGGTTCCTCCTCCGGCGACTACCTTTACGTCGGCAACCTCGGTACCGACCCGCTGTCCATCGCCGGATTCAGCATCGGCAGCAGCGCGCTCAGCGTCATCTCCGGTGCGCCCTGGACGGTGGACCTTGAACCGACCGCGATGGCCGTCACCCCCAGCGACGCCTATCTCTACGTGGGCAGCGCCGCCGGCGGCATCTATGTCTACACCATCGGCTCAGATGGAGCGATCACCCTGGGCAACAGCGGCGGCCCCGTCGCCACCGGCGTCTCCCCTGCTGTCCTGCGCGTCGACCCGACCGGCAAGTGGCTCCTGGGGGCCTCCGCCTTCGCCGGCCAGGCCTACGTCTACCAGATCGGCACGGGCGGGACGCTCACCGCGATCAGTTCGTCGGTCGTCACGCTCAACTCCAGCACCCCCGCCACCGATCTCGAAATCACTCCCAGCGGCGACTACGTCTATGTCTCCTGCGGCACCGCCGGCATTTACACCATGAGCTTCGACACCGGAACCGGCGCGCTGGCTCAGGTGAACAGCGTCCTTTCTCCCAAATCCAGCGGCGCCGCCGACATGGGACTCGCGATTGCGCCTTCGGGCGGTTTCCTCTTCGCCGCGGAAACCGTCACCGGCGGCGTGCGCGTCCTGTCCATTGGCACCAACGGCGTGCTCACGGAGACCTCCGGCTCACCGTACTCCACCAACACCGGCGCCTGGGCGGTCCTGGTCGATTCCAGCGGCAGCTACGTTTACGTTGCCAATCGCACCGCCGGCACCGTCAGCGGATTCCTCCTCACCAACTCCGGAGCGCTGACCGCCATCAGCGGCTCACCCTTCACCACCGGCACGCTCCCCGTAGCACTGGTCGAGGACAAGAGCGACGCTTACGTCGGCGTGGTTTGCGCGGGCGGCTCCCCCGATCTCCAGGTCTTCGGCATCAGTACCTCCACGCCTGGCGCGCTCACGGCCTTCGCCACCGCCAAAACCGGTACCGACCCCAGCGAAGCCAGCAGCGTCGCCGCCACGCATTAGACGGAGCGGCCGCCGCGCTGCGCCGCCCACGGTTGCTCGCCGTCGCCTGTTCCCGCTCCCACTTTCCTGCTAATCTGTCGAGTCTCTTCGTCCCGTTTTCCCCATGAGCGACTCCACTCCCAAACTCCACACGCAGCTGGCCTCCAGATTTGATCCCACTTCCCCACGCGCCCGGGCCAACGCCGAAAAGATGGCCGCGCTGCTGGCTCAGATTCGCGCACAGGAAGAGGAAATCCATCAGGGCGGCGGCGCCAAATCCATCGACGCGCAACATGCGAAGCAGCGTCTCACCGCGCGCGAGCGTCTCGCGCTGCTTCTTGACCCCGGCACGCCTTTCTTCGAGCTCGGCCTCTTCGCCGCCTGGGGCATGTATGAAGAGTGGGGCGGCGCGCCCGCAGCCGGCGTCGTCGCGGGCCTCGGCCGCGTGGCCGGACGGCTGACGCTCGTCGTCGCCAACGACGCCACCGTGAAGGCCGGCGCCTTCTTCCCCATGACCGCCAAAAAGGTTCTTCGTCTGCAGCACATCGCTATGGAGAACCACATCCCGACCCTCTATCTCGTCGACTCGGCCGGCATCTTCCTCCCCCTCCAGGAAGACGTCTTCCCCGATCAGGACGACTTCGGCCGCATCTTCCGCAACAACGCCGTCATGTCGGCCGCGGGCATCCCCCAGATCACCGCCATCATGGGCATGTGCGTCGCCGGAGGCGCGTATTTACCGGTGATGACCGACCAGGTGCTGATGACCGAAGGCAGCGGCCTCTTCCTCGCCGGACCCGCCCTGGTCCAGGCCGCCATCGGCCAGAAGTATTCCGCCGAGGAGCTGGGCGGCGCCACCATGCACGCCGAAATCTCCGGCACGGTCGATTTCAAGGAGCCCAACGACCACCTCTGCCTCGCGCGCCTGCGTTCGCTGGTTGCAAAGTGGGGCCACGCGCCGCGCGCGCCCTTCGATCGCGCCGGCTACGATCCCACCGGCGACGCGCCGCGCTACTCTGCGTCGGATCTTGACGGTCTGCTCGACTCCGACCCCGGCAAACCCAACAGCTACGACATGCACGACGTCATCGCCCGCATCGTCGATCGCAGCGAGTTCGATGAGTACCGGCCTTCTTACGGCCGGACGTTGTTGTGCGGATACGCGCGCATCGGTGGCTACGCCGTCGGCATCGTGGCCAATCAAAAGCTCCCGCAGCCGCAGACCAGCCACTCCGGAGAAAAGCGCGTCGAGTTCGGCGGCGTCATCTATGCCGAATCCGCCGACAAGGCCGCGCGCTTCATCATGGACTGTAACCAGAACCTCATCCCGCTGATCTTCCTCCACGACGTGAACGGGTTCATGGTCGGCCGCGACGCCGAGTGGTCGGGCATCATCCGCTCCGGCGCCAAGATGGTCACGGCCGTCGCCAATTCCGTCGTCCCCAAGATCTCCGTGATCGTCGGCGGGTCGTTCGGCGCCGGCAATTACGCCATGTGCGGCAAGGCCTACGATCCGCGCTTCATCTTCGCCTGGCCCACCGCGCGCTACGCCGTCATGAGTGGGGACTCGGCCGCGAACACTCTGGTCGAAATCCGCATTCGCCAGCTGGAGCGCGGCGGCCATCAGCTCAGCGATCAGGAGAAGCAGGAACTGATCGCCTCCACGAAGGCGACCTACGAAGCGCAAACCGACTGTCGCTACGCCGCCGCCCGCCTCTGGGTCGACGCGATCCTCTCCCCGGCGCAAACCCGTGACGCTCTCCTGACCGCCCTGGACGCCGTTGCCCTCAACCCCGACGTCGCAAAGTTCAACCCGGGCATCCTGCAGACATAAGCTCACTTTCGCGCGTCGCTTTGAGCGGCTTGCGCCGGGGGCGTCATTCTGTAGTTCGACTCCGCAATGCTGGCCAGGCGCGACTCCTGCAACCGCCGCCCCAGTCCATAGAACTGCTGGAAGTTCATGATCAGCGGCGTCCACCGGTCCGGATCGATGTGATTCGGCTTGCCCGCCGCCAGCAATCCCTCCTCCACGTGCACACGCTCAATGTGCACCTCCAGTCCGACCAGTCGCCCGCGCAATCCCGCATCTTCCTCGCCGATCGGATGCACCTTGCGCAGTGTTGCCTCCAGGTGCACCGGACACTCCAGCGCGCGCGGCGGCCGCACCAGCTCCGATTCCACCGGCGTCATCCCCGCCGTCCCGAATTTGTCCGGCTCGTAACGATAGCCCCACTGCATTTTGTGCTCCGGCATCGGGTTCGACGCCGTCGTCAGCGCCAACCGATCCACCATGCTCACCTGCGCCGGCGTCGGCAGATTCAGCACACACTCCCCCGTTCGGATCATGTTCTGCGGCGTCTTCGACCGCGCTCCGAATCCCAGAAGACAACGGCGTCCCAGCCACCACACCGAGGACATCGGCGCCAGATTCGACGAACCATCCTCATTCAGAGAACTCACCAGAACCACCGGCGTTCCAAAATACAAAATTCCAGGATCAATCATGCGATGCATCGCGTCCCTCCGTGTCCAGAATGGGGGCCGATGCCGACGGCCGCTATCCGCAGCTTGCTTCCAAATTCCCGGTGCGCCCTGCACGACCTCCGGTTCTCTCCCGGGGAGATCCCGGTTCAAGCCGCGCCATCCTCCCTTCGTAACCCACCAAACGTAACCTCGCTCCGTCCGGATTTCCTCTGTTTTCCTTGACCTGGGGAGTATTCTCAAACCATGCCTTCATCCTCGGCTGCGTCGCCGCGAAAGAAGCGCGGTGCCCGGAAGACCCTCGCCCGCGGCTGGTGGAAAGCCTTTTGGCCGGTTCTGATCGGCATTATCATTACACCCTTTACGGTGCGCCTCGCCGGCATCCTCGCCCTCGAGGGCCCCAAAGCCTTCGCTCTCCTCTATCCCTGGTTCGACGTCCTGCGCAGCCGCGTTCTGCATTCGCCCGCCGATCTCGTCGGCCACTCCTACGAATACATGCTGTATCTGCAATTCCCCCTGTACGGCCTGCTGATGACCTTCACCTTCCGCGCCGGCCGCCATCTGCGCGCGATCATCATCGGGCTGCTCGCCCACTTCACCGGCCTGCTCCTCGTCATCGTTCTCGCCTACATCGGACAAATGCCGCAATGACGGGCCCCGGAAAGCGCACCCCGGCATGACGCGTCACCGCATGCTCACCCGCATGCTCATCACCCAGCTCCGCCTGCGCTTCCTGGTTGCTTTCATCGCCCTCATCCTGCTCTGCGCCGCACTGACCCTGCTCTTTCTCGTGGACTGGCGGCGCTACGGCAACTCCTACGCTCTCGTCCTCGGCGCTCTCTTTAGTTTCTTTGCCTCCGTCATCACTGCGGCCGTCACCCTCACCTATCTGCACGTCTCGCGGCGGTCGCTGGCTGCCGCGGAGGCCGCCATCGCTCTCCAGCGTGAGCAGTGGGAGGCGCGCCTCGCCGTGCAGCCCCGCTTCTGGCTGGGCATCCGCACCGAATCCACCGATCGCTTCACCTCCCGGCCGCTCACCGTCACCTACCGCCGCGATCGCGCCGACGGCGGCCAGTATTTCTACGACACCGTCGCCTGGCCGCAGATTGTCGTCGATGTCTGGAACGACGCTGAGCGCTCCTTCCGTCTCTCCGGTTATCGCCTCTGGGTGCGCGACGAAGCCCACCTCGCCATCGAACGTTCTCTTTCCGGGTTTGTCGTCCCTCCCAACGAACTGCGCTCCTTCCCCGTCACCCAGGAGCTCATCGCCCTCAGCGCGCGCCAGCGCCAGTTCCAGGAGCGCTACGAGCGCCCACCCTGCGAAGAAAGCGTGATCGGCCTGCGCCTCTCTTACTCCGACTGGCGCGACGACGATCGCTCCAGCCGCGACGCCTTTTACCTGCTCCTGGCTCCGCCACTCGCCCGCGAATTGAGCATCCAACGAATCGAGCGCAATGTCTGAACGCCGTCTCCATTCCGCTCCCTGGCTGGACCGTTCCTTTCTTTTGCTGCTGCTCGCACCCCTGGCCGCGGCCTCTCTGCCCTCGCTGCTCTTCTGTGGTCTTGCCTTCGCTCTCCGCCTGCACGGGCTTCCCGGAGGGACGCTTTATTTCCACTTTCCGCCGCAGACCGCGTGGGATCGCCTTCTGGCTCTCGAGCTCTCTTCCTGGCAGTTCGTCACCCACTGGAATTCCTCCGTCACCCTCGCTGCCACCGCTGTCTTCGTCTCCACCCTGCTGTTTCCCCGCTGGCGCCATTACGCCTCGTTGGCCGTTATTCCTTACGCTCTGCTGCTCTGTGCCGACTTCACCCTCCGCTGGCGCTGAACGACGCCGGCGCCTCGCGTGACTGGCTCGTTGCTTTCGCTTTTCCACTCGCCTCCACCCGGCCCGATCTTGTAGCCTGCTCTGTGGCAAATCCCGTCAAACTCATCGAGTGTCCCCGCGACGCCTGGCAGGCTCTGGCCAGGCCCATCCCTCCCGAGGTGAAAGCCGACTACCTTCGCACCCTCATCGCCGCCGGTTTTCGTCACATCGACGCTGTCTCTTTCGTCTCGCCCAAAGCCATTCCGCAAATGGCCGACTCCGAACAGGTCCTCGCCTTTCTCGATCCTCCCGATGACATCGAGATCATCGGCATCGTCGTGAATCCGAAAGGCGCCGAGCGTGCCATCGCCACCGATGCCGTTTCCACCCTCGGCTTTCCCTATTCCATTTCCCAGGAGTTTCTGCGCCGCAATCAAAATCAAACCCCTGAGGAATGCGTTGCAGCTCTCGAAGCCGTCGGCCAGGCCGCCTTCCAGTCCGGACTCTCTGTCGTCGTCTACATTTCCATGGCCTTCGGCAATCCCTACGACGATCCCTGGAGCCTCGACGAAGTCATGGCGGCCTGCGATCTTCTCACCGACGCCGGCTTCACGCAGATCTCCCTGGCCGACACCGTCGGCCTCGCCACTCCGCAGCAGGTTTCTCGCTTAGTCGCTGCGGTTCTGGACTCGGTCGAGGACTCTATCGAGATCGGCGTTCATCTCCACGCCCGCCCCGAAGACGCGCCCGCCAAAGTTGCCGCCGCTTACAACGCCGGCTGCCGGCGCTTCGATATGGCCATGGGCGGATTGGGCGGCTGTCCTTTCGCGCAGGACGCGCTCGTCGGCAACATCGCTACGGAAATCGCTGTCGCCGAGATGCAGCGCCTCGGCGCCGAACTCCCCAGGCTCCAGCCGCTCGACAGCGTGCGCGCCGCAGCCCTGGAGATCGATCGCCGCTACTCGCCGCCCATTCAGTAGCGGTGTCGGGACCCTAAGGCTGGGTGGCGCGTTCTGCTCCGCTCTCGTCCCCCTGCAGCCCATCCCGCTTCCGGTCCAGCGTGCGGATCGTCGCGCCGCGGCGCTGCAGGAGACAAGACTTGCCGCAGATTGCGCAGTGCCACGGATAGCGCCCCAGCATGGGAAAGATGTGCTCCTGCCAGAACCCGTGGCGCGCGACGCGCACCATCTCCTGCTGCCGGCAGCGCGGGCATTGGAGCTTCGTCTTGGTTCGATTTCCTGTGTATCCTGGCATTCTCTGCTGTTTCCAACCGCTGCTGATTTTCAACCGCGTGGGGAAAGAGTCCAGGGCTGCATTGCTCTTCCTATTCACTCTTATGAAAAGGAAGACTAACAGGTTGTCTTGTGGAGAGAGGGTTCGCGTTACGAAAGAAGGCTCGCAGTCGTCCCCCAAAAGTTCGCCCATTTAAACTAAAAGCGATGATCCCTACGCTCGAATGGACCTCGGAAGGCGTTCGCTTTCTCGACCAGACCAGACTCCCTCTCGAAGAGGTTTACGTTCTCGCCACCAGCTACCAGCAGGTGGCCGACATCATCACCACCATGGTCGTCCGCGGCGCGCCCGCCATCGGCGTCTCCGCCGCCATGGGGCTCGCCCTCGGTGTGAGGAACAGCGCAGCGGCCACCATCCCCGAGCTCGCCATCGAGTTCGACGCCATGTGCGCCACCCTCGCCGCCACGCGCCCCACGGCCGTCAATCTCTTCTGGGCTATCGAGCGCATGAAGCAGCGCTTCTCTCAGCTCTACACCCGCGCCGGCGCCACCCTCGCCAGTATCCGCACCGGCCTCATCGCCGAAGCTCAGCGCATGTACGAGGAGGACATCGCCGCCTGCCGCCGCATGGGCGCTCATGGCGCGCCGCTTCTGCCCAGGTCGGGCGGCGTTCTCACCCACTGCAACGCCGGAGCCCTCGCCACCTGCGGTTACGGTACCGCTCTCGGAGTCATCCGCTCTGCGGTGGAGGGGGGCAGCCACCTCCACGTCTACGCCGACGAGACTCGCCCCTTCCTGCAGGGTGCGCGCCTCACCGCGTGGGAGCTGATGCACGACCACATCCCCACCACCGTGCTCTGCGACAACATGGCCGCCAGCCTCATGCGTCAACGCAGGATTCACGCCGTCATCGTCGGCGCCGACCGCATTGCTGCCAACGGCGACATCGCCAACAAGATCGGCACGTACAGCGTGGCCATCCTCGCCCGCGAGCACGGCATCCCGTTTTATGTCGCCGCCCCCTGGTCCACCATCGACCTCAGGACCCCCACCGGCGATTCCATTCCCATCGAGCAGCGCTCGCCCCAGGAAGTCACCCATCACGCCGGAAAACAACTCACCCCTCACGGCGTCGGCATCGAAAACCCCGCTTTCGATGTCACCCCCGCACAATACGTCACAGCCATCATCACAGAGCGCGGCGTGCTCCGGCCGCCCTTCGCCGATTCTCTCCACGAGCTGGAGACCGCCGTCGCGACCTGAAAGAGGCACCCCCGGCCGGTAGCCTGTTCCCTGCGGGGCCCGGCACCAGGGCGTCGCCCCTCAGGTCCCCTGCAGCCACTTCGCATACGGATACAGCAGCAGAAACACCACCAGGGCCAGCGCCAGCACATCCGCGTACAGCAGCAGCAGTACCCCGCCGTGATAGAAGCTCCATCGCCGCTGCAGGCACCGGCTCGTCTCCCACGTGCCCCAGCCCGCCAGCCCCACCGGCACCATCAGCAGCAGCGAAGCATGCACGTTGGGGAATCCGCCCAGCACAAACGCCAGCACGATGCTGCCTACCACCAGCACGGTTCCCCGAACCAGCGACCTTGCTCGTATATTGAAAACGGCGTACCGCATCGACAAATGACGAGTCTACCGAATTGCATCGCCTCCCTGCCTGCCGCCGAACGGCGCGAGCGCATCGTCCGCCGCGTCGCCCGGGAGCTGCGCGACGGCTTCTATGTCAACCTCGGCATCGGCCTGCCTACGCTCGTCGCCAACCACGTTCCGCCCGGCATCGAAGTCGTCCTGCAGTCGGAAAACGGCATGCTCGGCGTCGGCCCGTATCCCATCGCCGGGAGCGAGGATCCCGACCTCATCAACGCCGGCAAAGAAACCATCACCGCGCTTCCCGGCGCCATCTATTTCTCCTCCGCCGACTCCTTCGCCATGATCCGTGGCGGCCACATCGATCTCTCCATCCTCGGCGCGATGGAAGTCGACGAAGAAGGCACCCTTGCCAACTGGATGATCCCCGGCAAGATGGTCAAAGGCATGGGCGGCGCCATGGATCTGGTGGCCAGCGCCCGTCGCGTCATCGTCGCTATGGAGCACTGCACCAAAGACGGCGCTCCCAGGATCCTGAAGAAGTGCACTCTCCCGCTCACCGGCGTCCGCGTCGTCAATACCATCGCAACGGATCTTGCCTGGATCCGCGTCACCCCGCAGGGGCTCGTTCTCGAAGAACTCGCGCCCGGTGTCACCATGGAGGACGTCCAGCGCGTCACCGAACCCAGGCTCGTCGCGAGTTCCGGGTTGAAAGAAATGGCGATCTGAGT
>DATJNE010000030.1:0-42791 GCA_035508305.1 Acidobacteriaceae bacterium | reverse complement strand
GTGGACGAGATGGTGCTGGCGCTGCTGTGGCTGACTCCGGCGGGCGATGGCCGTGCGTGGAAGGGCCACGACTGGGACGCGCTGGACCGGCTGCACGCCAAGGGGTACATCTCCGATCCGAAGAGCAAGGCGAAGTCGGTAGTGTTGACGGAAGAGGGCGAGCGGCTGTCGCGAGAACTGTTCGAGCGCCACTTCGGACGCTGAGCGAAGCGTGCAGCACCGGGGCTGTATCTGGCATCCGTGGCACTCGCGGCAATGCGTTGTGAGGCAGACACCATCCCTAAGCCTCACGGCTTAGTCGGGCCGTGTTAGCGGCCGGCATCGAACCAAAATCGGACGATGTTGGTACAGCGTCCGGCCTTGTCCGAAAGCGGTTCGAATTCTCCTGCGGCCCGATTGATTGGCGCCATCAGCTCTGGTTCAGCTCCGTCACCAGCTGTCCGATATCCAGCGCTTCGACTCCGGGAGCAACGGCGGCAGTGGATACCGACGCTTTGGATTTCTGATGCACGAGAATGAGTCGTTTTGCCCGCTCACCGAGTGCCCGCTTGAGCGATAACACCGGCGCCGCCATCGCGGGCCGAACCGTCCTGCTGGCCTTGGCCTCGACCGGCCACAGTCCTGCATTCGGGCGTGGAATCAGGAAATCGACCTCAAGGCCCTGCTGATCCCGGAAGAAATACAATTCCTTTCGTTCTCCCCGATTGACCTGGCTCTTGAGAATCTCCGCAGCTACGAATCCCTCAAACAATGGCCCAAGAAACGGCGAGCGTTCGAGTTCGCTCTGCGAGGTGATACCGAGCAAATAACAGGCCAGCCCGGAGTCGCCCCAATACACTTTCGATGACTTGATGAGCCGCTTGCCGAAGTTATCAAAATACGGCGGTACGAGGATGATCTGCCCGGTCATTTCCAGAATGCGCAGCCACTCTCCGACGGTAGGAACTGAGACGCCGAGCGGCGCCGCGAGGTCAGTCTTATTCAGAATCTGTCCGTGACGTGTTGCCAGCAGGGAAATGAAGCGCCGGAAGGTCACCAGATCGCGTACATTTGTGATGGCGCGGACATCGCGTTCGAGGTAGGTTTGCAAATACGACGAGAACCACAGGGCACGCGCTTTCGGCCTCGCCAGTACCTCGGGAAACCCTCCATAAAGCAGGCTTACCTTGCGAGATTCCGCGAGGCTGAAGGGCAGCAGTTGCAGGATTGCGGCACGACCGGCCATCGACTCTGTGATGCCGTGCATCAGAGGAGCCTCCTGTGAGCCTGTGAAGAGCCATTGCCCCATGCGGCGGGGCCTGGCGTCAATCAGGGTGCGGACGTAATCGAGCAGTTCGGGAACATTCTGGATTTCGTCAAAGATGACGGGCGGCGTCAGTTCCTCAAGAAAAGCGCGAGGATCGTTCCGCACGCGTGCCTGAATGTCAGGATCTTCGAGCAGAATGTATTTCGCCCTCGGAAACGTGTGGCGAAACAGCGTAGTCTTCCCGGCGCGGCGCGGCCCGGTGACAACGAGCGCCGGGAAATGATGAGCCGCTTTTTCGAGGACGCTGGCCAGTTTGCGCGGAGCATACGCCATTGAGTAATCTTAGATGAAACTTTAGATTTCTCAAAAGTAGAAGCTCGAATACTGGTGCGGATTTACGGGAAGATGGCTTTCATTGGGGAGCGAGACAGGCCAACCCATTTTCAACCCATCGAACAAATTCCCATTCTTTCCTTTCAGTGACTTAGAGTGCCCGTCTATTCCCATAAGTTACTGAAAATAAATCATTTATCTCTCCAGCAAAACCAGTATTCGGGGGTTCAATTCCCGCCCGGTGCTCCACAACTGACGCTGGGACCCTCGGCGACGCAGGGATCCTCGGCGACGAGGTCCTTCCCCATCGACGTGCCGTCCTGCGGCCGGCTCGCCCCGGGTCAGGATTTCGCGGGCGGGCTCCGACGCCCGCACCCCACGCGAATCCGGCAGGCGGTGAGTTCGAAGGAGAAGTTATTTCGCTTTCGAATCCTGGGCGTGATAACGTGTTGGGCGCATTGGAAATCCGCCGGGCTTCCCGCACAGCCACGCGCAGGCAGAAGCCGAGCTCCAACGGACAGCAGCGAAAGGATCGAACCATGGGACAGCCAAAGCGGTTCCTGGCGGCAGGCCTCCTGGTGGCAGCAGGACTGGCAGCGGCCTCGGCACAAACTGCGCAGGACACGCTGAAGAACGGGTTCGAGAATCCGCCCGCCAGCGCCCGGCCGCGTGTGTGGTGGCACTGGATGAACGGGAACATCACGAAGGAAGGGATCCGGCTGGACCTGGAGTGGATGCATCGGGTGGGCATTGCGGGATTTCAGAACTTCGACGCCGCGTTGTCCACGCCGCAGGTGGTGCCGCACCGTCTGGCGTACATGACGCCGGAGTGGAAGGATGCGTTTCGCTACGCGATCGGGTTGGGCGATCAGCTCGGCATGGAGATGGCGATTGCGGGCTCGCCGGGGTGGAGCGAGTCGGGCGGACCCTGGGTACCGGCTGCAGAGGGCATGAAGAAATATGTGTGGAGCGCGACGGAGGTGGAAGGCGGACAGCCGTTCAACGGAACACTGGCACATCCGCCCGCGGACACGGGCGCCTTTCAGGACATTCGGATTCGGGATGCCCCGGAGGGTGGAAAACCGACGCCGCACTTTTACGCCGACTCCGTGGTGATCGCTTACCGGCGGCCGGCGACGGATGTGACGATGGAGAGCCTGCATCCGACGATGACAGCCAGCGGGGGTTCGCCGGATTTCGCGAAGCTGACGGACGGCGACCTGGAGCAGACAACGGATCTGCCGATTCCGGCGGAAGGCGAGAAGGCGTGGATCCAGTATGCGTTCGCCGCACCGGAGACGATGCGGGCGATCACGATCGTGACCCACGACCCGAGCAACCTCGTGGCGATGTTTAGGGGCATTGGCGCACCGGAGAAGGCGCTGGAGGCCAGCGACGATGGAACGAGCTGGCGGACGATTGCGAAGCTGCCGGGAAGCAATTCTCCGGAGCTGACGGTGTCGTTTCCGGCGGCGACCGCAAAGTATTTCCGGGTGACGTTCCGGCGCATGCCGCCTCCGCCGCGTCCGGCCTGGGCGGAAGGACTCGATGCGTCATCGTTGGGATTCAAGCTGCCACCGGCGCCACAGAACTATGAGATTGCGGAACTGGAGCTGCATCCGGGAGCGCGGGTAAATCATTTTGAGGAGAAGGCGGCCTTTGTTCCGGAGCCCGATCTGTACGGCTTTGCGACGCCGCCTGTTCAGCCGGACGATGCGGTGAACAAGAATGACGTAGTCGATCTGACCTCGAAGGTGCGGCCGGACGGAACGCTGGACTGGACTCCGCCTCCGGGACACTGGGTGATCGTGCGCTTCGGATACAGCCTGCTGGGCATCACCAATCATCCGGCGACGGCGGAAGCCACGGGGCTGGAAGTCGACAAGCTGAACGGCGCCGATGTGCGGCAGTACATGGAGAAATATCTGGACAGCTACAGGGACACGGTGGGAGCGGGGATGATGGGGCAGCGCGGAATTCGCTACATCATCAACGACAGCTGGGAGGCAGGCTCGCAGAACTGGACCGACGACATGATCGCGCAGTTCCGGAAGCGGCGCGGATACGATCCCATTCCGTGGATGCCGGTGCTGACGGGCGAAGTCGTGGAGAGCGCGGAGGCGAGCGATCGGTTTCTGTGGGATTTCAGGAAGACGATCGCGGACCTGATCGCCGATGAGCACTACGGGGTGCTGGAGCAGGTGATCCACGAGTGGCACATGGGTCACTACGGAGAATCGCACGAGAGCGGACGGGCGTTTGTGGCCGATGGGATGGAGGTGAAGAAGTTCAACGAAGTGCCCATGAGCGCGATGTGGACGCAGACGCCGGGGGTGAATCACGAGGAGTATGGATACAACGCGGACGACCGGGAGTCGGCGTCGGTGGCGCACATCTACGGGCAGAACCTGGCGGCGGCAGAGTCGATGACAGCAGCGGCGGCGCCATGGGCGTGGTCGCCGGCCACGCTGAAGCCGACGGCGGACCAAGAATTCCTGAACGGGATCAACCGCATCGTCGTGCATGAGTCGGCGCATCAGCCTCTGGTGAACCGGAAGCCGGGGCTGACGCTGGGACCGTTCGGGCAGTGGTTCAACCGCAACGACACGTGGGCGGACGAGGCAGGGCCGTGGGTGGATTATCTGGGACGGACGAGCTACCTGCTGCAGCAGGGGCATTTCGGCGCCGATGTTATTTACTTCTACGGTGAGGACTCGAACCTGACAGCGATCTTTGACGACAAATCGCCGGACGTGCCGGCCGGTTACGGGTTCGATTATGTGAATGCGGACGCGCTGATCCATGAACTCAGCGTGGCGAATGGGCACATCACAACGCCGGGTGGCACGACGTATCGGCTCCTGGCCCTCGATGCCTACAGCAGGCATATGTCCCTGCCGGTCCTGCGGGCAATCGCGAAGCTGGTGCGGGACGGAGCCGTTGTGGCAGGACCGAAGCCGAGCGACGATCCCAGCCTGGCGGACGATCAGGCGGAATTTCATCGATTAAGCGAAGAGTTGTTCGGCGACGGTACGGGCGTGCATTCGCTGGGCAAAGGCACGGTGTATGCAGGCGAAGGTGCCGGGGAGGCACTGAAGGCGATGAACGTGGCACCGGACTTCCATTCCACGGGCAGCGACAACCGGATCGAGTTCGTTCATCGCAAGCTGGCGAATGGCGATCTGTACTTTGTCGACAACCGCAGCGACGAAGGCGCACAGGTGGAAGCGATGTTCCGCGTGAGCGGCAAAGCGCCGGAGCTGTGGTATGCGGAGACGGGTAAGAGCAGGCCCGCATCGTTCACGATGGCCGATGGACGCACCACGGTGCCGCTGAAACTGGAGCCGTGGGGCACAGTGTTCGTGGTCTTCCGCAGACCGGCGAGTGAAACGTCGCGCACCGTGCCGCCGGAGGTGGAAACCCAGGTGGCCACGCTTGCCGGACCGTGGACGGTGAATTTTCCGCCGGACTGGGGCGCGCCGCCGTCGATCACGCTGGATGGGCTGGCCTCATGGAGCGTGAATACGGACCCGGGGGTGAAGTACTTTTCGGGAACGGGAACTTACGTGAAGACCATCGACGCACCGGGAAGCTGGTTCGGGAAGGGCACGGAGGTCTGGATCGATCTGGGGGACGTGAAGAATCTGGCCGAGGTTGCCGTCAACGGGAAATCGCTGGGCATCGTGTGGCACGCGCCGTATCGCGTGGATGCAACGACGGCGCTGAAGCCGGGCCGCAACGAGCTCACGATCAGGGTGACGAATGCGTGGGTGAACCGTCTGATTGGAGATCAGCAGCCGGGCGCGACAAAATACACCTTTGCCGACGTGAAACCGTACAGGGCAACCTCGCCGCTGCTGCCGTCGGGGCTGCTGGGGCCGGTGACGATCGTGGAGGAGAAGACGGCGCGGTAGCGCGCCGGCGGGAAGGCCTGCTTCTCATGGTCGGGCCCGGGGACCGAGTCGTGGACGGTCCACATGCTCCGCGGGCCGGTCACGGATGATCCGAGGGCGAGCCGCTGAAGCTGACCGTCTGCGTTCCAGGGTGCAGCGGGATTCGCTGCGATCCCCAGCGTAGCGTGCCTTGCAATCCTGGCGGCAGGATCACGGTCGCCTTCCACCCTGTGCCGGCGGATTGATACTCCGTGCGAATCATCCCGCCCGCGTGGGGCATGGAGGCGTCCAGATGGTGCAGCCCGCGGAGATGGGGCTCGATGAGGACGGTGCGGAAGCCGGGGCTGGCCGGCTGGATGCCGGCGACGAGCGTGAGCAGATCGTAGTTGGGGCTTGCGCTCCATGCGTGGCAGTCAGAGCGCGTGGGCTCGGGGTTCTCGGCCCAGGTGCTGAGCCCCAGCTGGAGCATGTCGTACCAGGGCTTGAGCTGGCTGAGGTAGAGGTCGGCGAGGCCGGCGTGTTCGAGGGCGCGGCTGAGATAGAAGCGGAAATAATAGGTCGGCGCGGACAGGGGCGGCACCGGTTTTCCATCTACTTCCGTTGCGCTGTCGGTTTTGGAAGCCAGCAGGCGGCGCAGGATGGGGGCCTGCTGGTCGCGCGGGGCGACGTCGAGCCACACAGCGAGGATGTTGGCTTCGAAGCTATAGGTCTTCTTTGCGGGGGTGTCGGCGTAGAGGCCGTAGTGCGGATCCCAGTTCTCTGCGTTCAGTGCGGCAGACGCCCTGCGAATCCGCGCCTCGTAATCGCGCGCCCTCTCCTGCGATCCGTAGAGCGACTCCATATCGCGCGCATCGTGCAGGGCTTCGATGAACTGCAGGGTGAGAAACGAGGAGCCGCCGTCAGCATCCTGAGGAGGGACGCCGTCACGATAGTCCGCGGTCCAGTCGCCAAACGCCCACCACTTGACGCGGCCGAGAAGTCCATCGGGCCGTTGCCGGGCGGAAAACCAGTCGAGAACGGTGCGCGTGTGGGGCAGGGTTTCCTTTACCAGGGGCAGGTCGTCGACGTACATCCAGTAGTCGTGGAGCATGCCGATCCACATCAGGGAGAAGGGCGGAATGAACTGGGGCAGGGCGGAGGGATAGCGGCTCTGGGTAATGCCTTCGGGAGTTCGCGAGTCGTCGATATTCATGATGGCCTGGCGGGCAAGACGGCTGTCGCCGGTCATGACGTAAGAGATGAGGGCCTGGATGCGGGTGTCGCCGACGTACTGGAGCTGTTCCCAGTAGGGCGCATCCATGTAGGTTTCATGCGCGCAGAGACGCGCGGTGCGCCATCCGGTGCTCCAGAGAGCGTCGAGCTGCGGGATATCGCCGGCGATGGCGGCCTTTGCGTCGAAGGGATAGGCCGAGAACCAGGCGCGCAGGGATTCGAGGCGCAGAGGCTCCGATTGGGTTGTTATGTCCAGCTGCAAATAGCGCCAGGTGCGCCACCAGAGGGGCGAATAACTGTGGGACGGTCCGCCGCCGGCGATGTACTGGTCGGTGATTCCCTGGATGTGGCGGCCGGCAATCTGGTTGCGATTGCCTTTCTGCCCCTGCGCATCGTAAAGGGCCTCGGAGTAGGTAAGCGCGATGGTGCTGCCGCGTCCGCCGCTCAGGGTTAGTTCGGGGTAGGCCGTCTGCAGGACGCGATGATCGAGCAGGAGGGTGACGTGGGAGTTCGCGGGAATCTCCAGGGGCGCCTGAGGAAACGCCGGCAGTGCGGAAAGGCCCTCGACGCGCACCGGGGTTCCTGCATCGGCCAGGCGATGCTCCATGGGCGGGAGCTCATCCTGCACCAGCTCCCAGTTATTGTCCGCATCCTGCGCCTGACGAGTGGCCGCACGGCCAACCGAACGCGGGGTTTCCCAACCGGGGCTGTCGTCTTTCGGCTGATCCCAGCTCCAGTCGACGGTACTGCCATCGATCTTCTCGCCGGGCCCGGCGGCGTAATAGTCGTTGACGCCGTTGTGGCCGAGCGGTTCTCGGCCAGACTCGGTGCGAACCTGCCAGCTCGCGCCGGTGTCGACCGCGGCTTCCGCATCGGTGTCTCCCTGCATGAGGAATCCGGTGCGGTTGCTCATCTGTGCTACCGGGGCCAGTTCACCAAAGTTCCACACGACGGCGGCGAGGATGTTGGTTCCCGGATGGAGCAGAGGCGCAAGATCGACCGTTTCAAATCGCCAGTGGAAGAGGTCGCCGCGCGCCGGGCCTTCCGCGGCATAGTGTCCGTTCACATGGAGGATGTAGCGATTGTCGGCGCTGACGTGGACCCAGTAGTGCTCCGGGACGGCGGCAAGCTCGATCGACTTGCGAAAGTAAAAGACGCCGGGCGCTTTCGCCGGCGCCGAAGGGCTGGCGATCCAGCGGGCCGGCCACTTCGCGGCAACGAGGGCGGGATTCAGCGGTTTTGTCTGCGCGCAAGCGGGAAGAAGGGAGCCGCACAACAGGAGGAGAAGGCAGCGATCAGCAAGAGAGGTTCGTGTCATTCTCATCGACGCTCAGTGTAACGCCAGGCACCACCGTCTTCCGGAATCCCGCGTTTCCGCAGTCGCGGAGCGGCGACGAGGGTGAGAGAGGCGGAAGACAGACGGCCGAGGAATGGCAGCCAGCCTGAACATGCGACCCTACCCCGAACCAGCGATCAGGAGCCGGATCTTCCGAGCTGCCGCGATGGTGTGCCCATCGTCACTATGTTTCCGGGACCACGGCCCGACTCCAGGCTCCGGGCACAACGAGCCCTTCGGAGAGGGCCGCCGGCGCTGCCGTCTCATCGCGCAACGGTTACGACAGCGATTCCCGCGGACCTCGCAGGGCGGTCGAGGATGCCTATCACAGAAACCGCCCAGGGATCTCGTAAGTCTTCTAATTCCATTAGGGTAGGTATCGAAAGCCAAAGTTGTATGGCTCCCGGGCCAGCCGCCAATCCATCATTTCTGCATGAGTCTCTTCGGGGCCACAGGGATCGGCAAGGCCGCGATCCTGGGACCTGTTCTCGGCGCGTGGCTCGGTGCAGCCGCGTTTGGCCAGGCGTCCGCCCCGCCCCGGCACGACACCATTCAGGAACTACAGGAACTTCCCCTCCATTCGGTTGTCCATCTCATCGGCGTGGTTACCTACGTCGATCAGGCGGGTAAGCTCTTCTGGATCCAGGACGAGACGGGTGCAATGCCGATCGCAGTGAGCGTGCTTCCTGTCGACGTGCATGCGGGGCAGGCGGTGTCGATCGTGGCGGGCAAGATCGCTCGCCAGGATGTGCTGCAGGGAGCAACGAACGTCGCTCTGGAGCATGTACGGGTCGAACCGGCTACCCTGAGCGGGCTTGCCGGGGTGTCGGGCGGCGATACGGAGCGTACGCCGATGCGGCTGGCGGAACCGGGCATGGCGATGTGGCGGTTGAGAGAGGGGAGCGTACTTCGACTCACCGGGGTGACGTCGGCGCAGCTGAATCGAGAGGGCCTGATCGTGCAGCAGGACCCGAGGAGCATGGAGGTCGATCGGAGCTGGCCGTCGGATCTGACGATCGTGCGGCACGGGCCGATCTGGGTACCACCCGCGATTCCGACGGTGATGTCAGCTGTGCTGCTGATCGTATTTGTCTGTCTGATGTGGATTTTCATCCTGCGGCGGCGCATGCGGCTGCAGACGGCGGCGATGGCGAAGGCCTCCCAGACCGCGGACGCGCTTCGCCACCTGACCAGCACCATGACGCAGATTGCGGCGGGAAGGCAGTTCGAGACGCAGGTTTCGATCCAGGGAGGGGGAGAGATCGCCGACCTCGTCGCCGGCGTAAATACGATGCTCTCCGAGCTGCATCGCCGGGATCGAGCGAAGCGCGAGGCCGAGTCGAGGATGCAGCATATGGCCCTGGTCGATGGGCTGACCGGACTGCCGAATCGCCGGCTGCTCGCGGACCGGCTGTCACGAAGCCTGGCTCTTGCGCGGCGCGAGAAGATGAAAGCCGCGCTGCTCTATATCGATCTGGACGGATTCAAGCTGGTGAACGACAGCCTGACCCTTCGGCTCGGCGACATCCTGCTCAGCCAGGTAGCCCAGCGGCTGAAGTCGCGTTTTCGGCAGTCGGACACGCTGGCGCGGGTGGGCGGCGATGAGTTCGCGCTCATTCTGGACAAGGTGGAAAGCTGGTCGGATGCGGATACCGCGGCCCAGTGCGTTCTGGACGTGTTGAAAGCACCGTTTGAGATCGAAGACCATCTGGTGCGGGTGACGGCCAGCATCGGCATCAGCATCTTTCCGGATCATGCAAACGAGGGGAACCAGTTACTGCAGCAGGCCGACTGTGCGATGTTCGCAGCTAAGCGCAACGGCAAGAACCGCGTGGTGCATTACGGCGACGGTCTGGGCAACGCGGCACGCGAACGTCTGACGCTGGAGGGCGAGCTGCGGCGCGCGATCGAAAACGGCGAAATCGAGGTTTATTACCAGCCGGAATACGATCTGGAGACGAACTCGATTGTGCGTTTTGAGGCGCTGGCGCGCTGGACGCACCCAAGAATGGGACGGATTCCTCCCCTGACGTTTATCCCGGTCGCAGAGGAGAGCGGGCTCATCGTTCCACTCGGCTACCAGGTGCTGGAGCAGGCCTGCGCGGACGCAACCACGTGGCAGCGCAGAGCCGGCAGGGCCATTCAGATCGCGGTAAATGTGTCCAGCGTGCAGTTTGCGCGCGACTCGTTTCTGGAAGAGGTGGAGGAGATTCTCCGCCGCACGGGGCTTCCGCCCAGCCTGCTGCAGCTGGAACTCACCGAATCTTCGACGCTGACGGGGCTGGAACGCGCCGCCGATCTGATGCGCCGCCTGACTGGCCGGGGGATCGGCATCGCCATGGACGATTTCGGCACCGGCTATTCGTGCCTGAGTTATCTGCCGAAACTGTCCTTCGACGCGCTGAAGCTCGATCGCTCTTTCGTGAACGAGCTGGCGGTGCGTCCGGAGACGCGGGCCTTTGTGCAGTCCATCGTCTCGATGGCGCACAACCTGCATATGAAGGTGATCGTCGAGGGAATCGAAACACGGGACCAGCTGGAACTGATGCGGACGCTGGGCACCGACGAAGCCCAGGGATATCTGCTGGGCAAACCAACCGCGAATCCTCTGGAATACCTTTCCCATGGCGCCGATTTTGCGGTTCGCGCAGGGGAAGCGGAGATGGTTCGGTAGGACCTGAAAGACATGGACCTGAGAATCAGTCCGGTTCGAGGTCAACGGCGCGCGCCCCTGACCGCCGGTGCAGAGGCTGGCGCGGCAGGGCCGTTTCGCGCGCAATGGGACCGAGGCCGGGGATTGGCGTTTGCTGCGTGGACGATCGTCGCGGGCCTGCTGTTGACCGCGCCGAGCGCGTTCGGCCTGGATCCGAACAAGGCCATCACGCAATATATGCAGACTTCGTGGACGAGCGAAGCCGGTCTGCCACAGAACTCCGTGCAGGCGGTGGCGCAGACCTCGGACGGCTATCTCTGGTTCGGGACCCAGGAAGGACTGGCGCGTTTCGACGGCATGCACTTCAGGACCTTTACCCGTCATAACACCCATGGTCTGGCGTCGAGTTTCATTCAGACGCTGGCCGCGGGGAGAAATGGCAGCCTGTGGATCGGAACCGACAGCGGTCTTACGCGCTATCAACCCGCCAATTCATCGGCCCCGGAAGCCGTGTTCACATCGCTGACGGTCAGGGATGGGCTGGCGGGCAACAATATCACCGCTCTCTGCGAAGATCGCCAGGGCGGCTTGTGGGTGGGTACGGGCAAGGGGCTGGACAGGATCCTCGATGGGCGCATCCAGAGCTGGAAAACGAGCAGCGGCCTTGCCGATCCCTCGATCCATGCCATCACGCTCGATTCCGGGGGGACCCTGTGGGTGGGAACCGGAAAGGGGCTGTCCCGCTTCGAGCACGGACGATTCCGGACTCTGACGGAACAGGATGGCATGCCGCCCGATGCCATTGTTGCGCTCGCGGCTGCCCGCGATGGCTCGCTGTGGGTGGGAACGCAGGCCCACGGGTTGATGCAGATTCGCAACGGCCGAGCGACGGCTTTTCGGCTGACTCTGCCATGGAACGAGATCGCCGCCCTGCTCATCGATCACGATGGAGCACTGTGGATCGCCTTCGATCGTCACGGCATCGGGCGGCTGTATCGGGGCAGGCTGGATCTCTACGACGCGACGCGGGGGCTGCCCAGCGATCGCTGCGCGAATGTCCTGTTTGAAGACCGCGAAGGAAGCCTGTGGATTGGTTTTGTGGACGCGGGCGTGGCCCAGCTTCGCAATGGAAAGTTCAGTGTCTTTGGCACACCGGAGGGGCTGTCGGGAAACTACATCGGCAACGTTCTGCAGGCGCAGGACGGTTCGATGTGGATCGGCGCGGACGACAAGGGCGTCGATCACCTGTTGCCCGATGGGCGCGTCGAGGTGTGGGGCCCCCGCAACGGTCTGCCCAATCAGGCTGTCTATTCCCTGCTGCAGACACGCGACGGCGATCTCTGGGTCGGGTATCGACGCGGCACCCTGGCGCGGATACATCAGGGTCATATATCTGTTTACCAGGACCCGCACGCCCGGGACTACTCGGTGAATTCGTTGTTCCAGGAGCAGGACGGCACGCTGTGGATCGGCTTTGAGGGGAAAGGGCTGGCGCAATTCGATCACGGTGCGATTCGCCATGTAACCGAAAGCGGGCGGATTTCGGCGCTGGCGCAGTCCAAAGACGGTGCTCTGTGGGTGGCCATCGACGGAGACGGGGTGCAGAGGTTGTACCACGGGACGACGACCACGTACACCACGGCCAACGGCCTTCACAGCGAACATGTCATGAGCTTGTACGCCGATGCCGACGGCAGCATGTGGGTTGGCACGCAGAGCGGCGGGATCAGCCACATCGTCGACGGTCGCGTGATCACCTGGACGCCGGATCAGAATATCCCCGACACATCGATCGGGTCGATCATCGCCGACGACAGGGGCAACCTGTGGTTCGGCGGCGATACCGGGATCTTTCGCATCGCGAGGAGCGCACTGAGCCCGGCCTCGGGTGTGCCGGCGCCCGTTCATCCGGTGGTTTACGGCACCGCCGATGGCCTGCGTTCGCGCGAGACGCTTTACGGCAGCATGCCGTGTGCGTGGAAAAGCCGCGACGGGAAATTGTGGTTCGGAACCATCGACGGGGTCGCGGTGATTGACCCGGCGCACATTCCGGTCAACACGGTTGTTCCTCCGGTGTGGATCGAGGGAGCGAGCTTCGACTCGCACAGCATCCCGCTGATGAACGGCATTCGTCTGGGTCCGGGGTCAGGAAACTTCGAAGTCTCATTCAGTGCTCCGAGCTTTGTCTCGCCGCGGCACGAACAATTCCGCTATCGGCTGATTGGCTACGACCCCGACTGGATTGACTCGGGGCCACGCCGCGGCGCCTGGTACACCAACCTGCCTGCGGGTGACTACACCTTTACCGTGCAGGCGGAAAATAACGACGGAATCTGGAACGACACCGGATCTTCCTTCAGCTTTTCCATCCGGCCGCCGCTCACCCATACGCCGATCGCCTACGCCTTTTACGCGTTGCTCGCGCTGCTGCTGGCGTGGACGGTCGTCGCCTTCCGCACGCGCGCGCTCACGCGGCGCCACGAGGAGCTGACGCGCACCGTGGCCGAGCGTACCGCACAGCTGGAGGCCGAGAAGGCCGCTCTGGAAGCGACCCGCCGTGAATTGCATATCCAGGCGACGCATGACTCCCTGACGGGTATTTTCAACCGGGCTGCGATGCTGGAGCATCTGCAGCGGGAGATCTCGCGCGCCACGCGCGACCGCACTCCGCTGGGAGTATTGATTGCGGACCTCGATCACTTCAAGAGCCTGAACGACAACTACGGTCATCTTTGCGGTGACGACGTGATTCGGGATTCGGCCGATCGCTTCCGTGCCGCGATGCGCGGCTACGACATCGTAGGCCGCTACGGCGGCGAGGAATTTCTGATCCTGTTTCCAGGATGGGATTTGGCCCTCGCTCCGAACCGGGTCGACGATCTGCTGGAATCGATCCGGTCACGCCCGTTTGAGGCCGGCGGATCGAGCGTGCGACTCACCTGCAGCATCGGGGTCGCGACATTCCGTCCTGAGACGGACTCCCCGTCGATTCGCGAAGTGCTCTGCCGCGCCGACACGGCGCTTTACGTGGCCAAGAATTCCGGACGGAACTGCGCAAGCTTCGAGGTACGCCCTTATCCAGGAATCGGCTCGCGGGTCCGCACGATCCCCGGCTCCATGGTCGACACCGGCAAATAGCGGATGGCACGAAGCCGGCTTACCGGTCGTTGCCGCTCCCGGCAGCGCCGTTCACGAGCGCCCGGAAACAGGCAACGGCCGTGTGGAGATCTGCGACGGCGACGCACTCGCGGTTGCTGTGTGCCGTGCGCATGTCGCCTGGACCGAAGACGACGATCTCCCCGGCAACAGGTGCCAAGATGCTGGCCTCCGAGCCAAACGGAATGGATGTGGCCGAGGTCCCGGTGAGGGCCTCGACGGCGCGGACCAGCGGTGAGTCGGCGGGGGTTTCGAATCCCGGCTGCTCGCGCAGGGGCTGAATCTCGACACGGCATTCGGGGTTGTGAGCGGCGTATCGGTGAGTGATTTGCCGGACCGATTCGAGTATGCGATCGGCTTCATCTCCGGGAATAGGCCGCCATTCCAGCATGAATCGGCACTCCCCGGGGACGATGTTTTTCGCGGTGCCGCCTTCGATGGTGCCGACGTTGATCGTGGTGATTGCGGGTTCGAAGAAGGAATTCGTGGGCACCGCCGGACTTCCAGCGAGATCTTCGATGAGGGAGATCAGCCGGGCGGCGTGATAGATTGCCGAGACACCCTGCTGGGGATGGGCGCTGTGCGCTTCCCTTCCGTGCACCTTGATCTCGGCGAGGCAGTAGCCTTTGCCGGCGCGAGCGGGTTGCAGCTGGGTTGGTTCGCCGATGATCATGCGCCGGGCCCGGATTGCGCCGGCCGCGAAGAGGCGGGAAGCGCCGATGCAGCCGATTTCCTCATCGGCGGTGAGAACGAGGCGAAGGCCGTCCGGCCAGGGATCGGATCGGTGAGCGGAGATGAGTGCGAGGAGGCAGGCCAGGACTGCCTTAACATCGCAGGCGCCGCAGCCGTGCAGGTTGCCGTCCTGCAGGGTCGGATCGACGGCATTCGGCCAGTCTGCCGCGTAGGGAACCGTGTCCGTGTGGCACATGAAGACGAGATCCACATCGCGGGTTTCCGGAGTTTGGCCGGGTGGAGCGGCGATCAGGTTCACCTTGTCCACTCCCGCGGAATCCGTGTAGGGTAACGGATGCGTGACCCAGTCAGCGGCTTGCAGAATGCGGCTCGCGTATTCCACAAGAGGCCGGTTGGAGACGGCGGAGTGGGAAGGAATGCGAACGAGGTCCGACAGCAGCTCAACCACCGTTTTCATTGCCGGGTTCCCTGCGCGTCGCGCCAGATCTTCGCATGAACGCCCTCGTAGCGGGAGACGACCTCTTCCTGAAGCGCATGCTTCGCGTCACGCACGATGAGCTTGCCGTTGACGGCGACATCACGAATGGCTTTACGGTTCATGCCGAATACGACCAGCGGCAGTAAATCCTCGGAAGAATGGCCGGCGATGGAAACGTCGCGCAGATCGATCGTGAAGAAGTCGGCGAAGGATCCCACAGCCAGCCTTCCTGCGGGAATGGCCAGAGCACGAGCGCCGTTCAGGGTTGCGCAGTCGAAGAGCCGGGACGCCAGGTCCTCGCCATGAATCTGATCGAGAAGCGCACGCTGCTGATGCGTCAGACGCAGATGATAATCCAGCTCGCGCGCGTCCTCCATTGGATCAATCTGCGCCTGGCTGTCAGAGCCAAGCGCGACGCGCACTCCGGCCTGCATGACTTTGTCTGCCGCGAGAGTGCCGTCGCCGAGGTTGCGTTCGGTTGTCGGACACGCGCCGACCGTCGCGCCTGCGTCGGCCAGCCGGGCGACCTCCTCGGTTGTGACGTGAATGGCGTGGACGGCGGTCCAGTCCGGTCCGAGAAGTCCGGCTTTACCGGCAAGCGCGACGGGGGTCGCGCCGTATTCGCGCAGGCAGGCCTCGTTCTCCGCCACCTGCTCGGCCATGTGCATGTGGACCGGCAAGCTTCTGGCGCGCGCCCAGGCGGCGATCTGCCTGAGATCATCGAGGGGAACCGCACGGATGCTGTGGGGAGCAACGCCAAGGCGGACCATGTCGGACGCGGTGGCCGGCACCTCGTGCAGCAGCGCGTCCATATTGGCGAGAAAGTCGTGCGTGGTTTCGATGAAGCGGGTTTGGCCCGGATCAGGCGGGAGCTGATAGCCGGATCGCAGGTAGGCGCAGCGCAGCAATACGATGCGGATGCCGACGGACTGTGCAGCCGCGATCACCTGCTTGCCGAGCAGGTTGGGATCGTCGTAGGGCCGGCCGTTGGGGGCCGTGTGCAGGTAGTGAAATTCGCCGACGGTGGTCGTGCCGGCGAGCGCCATCTCAAGGAAGGCCATGCAGGCGACGTTGTAGACCTGCTGTGGATCGAGGTGAGCGGCCGCGTGGTACATGGTGCGCCGCCAGGACCAGAAGTCCTTCCCCGCGACGGCACGAGATTCCGATTTGCCGCGGATGAGGCGCTGAAAAGCATGCGAATGCACATTGACGAAGCCCGGCAGCAGCGCTTTCCCGGGCAAGTCAATCACCGTGTCGGACGCCGTGTCCGACGAGGAGACGCTGAGAATCGTGCCTTCGTCTCCGACCAGAAGACCGCGGTCGCGAGCGAAGCGGCCATCGACGAGCAGGAGTTCGGGGCGGTAAAGGGTCGTCATCCGGCGGCTCCATCGTTCGCGCAGGCAGTTTTCACGCTGCGATCCTTTCGCCGCCAATCCACACTTCGGCGACTGGATTCGCGCCCAGCGTGTAGATCATTTCGCGCCAGTCCGATCCGTGCAGGATGAGAAAGTCGGCGGGAACGCCCGGCTCGAGGCGGCCGGCGTCGGACAGGCCGAGCGCGGATGCGGCATTGACGGTGCCAGCCACCAGCGCCTCCTGTGCGGAAAGGCCGTTGAGCCGGACCGCCAGCGCCAGGGCCGAGGAGGACGAGAACAAGGGGCTCGATCCCGGATTGAGATCCGTCCCTATCGCAACGGCTGCTCCCGCGTCGATCAGAGCGCGCCCGGGCGCGGGGGGCAAACCCAGATGCAAGGTAACGCCGGGAAGAATGGCAGCGATCGTCGAACTGCCGGCCAGGGTTGCGACCTGTTCCGGGCTGCACGCCTCAAGATGATCGACGCTCAGCGCTCCGAGGCGCAAACCAAGTTCGAGACCGCCGACGCGGTGAAACTGCTCTGTGTGGAGCTTGACGGCAAGGCCATGCTTGCGGGCGCCCAGCAGGATTGACTCCGCTTCGGCCGCGCTCCAGGCTTCCTTCTCGACAAAAACATCAACGGCGGCCGCCAATTTCCTCCGCGCCACCTCGGGAATCAGTGTCTGACAGATGTCCGACACACAGGCTGCGCGCTCTGCCGCGTTCTTCGGCGGCACATGGATCAGGAGCGTGGGGACGATGCGGGCGGGCATCGTGTCCGACAGGCAGCGAATGACCTCCAGCATCGCAATCTCTTTGTCCGACGCGAAGCCGTAGCCGGACTTGATCTCAATGACGGTTGCCCCGGAACGGACAAGCGCCTCGACGCGCGGCCGGGCGAGCGCCAGCAGCTGGTCCTTCGAGGCAGCGGCGGTGGCGCGGATCGTGCTCCAGATGCCGCCGCCCGCGGCCAGGATCCTTTCGTAGGGAACACCGGAGATACGCGCCTCGAAGTCCGCCAGCCGTTCGCCGGCCCAGACGGCGTGCGTATGCGGATCGACCAGACCTGGGACGACAGCGCGATGTCCGGCATCGACGGTGGCCGCTGCTTCGCCTGGCCAGTTCCCTTCCGGGCCGGCCCACAGAACTCTGCCGTCGGACACGGCGAGCGCCGCGTCCTCGATAACCCTCAGCTCGCGCATGGCCGTCCCGTGTTTCGGCCCGGGACCTTCCGCCGTAACGAGTTGGGAAATCCCGCGGAGGAGAAGGTCGGCTTTCATGGGAGGCTCGGCATGTCAACGCCACGCTCACGCGCGACGCCGATCGCCCGTTCGTAGCCTGCATCCGCATGCCGGACAACGCCAAGCGCGGGATCGTTGCGCAGGCAGAGGCGCAGGCGCTCTTCGGCCTCGTCACTGCCGTCGGCGACTGCGACGAGTCCCGCATGCTGGCTGTAGCCCATGCCGACACCGCCGCCGTGATGGAAGCTCATCCACGAGGCGCCACTGGCAATGCCGGTGGCGAAATTCAGGAGCGGCCAGTCGGACACCGCGTCCGAACCGTCGCGCATGGCCTCGGTTTCGCGGAAGGGGCTGGCCACGGAGCCGGCGTCGAGGTGATCGCGCCCGATGACGATGGGAGCGCTGAGCCGGCCGTCGCGCACCATTTGATTGAACAGCAGACCGGCACGGTCGCGTTGTCCACAGCCGAGCCAGCAGATGCGCGCCGGCAGTCCCTGAAAGGCGATCTGATCGGCGGCGTACGTGAGCCACTGCGTCAAACGCTGATCGTCAGGAAAAAGCTGCAGGAGCGCATGGTCTGTCTTCGCGATGTCCGCCGGATCGCCGGAGAGCGCAACCCAGCGGAAGGGCCCGCGTCCTTCGCAGAACGAATCGCGAATGAAGGCGGGGACGAAGCCGGGGTACGAGAACGCGTCAGAGAGGCCGGCCAGTTGCGCCTGGGTGCGCAGGTTGTTGCCGTAATCGAAGGCGACGGCGCCACGCTGCTGCATGGTGAGAATGGCGCGCACATGAGTCGCGATCGAGGCTCGCACACGCTCCCTATAGATGTCCTGCTGCCGGGCGCGGACCAGGTTGAGATCTTCGTCGGCGCGCGCGATGGGCAGATAACCCCAGAGAGGATCGTGCGCGCTGGTCTGGTCGGTCACCAATTCGGGCGTGAAGCCGATCTCGACCATCTTCGGCAACACCTCCGCAGCATTCCCCATCAGACCGATGGAGACAGCCTGCCGCGCGGCTTTCGCTTCCCGGGCCATGGAAACGGCTTCATCGAGCGAGGCTGTCGCTTTGTCGAGGTAGCGTGTTTCGAGGCGCCGCTGGATGCGAGCCGCATCGACTTCGACACAGATGCTGACCCCGCCTGCCAGCTTGACCGCCAGCGGCTGTGCGCCGCCCATGCCGCCCAGGCCCGCGGTAACGGTGATGGTTCCAGCGAGCGTGCCGTTGAAGTGGCGCTGCGCTGCGCCCTGGAAAGTCTCGTAGGTTCCCTGCAAAATGCCCTGCGTGCCGATGTAGATCCAGGAGCCCGCCGTCATCTGGCCGTACATCATCAGGCCGGCCTGATCGAGCTTGTCGAACTGCTCCCACGTGGCCCAGTGCGGCACGAGGTTGGAGTTGGCGATGAGAACGCGCGGCGCCAATCGCTGCGTTTCCAGCACGGCCACCGGCTTGCCGGACTGGATCAGCAGCGTCTGATTGTTTTCCAGGCGATCGAGCGTCTCGACGATTTTATGGAAGGCTTCCCAGTTGCGCGCCGCTTTGCCTCGCCCGCCGTAAACGATCAGCTCAGCCGGCTTCTCGGCCACGGCAGGATCGAGATTATTCATCAGCATCCGCTTCGCGGCTTCCTGGATCCAGCCGCGCGCGGTTCGAGTCCTGCCGCGCGGCGCGCGAATCGGGGATTCGTCCTGGCTCATTGCAATCCTCTTGAACAGGCCATTCTCAACGGTTCGCACGCGTGAGGCAAATCGGCAGGGCTACTCGGCTGTTTTCTGGTTTTGATCCCTGGCCGCGGCCGGCTCCGGCTTCGCGAACGGAGGCTGGTCATATTTGTAAAGCGCGTTCATGAAGAACTTGTATGTGCCGTGCGACTGCGCACGCCATTGGGGTTTGAATCCGTAGAGAAAGATGCGCCCGCTGCCGTAGGGCAGCTCCAGCGCCGCGATCTTGTCCTCGATGGCGTCCGGATGCAGGAGCAGACCGCTCTCGAGCGGACTGCTGTCCTGGGGATAACGCGCCAGCACCGCTCCGTGGAATCCAGGCTGTGTGGCGAAGGCGGGGCCCTGCTCGAACATCACGATGGGCTCGCCGGGCAGGCCATACGTAATCGGACGATCTGTGGAAGAGAGCTCGACGCGGAGCAACGCTCCCGAGCAGAAGAATTTGTCGCTCTTCAGCCCTTCGAGCACGTTCTTCACCGGGAGCGACAACAGAGGAACCAGCGTGGCCGCGGTCTGGTTGAAGGCAACCAGCGTACCACCGTGGCGAACAAAGTCGCGCAGGTTGTCGAGTCCTTCCTCGCCCAGGCCGCCGGCATACTCTCCCGGTACGATGCCGTCGCGGTAGCCATCCATCAGCTGCGATTGCCGCATGTCAGGCAGGATGATGACATCCACGCGATCGCGCAGGTCGCCGGAATGCATGTCGGCGTTGTACAGGCTGATCGGTTTGAAACCGTACTGCTCGAGAATCCAGCGGGTCCAGCCCTCATCAATGGATGGATCCCATGGCCGATACAGTCCGACGCGGGCCTTATGGATGGAGATGACGTGCTCCGGGGTTTTGTCCACCGCCAGGAAAGACACCGCGTATTTTTTCGACAAGTCGCCGAGGCTCGCCCGGCTGACTCCGCCGATCACGATGGCGCCCTTTTCCGCCCCTTCCGGGGTCTTCAGTTCGTCCTGCGCAAACGCTGCTGACCCGCCCGCCGCAAGCACATCATTGATGACGCGAAAACTCGCATCGGGCTGGTGGCTGAGGATAAAGGCGCTGCCGCTGCCCTGCACCTCCGCGGGCGGCGCATCGAGATCGGTGACGACTTTCAGGTGGGCAAGCTGCTCCGCGGTGATGGGATCGGTAACGGGATCGACCCGAACTCCCATCTGCATCGGCAGAGTCCAACCGGTCACGTCATAGGGCAGATCGACCGGTTTTTCGCTTTCGCTGAACAACGCCGCCGGGTAGCGCTGAACCTCGAAGAGCTCCTTGGCCAGCGAGGTGTAGGGCTGGTTCATGAGGATCACCCACGAGCCGGCCGGATAATCGCGGTCATTGGCGTGGAAGCCCGTGTCCGACTCGCGGATCTGGATGCCGTTCTCCTGCATGATGTGCGCCAGGAGCTCCGCCTCAGGCGCGTCGGACTGCACACTGGGGATGATATAGCCGAACGGGGGCGCGTCTTCGTAACGCTTGATGTTGTCGCGTGCGGCCTGGTAGCGGTTGTAGAGCAGCTGCTCGCGATAGCGCGCCGCGGTGTCGAGCACCGACATCGAGCCCGCCACCATATAGTCGACGGCATCTTTCAGATGCCACCAGCCACCCCGCCATGGCGTCGTGTACATGGTGAGCGCCTTCAGGTCCTGCATGTCCTTGGGGAATTCGTCCACCGTGTAGAAACGCGGCGTTGCGTAGCGGTAGAGCGCGGTTTCGGTAAAGAAGGAAATCTCGTTGCGGAAGGATCCGGCGTAGTCGACGAATCCCGGATACCAGTTGTCGAACTCCGATTCACTGATCGCGCCGGGCATCTGGTGCTCGTCCAGATAGGCCGCCATGTTGGTGCCGATGACGTTGAACCAGCTGCGCACATACGGGCTGATGTTCGAGGAAATGGGGTCGGAGAACGGGGGAATCCAGATGCGCGCCGGAAAGGGCGCAGTTTGATGCTGGCAATAGAAGATCACGGGCGCCCAGTCGATCTCTGTTCGCGCCACCACCTGCGACTCCTGCATGTTGAGCATGTAGCCGTCGCGGTTGTTGTCGTGGCCCACATAGTCCTGAAAGAGCCACGGCATGGGGCTCACTTCGAAGCGCGTGCCGAGGTTCCGGCGGTACCAGGAAACGACCATGTCCTGGCCATCGGGATTCAGGGTGGGCCACAGCATCAGGATCACATTGTCGAGAATGGTGTCGATTTCAGGATCGTTCTGCGCCGAGAGCAGTTTGTACGCCAGGGCGATGGAGTGCTGCGGCCCGGCGACCTCATTCGAGTGCAGACCGCCATCGATGTGGACGATCACCTTTGCCGTCTGCGCCAGTTCCCTCGCCTGCGCATCATCGAGACCCTGAGCAGTGGCGAGTTTGATGGCGTCCACCTTGTACTCGTCGAGCTTCGCAAGATTCTGCGGCGAGGAGATAATCGCCACTTCGATGTCGCGGCCCTCGGTCGACTTGCCGACGGTGATCATTTTGATGCGATCGGAGTGCGCGGCCATCTCGTGGAAGTAGTGAATCTCCTCTTCGTAGTTCGCCAGGTAATAGTCGTCTCCCGGCGTGTGGCCCAGCACGGAAGCGGGGGTCGGCACCTGAGCCTGCAGAGAGAGGGCTGTGGCGAGAAGGGTGACAGAAGTCAGCAGCCAGCGCATGAATTCCCTTTCTGAATTGTCGGGAAGAGTGCGATCGAACGCGCCCGTCCGCCTGGGTTTTCGAATGAAGGAGTAGTGTAATCACAATTGCGGCGGCGCAGTCGGGCAAGCGGGAGCCGAGCAGAAGAAAAGCGCCGGAGATGAATCCCCGGCGCTCCATGGAGTGTGAGGTTAGAAATCGAAACGCAACGCGAACTGCATGCGCCGCGGCTGGGTCAGCAGGCCGCTGGCGTGAGCTGTGGGACTTGCGATGCCCAGACTCCCGCTGGTCAGCTGGTTGTCGATGGCCGCGGGATCGAAGCGCACCGTGTTGGTCACGTTGTACGTTTCCCAGTCGAACTTCAGGGTCCCGTACTCCCGCACCTGCCACGACTTCGCCAGTCCCCCGTCGATGTCGAAGTATCCATCGCCGCGGAAGTTATTGCGTTCGCCGGCCTCGCCTGGATAGGGCAACCGCACCGGCGATCCTGTCGAAACTCCCGAGTTGAGGGCTCCTGGATCGTCGAAGAACTGCGGATTCCCGTTGGCGTCGAAATGGCGCCGCAGTTTCGCCTTGCCGGTGACAACGGCGAAGCTTCCCCACTGCCAGTTCGTCGTGTAACCCGGCTCGGTGAGTGAGAAGGGCAAACCGCTGGTGGTTCGATTAATCCCCGAGAGCTGCCACCCGCCCAGGAGGGCGTTCATCACCGGACTGGCACTGCCCAGGACAGCCCGCCCCCTGCCGAATGGCAGTTCGTAGACGCCGTTCACCGTCAGGAGGTGCGTCGTATCGAAATCCGATATGGCGCGATTCAGCCAGGGTTTCCAGGTGTTCAGGATGCCCTGATCCAGATTCGTGCTGGTGCTGAATTCCGTGCTGCGTTCCGCGTCCGAATCTTCGTCGATCGACCGCGAGAACGTGTAACTGGCATCGAATTCGAACCCGTGCGCCGTGGGATGGTGCAGCGTGATCTGAGCCGCGTTGTAGTAGCTCATGCCGATGCTGGACAGCGCAAACAGGGAGGAGAACTGCCCCTGCCAGAAGTGGGGCACCCAGTTCGCCGGAGCCGGATAGAATCCGAATCCCGAGGGCGGCCCGTAGAAATCCAGGTCCGACAGAGCCGTTGTGGCGCCCAGGTTGGAGCGGAACGGCGCCCACTCGTTGTTGTAAATCGCCTGCGTCGCGCTTTCCCCGGGATAGTCGAGGTTCGCCATCCAGGGAAACACATCCTCGAAGTACTGAATTGCCGGCACGCTCGCCAAGCTACCGGTTCCGCTGGCATTCAATCCATAAACACCGGCGTTCTGATCTACCAGACGGGAAAGCTTCGACCCCGCCGCAAAATAGTCGCCGCCTCCACCCGGATCCGTGTAATCCACGGGCTCGGCCAGATCGAGGCTCTGGATGAGATGCCGTCCCATCGTGCCCACGTAGTCGGTCTCCAGCGTGAAGCCCTTCGGGAACTGATGCTGAACGGACAGGTTGAAGGCTTCCGTGTAGGGCGTCTTCAGGCGGCTGTCGAGTCCCCACGTGATCGCGAAGCCATCCACGGCGCCCGTCGGCGGCGTGAACGGATAAGGCGTTGGATTGGGGAACACTTCATTGACAAAGGGAAGCGTATTGCGGGCCGTGAATCTGGGCGAACTTTCAACGCCGTAGGTCGCCGCCGGATCGTTGACCTGACCGCTCAGTCCGAACGACCCGCTCTGATCGAACAGGTTCACCAGAGCCTCGCCGTAATGCTCGAAGTAGATCCCGGCCCCGGCACGGATGGTGGTGGTTGGCGTCGGTGCATAGGCAATGGCAAAGCGTGGCGCGAAGTTGTTCTTCGACTTCGGCCAGAATCCGGGCTTGCTGTAAAACGGCCCGGCAGGTGCAAACGTCAGCAACGGCTCGTAAATCTGTCCGGTCAGGGCCTCCGCCTCGCGCTGCTTGTACCACGCATCGGTATCGATCGTCGGGGTCACTTCCTGCCCGCTGGTTTCCCACGGAGTCTGCAGAAGCGTGTGGCGCACGCCCAGGGTGATGGTCAGGTTGTCCTTCAGCTTCCACGCGTCCTGCGCGTACCACTCGAATTCGTTCGCGCTGAAGTGCCGCGTAAGATAGGCGCCATCGTTCAGCAGCGTGCCGGAGCTGGAACTGGTCAGGTCGTAGTTGTACTGGTCGGTCACCTGCGGAATGGTGCCCACGAGATTGGCGTAGGCGATGACCCACGAGTTGGTGAACCCGCTGTCGACCGGGTCGCCTGTGATCGTGGAGGGATCCGGCGGACTGCCGCCGAGCCAGTAGGGATTGGAGCTCGCGGCGTTGAATGAGTTTGCATTCGAAATCCGGTTCTGATGAATCAGACGCCAGTTTCCGCCGAACTGGAAATCGTGCTTGCCTTTATTCCAGTTGAAATTGTCCACGATGTTATTGACCGGGACCCAGTTGATGGTCGTTCGTGTCTCCGCGGTGGCTGTCGCTATGAACCGAAAATCGACGTAATCGCCCTGGCCGATTCCCCGCGTGCTGTTGCCCTGCCGGACATATCCATAACGGACGTCATTCACCAGGTTGGGCGAAATCGACCATGTATCTCCCGCGATGATTCCCTTCGTGTTGTCCTCGAAGTAATCCGACGGACCCTGTCCGGGAAACTGCTCGACGTCCTGGGTCGTGTCCTTTTGCAGCTGACCGTGCACAAAGATCCGATGCTTTTGGGTCGGCGTCCAGTCGAGGCGCAGAAGGCTGGTGTTCAGCGTGATCGGATTCGGCGACGCAAAGGTATAGGACCCCGTGTTCAGTCCGTCGCCGGCGGTAGTGCCGTTGGCGACCGGCATGGAATTGAAATAAGCCGTGGCATAGGGGTTTACACCGGGACCAGGCATATACCCGGATCCCCCGGCGTTGTTGCACACCTGGCAGCCCGCATCCAGCTGCGCCACCTGCGCCGGAGTCAGGGAAACATTCACCAGATTCCCGTTCGCGTCATCCCCCTGGTATTGCAGGGTCCCCTGGCGATAAAGCGCCGTCGGCACCGTCTGCGTCACTTCCGTGTCCTCGGCCTGCCGCGTTCCCTCGTAGTTGCCGAAGAAGAACAGCTTGTCCCTGATGATCGGTCCGCCCAGGGTCGCGCCGAAAATATTGCGGATCAGCTTCGGCGCCACATTCGCAAAACCGCTGTTCAGCTCTGCTTGCTTATTGAACCAGTTATTGGCGACGGTCATCGTCGGGCGATTGTATTCGTACGCCGAACCGTGGAATTTGTTGGTTCCCGACTTGGTCACCATGCTGACCTGAGCGCCCGCCGATCTTCCCTCATCCGCATTGGTGTTGGAGGTGGCCACACGGAATTCGTCGACGGAATCCTGCGTTTCACGCAGCACGCCCGTAAATGCATATCCGTAAACCTGGTCGTTGTCGTCGATCCCGTCCACGGTCACGTTGCCCTGGTCGGAGCGCACTCCGTTCACGGCGCCGCTGCGGCTGTCGCCCATCGGATTCGACGGCGAAGCTCCAAGACTGGGCAGATAGAGGACTCCAGGCTGCAGAGACAGCAAATCCGGCACGTTTCTCGTTTCGCTGGGCAGCGCCTGGATCAGCGTGTTCCCCATCGCGTTCCCCAGCGAGGCGTCGGTCGTATTCAGCGTCTGCGCCTCGGCGCTGACGTTCACCACCTGGGAGACGGACTGCAGCGTCATGGTGAAGTCAATCGTCGCCGGCTGGTTCACGAGCAGTTCTGCGGTCTTGGTTTGCTGTCCAAAGCCCTGCGCGGTGACCTGAATCGTGTATCGCGCGGGTGGAATTGCCAGGAGGGTGTACTCGCCGGCGGCATTCGACGTGGCGTGAATGATTTGCCCGGTGGCGGCGTTGGTGAGAGTGATTTGCGCATTGGGCACCACCGCACTGCTCGGGTCTTTGATGACCCCTCGAAGCGAGGTAGTTGCGATCTGGGCAATGCTGGTTCCGACAAGGGCAGCCAGCGAGAAGGCGAGCGCAGTAACTGCGATACAACGTCTGGTCACGTTTCCTCCAGGAAGGCTTACTGGCGCCGCGTGGGTCGACACCTCGTTGTTTTGATTTGATTTTTGTGACGAGCTACGATCGTGGCCGGATAGGTTATTCATTGTGCGGCATAGCGGTTACAAGTTCAAGCCGATTGGGGAAAAGCGCTTGCAGAAATCGGGTCGGTATAAAGGATATTTCTCGCCACCATCAGCGCCGGCGGGTATCGTCATGGGACCGAACAACTCGGGCAAGTGACGAAATGCATAATCGTGACGATCAGCTTCCCGCCCGCAGTGGTCGGGCCCGATGATACCGAATTCGCCAATAGGGCCGAACCGGTTTACGACGGAACGCCCGCGGAGCTATAGTTTCGCATCGGCAGAAAAAGGACTCCGGCGTTGCCGAAGCGTGTGCCGATGAAGGAGTAACGTCCATGTCCGATTCCAGGGACACAACCTCCTCCGCGCCAGCCGAGTCAGCGCACAGTGGCATGACCCGGCGCGGCTTTTTGAAAGGCGCCGGCCTGACCGCTGCCGGAACCGCTCTGCTGGACGGCGTGCAGGGACTCACCCGCGAAGCCGCCGCGCAGACTACCCATGGCGTGACAGAACTGGGGCCCGGTCCGACTTCGGTGCGACTCCACGTCAACGGCGTCGAGCACACCATCGAGATCGAGCCACGCGCGACGCTGGCCGAAGCGCTGCGCATTCATCTCGGCCTGACCGGAACCAAGGTCGTGTGCGACCGCGGCGTTTGCTCCGGCTGCACCGTCCTGCTTGACCGAATGCCCGTGAACAGCTGCATGACGCTGGCGATCGATGCCATCGGCCACCAGGTCACCACCATCGAGGGCCTCTCATCGGAAGGCAGGGTTCACCCGCTCCAGGCAGCGTTCGTGAAACACGACGCGATGCAGTGCGGGTTCTGCACGCCGGGGATGGTGATGAGCTGCGCCGCCCTGCTGGAGCGCAATCCCCACCCGACCGAGCACGAGGTGCGCCACGCAGTTTCGGGGAACCTTTGCCGCTGCGGCACCTATCCCAAAATCTTCGCCGCCACGCTGGACGCGGCAGGCGCCACGCGCAACGCGTGAGGGGGGAAGTCTATGACGAAGTCACCGGTTGAAGACGCGCTCACCGCGCAGGCCGCAGTTCCTGTGAAGAAGACAGTGCAGATGCCGGTTGGTGTGCCGGACTACACGCTGACCAGCGAAACGCGCGAGGTGCCGGCAAGCGAGCCACCCGTTTGGCCCATCAATAAGGACCTGAAGTTCGTCGGCCAGTCGATCGAGCGCTACGATGGCGTGGCAAAGGCCTCGGGACGCGCGCGCTATACATCCGACGTACAGCTGCCCGGGATGCTGTACGCGAAGTTTGTCAGCGCCACCGTGCCGCATGCCAAAGTTGTGTCGATCGACACCAGCGCAGCGGAGAAACATCCCGGGGTGCGCGGCGTGCATGTCATCCAGCATGTGCTGGGCAACGCTGAGCTGCGCAATCCTGCACTGGACCAGGCAAAGTACCCGGTGGTTCGCTATGCCGGCCAGCCCGTCGCGGCGGTCGCAGCAACGACTCCCTATGCCGCCGAAGAAGCAGCAGCGCTGGTGAAGGTGCAATACGACACGATGCCCTTCGTGGTCGACGACGTGAAGGCGCGTCGTCCGGGAGCCCCCAACGTCTTCCCGGGCGCGGCGGACGAGGAGGGCAGCGCCGGCGGAGGAGGCGGTCCGAGCGACGTGAAGCAAACGGGCAACATCCATGGCCCGTCGATTCATAAACGCGGCGACACCGACCAGGGCTTCAAAGATGCCGATGTCGTGGTCGAAGGCCGCTACGTCACCCAGGTGCAGACCCATTCCGCGCTGGAGACGCACGGTGTGGTTGCCGACTGGAAGCCCGACCTGCTCACCGTGTACGCGTCGACGCAGGGCACCTCCGGGGTGCGCGAGGAGATGGCCGGATTCTTCAGGATTCCTCTGACCCAGGTGCGCGTCATCACGGAATACATGGGCGGTGGCTTCGGCGCGAAGTTCGGCGCGGGGAATCACGGCGTGGTCGCGGCAGCGCTGTCGAAAAAAACGGGAGCTCCGGTTCGGCTGATGCTCGACCGCGAGGAGGAGCATCTTTCCGTCGGCAACCGCCCCAGTTCGGATCAGCTGTTGCGGATCGGCGCGAAGAAGGACGGCACGATCACCGCCATCCATCTCGTCGCGTACGGCACGGCCGGCTGCGGCACCGGCGCGGGCTGTGCGGGTCCGGCTCAGAACCTCTACCAGACAGCCTCTCTGCACACCGAGGAGAACGACGTCTTCATTAACGCAGGACCCGGCACCGCGATGCGCGCTCCCGGACATCCGCAGGGCGCTTTCGCGCTCGAGCAGACGATCGACGATCTGGCCGCAAAGCTCAGCATGGATCCGATCGATCTGCGCGACAAAACGGACTCGCATCCCGTGCGCCGCGTGGAGCGGCAGATCGTGCGCGAAAGCGATCTCTGGAAGTCGCGCAACCCGGTGGCCGGCGCCGACCAGGGAGCCGTGAAGCGTGGTGTGGGCCTGGCGCAGTCGGTCTGGTACCGCTTTGTCAGCATGGGTTCCTCGGCCGAAGTTCGCATCCACCGGGATGGCTCGCTGGAAGTTCTGTCGAGCGTGCAGGACATTGGTTCCGGGGTGAAGACGGTGATGGCGCAGATCCTCGCCGAACAGTTCGGCGTTCCGCCATCGCAAATTGCCGTGAAGGTCGGGGACACCAACTACCCGGAGGGCCCGCAGTCGGGCGGCAGCGTCACCACGCTTTCGCTCACACCGGCGGTGCGCGATGCCGCCTGGCAGGCTTCGCAGAAATTCCTGGCCGATATCGCGCCCGCTCTTGGCGCCACACCCCGCGATCTGGTTCTGGTCGATGGCGAGGTTCGCAGCCGCTCAGGAAAGATGGAGCCCATCGCTTTCCGGCGCGCGGCGGCAAAGATGACCTCGTCGCAGATTGCGGTGCAGGCAAAGCGCATTCCGGATTATGACCCGAAGAAGTATCTGACCTACGGCGGCGTCGACGTAGCGGAGGTGGAAGTCGACACTGAACTCGGACGGATTCACGTCCGGCGCGTGCTTTCGGTTCACGATTGCGGCCGCCCCATGAACCCTGCGCAAACGATCAGCCAGATTAACGGCGGCGTCATCCAGGGAATTTCCTTCACTCTGCTGGAGAATCGGTTGCTCGATCCGGTATACGGTCTGATGGTCAATCCGGATCTGGATCAGTACAAGATCGCCGGCGCCCGCGAGGTTCCCGACATTGACGTACGCCTGGTCGAGGCTTACCTGGGACAGAGCTCCACCGACGCTTCGGGCATCGGGGAAGCCGCTGGCGTAGTCTCCATCGGAGCAGCCATCGGCAACGCTGTTTACAACGCCACGGGCGTGCGTGTTCGCCGAACCCCGATGACGCCGGCTGTGGTGCTGGCGGCGCTGCGCGCTCAGGCGCAGGGAAAGGAGATGGCATGAACAGCTTTTCCATTGCTGACTGCACAACTTTGGATGCGGCGCTGTCGCAGCTGAAGGATGGCGCTGTGGTCAAGGCCGGCGGAGTGGATCTTCTCGATCGCATGAAGGACGGCATCGAACAGCCGACTCGCCTCGTGAACATCCGCAATGTCTCGGATCTGCGCGGCATTCGCGAGACCGGTCAGGGGCTGACCCTTGGCCCGCTCACGACTCTGGCCGAAATCAGCGATCACCCGGTCATCCGCGAGCGCTACCGGATTCTTGCCGATGCCTGCGGCCACGCGGCTACGCCGCACATCCGCAATATGGCCACGGTCGGCGGCAATCTGCTGCAGCGCGTGCAGTGCTGGTACTACCGCTCTTCGGACTTCCAGTGCATTCGGCATGGCAAGGATCTCTGCTTCGCATTCGATGGGCTCAATCAATATCACGCCATCATGGAATACGGGACGTGCCCGTCTGTGGCTCCGTCTTCGGCGGCTGTCGCGCTGCTGGGGCTGGACGCCAGCGTCGAGCTGACGTCGTCGAAACGCGGCAAGCGCACGGTTGGCATCCGCGAACTGTACATCGTGCCCGATGCCAATCCCACCAGGTTCACTATCATCGAGCCCGATGAACTGATCACCGCGATTGTCGTTCCGCAGCCCGCCCCTGGCACGCGCTCCGCCTATCAGAAATATGGCGAGAAAGAGAGCTTCGACTGGGCCATCGCCGACGCCGGCGTCGTTCTCGAGATGGACGGCGACATCTGCAGACGCGCTGTCATCACCATGGGCGCGGCATCGCCGGTGGTGCGGCGCTCGCAGCAGGCCGAAGCAGCTCTTGCCGGCAAGCCAATCAACGAAGAAACGGCGCGCGCAGCGGGCAAAGTTGCCGTGGCAGGCGCAACCCCACTCTCCATGAACGCTTACAAACTCGATCTCTTTCCGGTTGCGGTGTACCGCACGGTTCTGCTCGCGGCCGGCAAGATGGATCGCGATCCCAGCGCAGCTGGGTGACGGAGGACCACGATGAGCACAACCAACGCAACACAACCCTGCCAGTGCCTCCGCAGCAAGAACCCCTACGGCTCCACGCCGCAAAATGCCGAGTCGTGGCTGCCTAGCTTTCACACAGCAACCAGCTATTGGTGTCTGCGCACCATGGGCCCGGCCGGGCCCGATGATCACTTCGTCCACCTCTCGCGCTGTATCTCCGGACGGGCCTGCTACGAGGAACGCGAAGGTTAGATCGCGTTGCCGACGGGCCCCGGGCGGCGCCGCTGCCGATGAGTGCCCGCCCTGCTAGTCTTGAGCTATGGATTCATTCCCCGCCGCAGGAGTCGTCACCCTGCACCCTCGCGGCATTCTCTTCGATATGGATGGCGTGCTCGTGAGTTCGCTCGGCTCAGTCGAGCGCAGCTGGGAGAAATGGGCCGTGTCGCGCGGTGTCGATCCGGACGTGGCGATCCGCACTGCGCATGGCCGGCGCGCGATCGAAACCGTGCGCATGCTGCGCCCCGACCTCGACGCTATGCAGGAGCTGCAGTGGATCGAGGAGATGGAAGTGGCAGACAACGTCGGCCTGGAGATCCTCGCGGGTGTCGAGCGCATCCTTGCGACGCTGCCGGAGAAATACTGGACCGTCGTGACTTCCGCCACGGAGCGGCTCGCGCGCAGCCGTATGGAGGCCGGCGGCATCCGGGTTCCGGCGCGCATCATCTCGGCCGATGGGGTGACGCAGGGCAAGCCTCATCCCGAACCGTATCGCAAAGGCGCGGAACTGCTCGGCCTCACTCCGCCCGAGTGCCTCGTCATCGAAGATTCTGCCTCAGGGGCGAAAGCCGGACACGCGGCCGGCTGCAAAGTGCTCGCCACGCTCCATTCGCATTCCGTGGCCAGCCTTCAGGACGCCGACTGGATCGTGCAGTCGCTGGACGATGTGCACGTGAACGTCGCGCACCATGCACTCGAAGTCCGCTTCGCGCCGATCGAGCGGCCGGTTGCGGTGAACCTCGTCCAGGCTCACCCCTGATTCTCCCCAAAAGCCATGTCTCTCAACGTTCGAGTCGAATATGCAAGTCAGCGTAAGATGCGCACGCGCAACACGTCGCGTTATCGCGCCGCGCACTGGCCCATCTGGATCTGGGTTTTCTTTCTCGCGCCGGGCCCGCTGACCTTTGATCTTTTCGCACACGGCGGCAACCGGTGGAATTGGATCTGGCTGGGCGCGGTTCTGGTGGGCACAGGCACGGCCCTGCTCTTCGGCCAGCTTCCCGGCGCCGAGCCCGCTCCGTACATCCTGCGCTTCACCGAGGACCGCCCCAATCCGCTTTACCGGCGCGTTTGTTACACCTTCGCGTGGAATGCCCTGCTGAATTTCGCCCTGCTCAACCTGGCGGGACTGGTGTGGGCCGTGGTCACCGGCCAGTGGCGGCTGAAGCAGATCTACGATCAGGGCTACGTCTACGTCCTCACGCTGATCGTGATCCTTGGAGCCCTCGGAGTCCTGCCGCGCGTCCGCCGTTCAACGCAGGGTGAAGGCTGGGAACGGCGCTATTTCTACGGAACCGTCTGGTCGGTCACCGCTGCGCAGTCCATCCTTCTGCTTCTTTGGAAGGCTCTGCCAAAGAATCACACGACCGATATCGTCAAGCTGGCCGTTTATTGCGGCGTGCTGGTCATGATGGGTGCGCTGGCCGCTTATGGCGTGCTGCCGCGGACCCGGCCGATCCTGCCCGGCGAATGGATGGTCGCGGACTGACAATCCTTACGAAATCGTTATAACTTTCTTGTGCCGCGCTTGCGTTTGTCCTCTTTGAATGGGGGCAGAGGAAAACGCAGCGTGCAGCATGTTCCGATCGCGCTCTTCGTCCTGGCTGCGCCCATCGGGCTCGGCGTCGCCTTTCTGCTGTGGGCTCTGTTCCGTCTGGAACTGGAAAAGAGGAGTCACCACAACGCCGCGGCGCATCCGGCGGCGCATCCGGCGGAGTTCCGCCGGTGGCCGCATTAGTCACAGCTCCGGTTACAGGTTGCCGCGCAGCGCCTGCTCGCGCTCAATCGCCTCAAACAGCGCTTTGAAGTTGCCTTTGCCGAAGCTCCGGCTTCCCTTTCGCTGGATGATCTCGTAGAACAGCGTTGGCCGGTCTTCGACCGGCTTGGTAAAAATCTGCAGCATGTAGCCCTCGTCGTCGCGATCGACCAGGATGCCGAGCTTCTCGAGTTCGGCGATCGGCTCGTCGATTTTTCCGACGCGCCCTTCCAGTTCGGTGTAGTACGTGTGCGGCACGGTCAGGAACGCCACGCCCTGCGCCTGCAGCCTGGCAACCGTCTGCAGAATGTCGCCCGTTGCCAGCGCAATGTGCTGCACGCCGGGCCCGTGGTAGTACTCCAGATACTCCTCGATCTGCGACTTCTTCCGTCCTTCGGCCGGCTCGTTGATGGGGAACTTGACGCGCCCGTTGCCATTGGCCATCACCTTCGACATCAGTGCGGAGTATTCCGTCGAAATGTCCTTGTCGTCGAAGTGCTGATAGAGCGAGAAGCCCATGACCTGGGCATAGAAGTCGACCCAGCGGTTCATCTCGTTCCATCCGACATTTCCCACCATGTGATCGATGTGCAACAGGCCGACGGGCCGCGCGAGCGGATCCCCGGCCACGGCGCGATAGCCGGGCAGGAACGCGCCCTTGTATCCGCTGCGTTCGACGAAGGAATGAACCGTGTCGCCATAGGCGGCGATGCTGGCAATCCGCACCAGACCGTTCTCGTCCTTCAGTTCGTACGGCTCACGCACGCTGCGCGCGCCGCGCTTCGTGGTTTCCTTCCATGCCTGGCGCGCGTCGTCCACCCAAAGAGCGACGTCGCGAACGCCGTCGCCATGGACACGCACGTGTTCGGCGATGTCGCCGTCGCAGCGCAGTGGCGTCGTCAGAACGAAGCGCACCTTGCCTTGTTCCAGGACGTACGAAGCGCGATCGCGCATGCCGGTCTCCGGTCCGGCATAGGCGACCAGTTTCATGCCGAAGGCGAGCCGGTAAAAATAGGCTGACTGGCGGGCGTTACCCACCCAAAACTCCACGTGATCCGTCCCGTTGAGGGGCAGAAAATCTGTCTGTGGAGCAATATCCGATTGCAGAACGGTTGCCATAGCAATACAACTCCCTGGGTTACAGTTCCATGCGCCCCAAAGACTCCGCAGGGCACACGGCGAGCTTTACGATATACCCCTGCGGAGAGAGTTGGCCAGTGACGAAATCGCAAAATCGACGGGCAACCCGTGGCTCAAAAAAGGGGCAACGGAATACGCCCGGACTTAAGTCGCCGCGCGCCGGCCGTAGTAACCTGATGCGCAGCTGGCCAGGCGCTGCCGCAGGCTCAAAGTATGAAGGACTTTCTGCACCACTTCGGTGCCTTCGCCGCCGTTTTCCAGCACTTTGGCGTGCTGATCGGCGGCGCGGCCGTCATTGCCATTCGGAAATACGTTCAGCGTCTGCGCGAGAACAAAGCTGCCATGTGGCCCAGTGCCGACGGTCAGGTCCAGACCGCGACGGTGAAGAAGTCGCAGTACGGCACCTGGGTCGAGATCTCGTATCGCTATTACGCCCGGCAGGAATACCACTACGGCAAATACCGGCGGCATTTCACCCGCAAAGCCGCGGCCGAAGCCTTTGCCGAGGCCATTCGCGGCCGCAGCATCCAGGTGCGCTTTCGCGACGATGATCCGAAGGAATCGGTCGTGCTGGAACAGGATCTGCAAATGGCGGGCGTGCTGCAGATGAGCTGAAGCAGCCCAGCGGTTGGGGCTCGAATCCGAGCTTGATGATGCCGAAAAACGCTCACAACGCGAACAAACCCGCAGCGGATGCGCCCGCACATCTGGTCGACGAGCAGCTGGCCCGCTATCGCGCGATGCGCGACTTTGCGATGACGGCCGAACCGAGTGGCGAATCCAGCGCGAAGAAGAAGAAAAAGAAGACGGGCACGGGATTGCCGTTCGTTGTGCAGAAGCATGCCGCCACACGCCTGCACTACGACTTTCGTCTGGGATGGAAGGGTGTGCTGAAGAGCTGGGCGGTCACCAAAGGGCCCAGCTATGTCGTCGCCGACAAACGCCTCGCCGTCGAAGTGGAAGATCATCCGATGGAGTACGGCGGCTTTGAGGGCACGATCCCGAAGGGCCAGTACGGCGGCGGCACGGTCATGGTCTGGGACACCGGAACCTGGGAACCTGTCACCGACGTCGACGAAGGCCTCCGGAAGGGCCAGCTGAAATTCATCCTGCACGGCAAGAAGCTGCATGGGCACTGGGCGCTCGTTCGGATGAAGGGCAATCGCTTTGGCGACAAGGGCAAGAACAACTGGCTGCTCATCAAGGAGCATGACGAATTCGAGCGGACCGCCGACGATCCTGCGATCACCGACGAGGCCCCGGACAGCGCCATCACAGGCCGCAGCATCGAGCAGATCGCCGCCGCCGGGGATCATGTCTGGAATTCACACATCCCGGAAAAGAAGGCGCCGGCGAATCGGTCCCTGCTGACTCGCCGATCGGTGGCCGCAAAGCCCGCTGAGCAGCCCGTTCCCGGCCTGGTGAAGAAGACGCCATCGTCTGGACGACCCGTCCCGGATCGCGACTCCATTCTTCGCGACACGCCCCGTGAAAAGATGCCCGGCTTTCTCTCACCCGAACTTGCGTCATCGGTGGACCAGCCGCCACAAGGCGATGAGTGGCTGCACGAGCTCAAGCTCGACGGTTACCGTATCCAGATCCACATCGAACGAGACGGCAGACGTCGTGTGCACCTTTTCACGCGTCGCGGCCTCGACTGGACGCATCGCATGCGCGATCTGGCCGCGACAGCCGTGGAGCTACCCGTCCATGCTGCGATTCTCGACGGCGAAGTGGTCGTCCTGAATGAGAAAGGCCTCACCAGTTTCGGCGACCTGCAGGCCGCTTTCGAGCAGGGCGCCGCGCATCCGCTAACGTACTACGCATTCGATTTGCTGCATCTCGACGGTCACAACCTGCGCAACCTGCCCCTCGAACGCCGCAAGTCGATCCTTGAAGGTCTCCTCCACGAACATGGCGAAGACGGTCTGCGTTACTGCAGCCACATTCGCGGCAACGGCGACGACATGTTTCGCCGTGCCTGCCAGATGGGCGCCGAGGGCATCGTTTCCAAACTGGCCACGGCAGCCTGGCGCGGGGAACGCTCGCGGCTATGGCTCAAATCGAAGTGCGTGTTGCAGCAGGAATTCGTCGTAGGTGGATTCGCTCCGCTCTCCACCGGGAGTCACGGGATCGGAGCACTGCTCCTCGGTTATTACAACGACGGTGATCTGATTTATGCGGGCCGTACCGGCTCCGGTTTCAACCAGCAGACGCACACCGTGCTGCGCGATCGTCTCGATGCTCTCCGCCAGGCGAAGTCGCCGTTCCACAGTGTGCCGGCGGAAGCAAAGAAGGATGCAATCTGGGTGAGTCCCTCGCTGGTCGTCGAGGTGCGCTTCGCCGCCTGGACGAATGATGATTTGGTCCGCCAGGCTGCCTATCTCGGCCTTCGTGAAGACAAGCAGGCGAAAGAAGTGGTGCGCGAGACCATGGAGGCCGTTCCGAGGTCGGCGCGAAAGCACACGCGCGGGGCTGCCAGGCCGGAACCACACGGTGCGAGAACCGCTAAGGTCGCCGCGCCCTCAACGACGGCTGCAAAAGTGGAAGCGCGCACCACGCCCAAATCGCACAGCGGACGAGCCGTTGTTGCCGGCGTTTCCATCAGCCATCCCGACAAGATTCTCGATGCTCCGTCGCACCTCACGAAGCTGCAGCTGGTGGAATATTACGATGCGATCGCCGACCATCTGCTGCCGCACATCGCCGAGCGTCCATTGAGCATCGTGCGTTGCCCCGACGGCGCCGGACAGCCCTGCTTCTTTCAGAAGCAAATCGGCAAGGGGATGCCCGCGGGAATCGACAGCGTCCCGGTGACGGTGAAGAAGGGTGGCAGGCCGCAGCGCGAAGAATACGTCACCGTGTCCACACGGGAGGGCCTCGTCGGTCTGGGCCAGATGGGCGTGATGGAGCTGCACCCGTGGGGATCGAGCAACCGGAACCTCGAACAACCCGATCGCCTCATCATCGATCTCGATCCCGATCCCGATCTGCCGTGGAAGCAGCTGGTCGCGAGCGCTGTCGAAATCCGCGATCTGATGAAGCATCTGGGGCTGGAGACTTTTGTGAAATCCACGGGCGGTAAAGGCATTCACGTTGTCGCGCCGCTCGCGCCCCGCCATGAATGGCCCACCATCAAGGAATTCGCACATCACTTCGTGCTGATGATGGAGCGCGCGAATCCAAAGCTCTATCTGACGAAGATGACCAAATCCGCGCGCACCGGCCGCATCTTTCTCGACTATCTCCGCAACGAGCGTGGAGCGACGGCCGTTGCGCCGTATTCACCGCGAGCCCGCGCCGGTGTGCGCGTTGCTATGCCCCTGACCTGGAACGAGCTGGAGAAAACCGACCCGAAACAGTTCGCCGTTGCCAACTTCGGCGAGTGGAAAGGCCGCCTGAAGCGCGATCCGTGGCTGGCGATGAACCAGGTGCGGCAGCAGCTCAGCGAACGCGCTGTCGCTGCGGTGGCGGAGATGGCCGGCAAAAAGTTATAGCCGCCGCAGCGCCATGCGGGCAGCGTGAAAACCGCACATGCCATGCACTCCCCCGCCGGGCGGCGTCGACGAAGAGCACAGATAGAGGTTCTTTGTTCCCGTGTAGTAGCTTCCCAGCGCCGGGCGGAAGAAGAACTGGCGCATCGACAGCTCCCCGCCGCCAATGTCGCCGCCCACCAGGTTCGCATCCATGGCTTCGAGCGCGGCGGGCGACCACGTGCGGCGGGCCAGAACGCAGTCTTTGAATCCCGGAGCAAAGCGCTCGACCTGCGCCTCAATGCGGCTGGTCATATCCACAGTCGATGCGCGCGGAACGTGGCAGTACATCCACGCGACGTGCTTCCCCTCCGGCGCTCGCGTCGAATCGAAGAGCGAGGGCTGCGCAACCAGCACGAACGGCTTCTCGGCGATCGCATCGTGCCTCGCGGCAAACTCCGATCGCGCAATTTCCTCCAGGGTTCCACCCAGGTGAATGCTGATTGCCCGGTAGCACTCGCGCGCCGCCCACGGGATGGGAGCCGACAGCGCGTAGTCGATTTTGAAGACCCCAGGCCCGTAGCGGAAATCCTTCATGGCCTGGCAATACGTTTTTTGCAGCCTGTCGCCGGCAATCGAAAGCAACTGCCACGGTGTGATGTCGCACAGCACCGGCCCGTCCTTCGGGTCGGTTTCCTCGAGCGTCGTAACACGCCGTCCGGTGCAGACCTTGCCATTCAGCTTTTCCAGCACTCCGATGAGCGCATTCGTGATGGCCTGCGATCCGCCCCGCGGCACCGGCCACCCGACCACGTGGGCCGCCGCTCCCAGCACCAGTCCCACCGCCGGGCTCAGGGGCTCATCGAGACTCAGAAAGGAGTGCGCCGCCAGCCCCGCAAACAAGGCGCGGGCTCGTTCGCCCTGAAAGGTCTGCCGCGCCAGCGCATTCGCTGACTGCATGGCCTTGCGCGCGAAGCTGGCCATCAGCAGCGGACGGCGCGGAATACGCGCCGGCGGTCCAAAAGCATCCGCTGCGAAATCCGCCCAGTGCGTGGCGATGGGCTCCATCAGTTCCCGCCACGCCGCTCCGTCCTCGCCGAGTTGCGCTTCCTGGTCGCGCAGACTGGTCTCGAGCGTCACCGCCGTGCCGTCATCCAGCGGATGCGCCAGCGGCGAGGTTCCATGGATCCACTGCAACCCGTAGTCGGCGAGAGGCAGAGAGGAAAAGAACGGCGAGCCCGCGCCCATGGGATGCACCGCGGCGCCAAAGTCGTGCCTGAATCCCGGCTCGGTCAGCTCCATCGTGCGCGCGCCGCCGCCGGGAATCGCCTCTGCCTCGTACACCTCTACCGGCAGACCTGCGCGCGCCATGACGATCGCCGCAGCCAGGCCATTGGGGCCCGATCCAATGACCGAGGCGCGTCTCACGCCGGCCTCGCGTGGTGGGCAATTCCGATTCCATCCGGTCCGGAACGCATCATATCCTCCCGCCGCCGCGCTGCCGCCGCTCTCGCATGCGGGCCTGCACAAAATAGACGAGGTAAATCACCACTCCCAGATTGATGATAATCAGACCGGCACGAATCCAGGTTGCGCGGCGCAGAATTTCAAAGAATTCCCACGGAAGAAACGATGCCGTCAGAATCAGGGTTACGAATTCCGCCCAGGCCTGCTCCAGGACCAGCCCCGTGCCTTCGATCAGGTCGAGCGCGGCAATGGCGAAGATGGCGGCGCTGATCTGCCGCAGGCGGTGCGGATCGATGGTTGCGACTTTGTCCATCACCAGGTTGACGAAACGTCCTTCCGGGTTGAACCTCATGGCCAGAATGAAATGCTCCGCAACCTGCATCAGGTCTCTGTGCAGCAGGCGAATGGCGCCGATTCCCAGGAGGACGAAGAGAATTCCCTGCAACAGCTTAAAAACGCCGATGGCGACGATCCATCGGTCGTGATGCGACCGCACATGCGTGGCTCGAAGCGGAACGGAGGAGGTGGTCATGGCAGGATCGCCGGGGTTCTCTTCGCATGTTCCCACATTCAGCCCGAAACATGCGAACCACGCCGCTACATCTATTGCGCCACAAGCCGAGGCGAACCGCGCCTGAGCCATGGAGCCAGTTTCTCCAGCGCCGCTTCCACGCTCACGCCGTGGCGGGCGCGCAGCTGGTCGACTTTGCCGTGCTCGATAAAGCGATCCGGCCAGCCGATCCGGATCACCGGCGTTTCGATGCCCATCTCGCTCAGCGCCTCCATCACGGCGCTGCCGAAGCCTCCCATGAGCACGTGATCCTCAAATGTAACCACCGCTGTTGCATTTCGCGCATAACGCGCGATCATCTCGCGGTCGAGCGGCTTAACGAAGCGCGGATTGATCACCGTCGCGGAGTATCCCTGCTGCTCGAGGCGGCCGGCCATGTCCTTCGCCATGGGCAGCAGCGCGCCGAGGCCGAGAATGACAAAATCGTCTCCGCTCCGGATCACCTGCGCCTTGCCGATGGGAATCGCCTCCGGATGCTGCTTGATCTTTGCCCCCGGACCCGTTCCGCGGGGATAGCGAATCGCGCTGGGCCCGTCGTGCAGCGTGGCCGTGTACATCATGTCCGCCAGTTCGTCTTCGTCGGTCGGCGCCATCTGCACGATATTCGGCACGCCGCGCAGGTAAGCAATATCGAAGAGCCCATGGTGGGTTGGCCCGTCGTCCCCGCTCAGTCCGGCGCGATCCATGCAGAAAACGACGGGCAGGTTTTGCAGGCACACATCGTGCACTACCGGATCGAAGGCGCGCTGCAGGAAGGTGGAGTAAATGGCGCAGACAGGCCTGAATCCCTGGGTTGCCATTCCCGCGGCAAAAATCACCGCATGCTCCTCGGCGATGCCGACGTCAAAATACTTCTTCGGGTGATGCGGCCGGAAGAGATCGAGGGCGGTGCCGTTGGGCATCGCTGCTGTGATGGCGACAATACGGTCGTTCTCATTGGCCAGCCGCACCAGCGTCTCTGCAAAAATCTCCGAATACGTTCGCTGCCCCGTCGGAGCCGTTTTTCCCGTCTCCGGATCGTACGGGCCGAGACCGTGAAACTTCTTCTGCTTGTCCAGTGCGGGCTGAAAACCGCGCCCTTTCTGCGTGATCGCATGCAGGATCACGGGCCGCTCCTGCTGTTTCAGGAAGCGGAAGGTTTCGACCAGCTGGCCGACGTTGTGCCCGTCCACCGGACCGTAATACGTCAGGCCAAATTCCTCGAAGAGGAACGAAGGCCACAGCATGCCCTTGGCGGCTTCTTCGGCGCGGCGCACCATGTGCAGCGCGCCCTTGCCGCCGAAGCGCTCCAGCAGCCGCGCGGCGCTGTCGTGCAGCTGGCTCACGTGCTGATTAGTGACGATCTTGTGCAGGTACTTGGCGATGGCGCCGACGTTGCGGTCGATCGACCACTCGTTGTCGTTCAGCACCACGATCAGACGCTTCGTCTGATCGGCAATGTTATTCAGCGCCTCGAAGGAAATGCCGTTGGTGAAGGCTGCATCGCCGGCCAGCGCAATCACGTGCTCGCTGCCGCCGGCAAGATCGCGCGCCACCGCCATTCCCAGCGCCGCGGAAAGCGCCGTTCCGGCGTGGCCCGCGCCGTAGCAGTCATGTTCGCTCTCGGTGCGCAGCATGAAGCCATTCAGTCCGCCCGGTTGCCGCATGGTTTCGAATCGGTCGAGGCGGCCGGTGAGCATCTTGTGCACGTAGGCCTGATGGCTGACGTCGAAGACAAACTTATCGCGCGGCGTATCGAAGACGGAATGCAGCGCGATGGTCAGCTCGACGACGCCAAGATTCGGTCCCAGATGTCCGCCGGTTTTCGAGAGCGTGACGATCAGGCGCTCGCGAATCTCCCGCGCCAGAGATTCCAGCTGCGGGATCGATAATTTCCGTAAATCGGCGGGGGAGTGGATGCTGTCGAGTAGGTTGCCCATGAAGGTTCCAGAGGATCCGCCCATTGAAACACCGGGAGGGCGCAAACGGTTGCCCTGAATCAAAAAAGCCCCTGCGGGGCCTTTGCATCCAGGGCATCGTCTGAACCCTAAGTATACGCGGTTTGGCCAGGGCGGTTGTCCGGCTCGCGGTGGCTGAGGTAACGGTCGGCGGCGAACAAAAAGCGCAGCAGGGGCCGCACGCGTTCGGCCCAGGAGGCTTCGTCGTGCGTGCCGCCGGCAATCGTTTCGTACTCCAGATCCACCCCGTCGCGCCAGCCCAGTTTGCGCAGCAGCGCATGCAGCATGTCGGCATCGGCGAGCGTGCGCCGGCCCTCCTGGTCGCCCACGTCCAGCCAGATGCGCGGCCGGCGAAGCAGCTCGGGCGCGACCTCGCGGACATACCCGAGGATATAGCGATGGTTCCACCAGACGGACGGCGACAGGACGGCAAGCCGGCCGAAGACGTCCGCATGGCGCAGGCCGATCCAGAGCGACACCAGGCCGCCCAGCGACGATCCGCCCAACCCGGTATCGGCCGGCCCGGAACGCAGCCGATAGCGGGCATGCAGGAAGGGCAGCAGCTCGCGCGTCAGCAGCAGGGCGTACTTGCCGGCTTCGCCGCCGCCCAGCTTCATATCGCGCGTCGGCGTGTATTCGGCGATGCGCCGCTCTCCGGCATTCGCCACACCGGCGATCACCAGCGGTTCCACTTCTCCGGCGGCGATGGCTTCGTCGGCGCTCTCGGCGACGCGCCAGGTTTTTCCGGGAATGAAGGAGGTCGCCGGATCGAAGAGGTTCTGCCCATCCTGCAAAATCAGCAGCGGATAACGGCGCCCGGGCTCTTCGTCGTAGCCGGGCGGCACGTAGACGCTGATTTCGCGTTCGCCGGGCACAAAGCGGCTCGTGAATCCCGGGTGCTTGCTCACCCGCGGATGGGGCGGCTCGCCCAATGGCGGGATGGGCTGGGCTTCGCTCGGGATGGGATTCTCCAAATTCAACCTTCGTTCGCTCCTCGCCGGTGCGATTCCGATGCTTTACGATACCGTAACGGCTGCGTGAACAGGTTATGAACCGCGAATATCACAAGTGGTGGTCCTGGCGGCTCGACCGCGATATGGAGTTGCTCGTCTTCGGGCACGCGGGCGTTCCCGTCCTCGTCTTCCCGACCTCGCAGGGTCGGTTCTTTGAATATGAAGATCGCGGTTTGGTGCAGGCGGTCGCACACAAAATCGATGCGGGCCGGATCCAGCTGATCTGTGTCGACAGCGTGGACGCGGAGAGCTGGTACAACCGCAACGTGCCGGCGCGCTGGCGTATCGCGCGCCACGTGCAGTACGAGAACTACCTCATGGAAGAGGTGCTGCCGCTGATCCGGCTGAAGAACCTCGATCCGCACCTGGTCGCGCTGGGCGCCAGCTTCGGCGCCTACCATGCGGTCAACATCGCCATGCGGCATCCGGACCGCTTTACCGGCTTTCTTTCCATGAGCGGCGCTTTCGACCTGAGCAATTTCCTCGGCGGCTATTACGACGAAGACGTCTACTTCAACTTGCCGCCGCACTATCTGGCCAACCTCAGCGACTCCTGGTACTTCGATCGCTACAGCCGGGGCACCTACCTTCTGGCGACGGGCTGGGATGACCACTGCCTGTGGCAAAACCAGAACCTGTCGCGGATCATGGGCGAGAAAGGCATCCCGCACCACCTGTACATCTGGGACGCGTACAACGCGCACGACTGGCCAACCTGGGCACGGATGATGAACGAATACCTGTGAAGCGGGTGACGGG
>DATJNE010000029.1:0-35139 GCA_035508305.1 Acidobacteriaceae bacterium | reverse complement strand
CTCACCGGCGACCCAGTGCGCGCCCATTTCGAGCGCGCACTCGAAATCGTACGGTCGCGGTATGACTTTGTCGTGATGGGTTATGTCGTGATGCCTGAGCACGTGCATCTGGTGGTAAGCGAACCCATGCGCTGCACTCTCTCGCGCGCTATCCAGGCACTCAAAGTCTCCGTCTCGCGGTTCTCCCGCGAACGACCTTTCTGGCAGAGGCGCTATTACGACTTCAATGTGATCACCGACCGCAAGCGCCGCGAAAAACTGCGCTACATCCATCGCAATCCGGTTGCCCGCGGCCTGGTGGCCGCCCCGGAGGACTGGCCCTGGTCGAGCTGTCGACACTATCTGACGGGAGAGGCGGGGCGAGTCGCTTTGGAAACCTGGTGGGTGCCGAAGAAACCCGAGCTTCCGCAGAGACCGGAGTAGAGATCGTTCATTCCCACATCTGCCAAAACCGGGCAGATGTGGGGCACCCAGAATGGGTACCAGACTGAGGGCTACAACTGACCGCTGGCCGCTTGTTGCTGTGGCCTGTCCCCTGTGGCCGGTGCCTTCAGTCGATGCCGAGCTTGTGCTGGAGCTGTTCAAGGCTGACGCCCTTGGTCTCGGGATAGATGAACAGCACCACGAAGAACTGCAGGACCATCATGGCGGCGAAGAATCCGAAGGGAGCGGCTTTGGAGTGGGCGGCGACCCAGGGAAAGAGTCCGGAGATGAGCGCATTCATGATCCAGTGCGAGCTGGAGCCGAGGCTCTGGCCTTTGGAACGCACACGGGTGGGGAAGACCTCGGAGATGTAGACCCAGATGACGGCGCCCTGGGAGATGGAGAAGAAGAAGATGAAGCCGACCAGCAGCCAGACCAGATCGGCCTGGTGCGAGCCGGAGGCGAAGATGCCGGCGACGCCGGCGAGGCAGGCGGCGGTACCGACCGATCCGATCAGGAGCAGCGACTTGCGGCCAATCTTGTCGATGACGGTCATGGCGAGGATGGTGGCGCAGAAGTTCATGGCGCCGAGAAGCACGGCCTGCTTGTCGCCGGAGATCGAGGAGAAGCCGGCGTAGCCGAAGATGTCGTTGGCGTAGTAGAGGATGGCGTTGATGCCGGCGAGCTGATTGAACATGCCGATGGTAACGGCGAGGAAGATGGGCAGCCGGTATTTGCGCTGGAAGAGGGGTTCAGCCTGGGCGGCGCGCTCGAGGTGGATGGAGTCGACGATCTCCTTGAGTTCAGCCTCGGTGTCGGGGGTACCCATCATCTGGAGAACCTGGCGGGCTTCGTCGATGCGATTCTGGGTCACCAGCCAGCGTGAGCTGCGCGGGATGCCGAAGAGGAAGAGGGCGAAGAGTGCGGCGGGGATGGTGGCGACGCCGAACTGCCATCGCCAGGCGCTGCCGGTATCGATGAGGCGGGCGACGCCGTAGTTGGAGGCGTAGGCGAGCAGGATGCCGGCGACGATGTTGATCTGGAAGAGGCCGACGAGGCGTCCACGCAGGCGGGCCGGGGCGAGCTCGGCGAGGTAGACGGGGCCCAGCACCGAGGAACCGCCGATGCCGAGACCGCCGATGAGGCGGAAGCAGAGAAGGGAAGGCCAGTTCCAGGCCAGAGCGCAGCCGGCGGAGGAGACGAGGTAGAGCAGAGCCATGATGCGGAGGGCTTCGCGGCCACCGATTTTCTGGCCGAGGGGGCCGGCGCCGATGGCGCCGAGGACGGTGCCCCAGAGCGCGATGGAGACAGTAAGCCCGAGGGCGCCGGCGCTGAGATGAAAGACCTGGGTGAGCTGCTGGGTGGTGCCGGCGATGACCGCGGTGTCGAATCCGAAGAGGAGTCCGCCGAGCGCGCCGACCAAAGTGCTGCGCAGCAAAAGAGGGTTGAGTCGCATGCAGGGTACAGGGTACAGGAAAAGCAGCCGGGAGCCTGCAGCCAGGGGAGTTGGGTGTGGAGTCGAGTGGAGAGTTGTGAGTTTTGTCACAAGCGGCAGAAGAGCGCTTTGCAGCGGGGGCCTGGCCGGGTAAACTTTTATGAAGGGATCGTCTGAAACGATCCCTTTTCTATTGGGGGGTGTTTTTGCGGCGCAGCGCCCGGAAGTTTTCCGAAGGGCGATGACTAATGGGGGATGGGGTTACTTCAGTCTCGCGGCGGCCGATTTGGGAATCGCAAAGTATTGACATTTTTGTTAACATCGCAAAGTGCTGGATTTGAAAGGCAAAGGAGGAGCAGCGGAGAGAACGATGCGCCCTGGTTCTTCAGCAATCCATTACCTGAGTACTCGGTCCCCCAAACGGAAGATTGACCCTGCGGGAACGCGCTGCTAACGTTCATCGCACAACCACAATCGCTGTCAGCTTTGCATTGACTGCCCTGGATTCGCAAGACCGATTTGAGGGGAAATTCCGGGAACATCCGGAAGAACGATTTGCGCACACGTTACTACATCATCTTCGTCGCGCGTGAGAAGGACGGCCCGCTCCGCAAGATTCCTGTCCCCCTGCATTATGCGGGGGTGTTTGTGGCGGCAGCGGTGGTGGGCGCGTTTACGATCACGGGAATGGCGGGGTCGTACACGCGAATGCTGCTGAAGACGGCGAGCTTCAATCAGGTACGCCAGCAGCAGGAAGTGCTGCGCCAGGATTACAGCCGGCTGCAGCGGGAAGCGCATGAGAAGGATATTCAGGCGGCGTCGCTGGGTTCGCTGGCCAGCGAGGTGAGCGCGCTCTACGGTCTGCGCAAAAATTTTGTATCGAAGACGGCGGCTCCCGCGGTGGTGGCTCCGGAGAGCCCGGACGGCGGGGCGGACTTTACCGAGCAGGCGTACGTGCAGTCGCTGGATCAGCTGGCGGCGCTGCGCAGCAGTGCTCTGTCAGGGAACCTGCGAACCTTCAACATGAGCATGCGCTCGCTGGTGCCGTCGGACTGGGTGAACCTGGCGGGTGCGCCGTCGCTGTGGCCGATCACGGGGCGGATCACGAGCTCGTTCGGAGAACGCGAGGATCCGTTCAATGGCGAGGGGGCGTTCCACTCGGGCATTGACATTGCCGGGACGTTTGGCGAGCCGGTGCGCGCCACGGCCGATGGGACGGTGGAAGGGGCGTCGATGGCGAGCGGCTATGGACGCGAGGTGATCATCGATCACGGCAACGGCATTCAGACGCTGTACGCGCATTTGTCGGGCTTTGCGGTGACGCCGGGGCAGCAGGTGAGCCGGGGGCAGATCGTCGGCTACGTGGGCATGAGCGGTCGCTCGACGGGACCGCATCTGCACTACGAGGTGCGCATCCACAACACACCGGTGAATCCGTACAGCTATCTGCGGGAGACGATGCAGCAGCTGGCGGCCAGCGATGCGGATGCGGGCTCCGGCGTCAGCCGGGGTGGCAATTAACCGGGAACCGAGAGCCGGGACCGGGCGCGGGACGCACAGATTTCAGCGAAACGTCAGGTTTGAAGGCCGCTGAGGAACAGCGGCTTTTTTGCGCGCCAGGGTAAGCTTTCCATCATGCTGAAGAGCGTCACGCCGTTCTTTATTGCGGACAATCTGCAGGCGACGATCGACTTTTATGAGTCGAAGCTTGGGTTTCGTGTGCTGTATCGCGGCGGCGGCGATGTGCCGGGCGAGGACTTCTGGGCTTTCGTGGGGCGCGATCAGGTGATGCTGATGTTCAAGGCCGTTGCGCCGGAGGTGCATCCCGAACCGAATCGTTCGCGGCACGAGTGGGCACGGTGGGACGCGTATGTCTACACGGATGATCCGGACGGACTGTATCGGGAGTACGTGGAGCGCGGGGTGGCGATGCATCGCGAGCTGGCTGACACGGGCGATGGGCTGCGGGCATTTGAGGTGGCCGATAACAACGGGTACGTGCTGTGCTTTGGGCGGCCGCTGGAAAAGTGAGGGCTGCGTGGGGTTGCACGGCTGAGGGAACGGTTGTTGAGGAGTGAACTCCTGAGGAGATGCGCGATCGGGACTCCCCGGGCCCGCGCTCTTTCCTGAATTGGGCAGGGAACTGTTACCTGGGGCTGGGAGCTCCGGCGATTCGGGTGGACGCAGGGGGAGGGAAAGGAATCTTCTGCTTGCTGTGGGGTGAACCTGGCTGGGGCGGTATGGCGGGGGAAAGCCGGTGCGGCGGGCTGACTCTGCGCCGGAACGGAGGGAGTTCGGGCGACCTGAGGGTACGGGGGCAGTTCGGCGCGCTGCCGGGTCCGAGCTCACTTTCTGAAGGGCTGTTGCTGCGTGATCGCGGGGCGCTGCGTGGACTGCGCCTGAAGTTCGCGCGCGGTCGCCTGGACGTCACGGAAGAAGCGCAGGAAGTTGCCGCCGAGAATCTTGCGGCAGTCCTCGGCGGAGTAGCCGCGGGCCATCAGCGCGGCAGTGATCTTCGGGAGGTCGGCGGCGGAATCGATGCCCTCGGGGGAGGAGGGGATGCCGTCGAAATCGGAGCCGAGACCGACGTGGTCGATGCCGGCGACTTTCGCGACGTGATCGATGTGGTCGATGAGCATGCTGAGGGGCGGGCGGGGAATCTTCGCTGCCCACTGCTTGTCGAGGGCGTCGGTCATCTCGTAGGTGACCGTCTTGCCCTCGGTCTTCCATTGCGCGATCTGCGCGTCTTCGGCGGCTTTGCGCTCGGGCGCCTGCGCCTGCCAGGCTTGCCACCAGGCATCGGAGAGGAAGCCGGAGTAAAAGTTCACCATCACGACGCCGCCATGGCTGGTGGGGCCGCCGCTGCGGGCGACGGCGCGCAGCATGTCGTCGGTCATGTTGCGGGGAACGTTGGTGAGGGCACGCGCGGAGGAGTGGGAGGCGAAGACCGGCGCGCGTGAGGTGATGACGGCGCGGTAGAAAGTTTTGTCGGAGACGTGGGAGATGTCGACCATCATGCCGAGGCGGTTCATCTCGTAGACAACGTCTTTGCCGAAGTCGGTGAGGCCGTCCTGGGTGTGGTGGACGCTGGGGTCGTCGGCGTCGCCGGAGGAATCGGCCCAGTTATTCGAGTTGGACCAGGTGAGGGTCATGTAGCGGACGCCGAGGCGGTAGTAGTCGCGCAGCAGGCCGAGGGAGTCCTCGATGGAGTGGCCGCCCTCGATGCCCATGAGCGCGGCGAGCTTGTGCTCGCGATGGGCGCGGAGGATGTCGTCGGGCGAGTAGGCCATCATCATCTGATCGGGGTGCGCGGCGGCCTGCTGGAGGACGGTGTCGATGAGTTCCAGCGTGCGCCGGGCGTACTGGCCCTGGTAGAGCTTCGGCTCGACCCAGATGGAGAAGAACTCCGCGCCCAGGTTGCCCTCTTGGGCCGACGCGAAGTTGAGATAGCCGCCGTCGAGGGGCTCGGTAAGGTCGTAATGGTCATCGAGCATGCGCTGGGGCGTGTCAGCATGCGTGTCGATGACGATGGCGGAGCGGTGAACGGCTTCGGGAGTGAGGGCGTGATGGTGGGTCACAGGCATGGACGGAGTTTGTGAGGCGCTCTGTGCCAGCAACGGCAGAGCGACCGCCGCAAGAACGGGGAATTGCCAGGGCTTCATACTGGATTGACCGGTGGACGAATTGTAGCAACTGCTTCCCCGGTAGCTTCGAGGAAAACTACTTCTCCATCTCCCAGCTCGTGACCGGGGCGATGGCCGTCACCGTCTGCTTCCGCTCGCGCCAGGCGCCGCAGAGATAGTCGCGGTTCATCTTCGCGATCACATCCAGCTGGATCTCCTTGGGGCAGACACCGGTGCACTCGCCGATGTTGGTGCAGCTGCCAAAGCCTTCGACGTTCATCTGGGCCACCATGCGCACGGCGCGGCGATCCTCTTCGGGCTTGCCCTGAGGCAGAACGCCGAGGTGAGCGATTTTGGCGCCGGTGAAGAGCGCGGCCGAGCCGTTGGGGCAGGCCGCCACGCAGGCGCCGCATCCGATGCAGGCAGCCGCGTCCATCGCAGCGTCGGCGATCTCCTTTCCCACGGGGATCGCGTTGCCGTCAGGCGCATTGCCGGTGGAGACAGAAACGTAGCCGCCGGACTGAATGATGCGGTCGAAGGCGCGGCGATCGACGACCAGATCCTTCACGAACGGAAACGCGCGGGAGCGCCAGGGCTCCAGCACCAGCTCCTCACCATCTTTAAAGTGGCGCATGGTGAGCTGGCAGACCGTGGTGGCGGGCATCGGGCCGTGGGCAACGCCGTTGATCATGAAGCCGCACGATCCGCAGATGCCCTCACGGCAGTCGTGCTCGAAGGCTACCGGCTCTTCGCCTTTTTCGATCAGCTGCTCGTTGAGAACGTCGAGGCACTCGAGCATCGACATCTCACCGTTGACGACCTCGACCGGATAGCTGACGAAACGTCCCCTGTCCCCGGGGTTCTTCTGGCGCCAGATCTTCAGTGTCACTTTCATTTACTTGTAGCTCCTCTGGCTCGGGTGGACGTAGGCGAACTCCAGCGGCTCTTTGGTAAGGTCGGGGGTGTTGCCGGGGCCGGTGTAGCCCCAGGCGGCGACGTAGCTGAAGTGCTCGTCGTCGCGCTGCGCCTCGCCGTCGGGAGTCTGGTACTCCTCGCGGAAGTGACCGCCGCAGGATTCGCTGCGCTCGAGCGCATCAAGGCACATCAGCTCACCGAGCTCGAAGAAGTCGGCGACGCGGGCGGCTTTTTCGAGGGACTGATTGAGATCATCGCCGGAGCCGGGCACGGTGACGTTCTGCCAGTACTCTTCGCGGAGGGCGCGGATCTTGCCTATGGCTTCCTGGAGGCCTTTCGCGTTGCGCGACATGCCGCAGTCGTCCCACACGATTTTGCCCAGCTCGCGGTGGAAGGAGTCGACGGTGCGCCTGCCCTGGATGGCGAGCAGCTTCGCGATCCCCTGCTGGGTCGCAGCGAGCGCTTCCTGCGCGGCGGGGTTGTCGGGCTTCACGGGTTTCGGTTTTGCCGTCGCAAGATAGTTGCCGACGGTGTAGGGAATGATGAAGTAGCCGTCGGAAAGCCCCTGCATGAGCGCGCTGGCACCGAGGCGGTTGGCGCCGTGGTCGGAGAAATTGGCTTCGCCGAGAACGAAGAGACCGGGGATGGTGCTTTGCAGGTTGTAATCGACCCAGAGGCCGCCCATGGTGTAGTGGATGGCGGGGTAGATGCGCATGGGGACCTTGTAGGGGTCCTCGTCGGTGATGCGCTGATACATGTCGAAGAGGTTGCCGTAGCGCTCGCGGATGGTTTCCACGCCGAGGCGGCCGATGGCTTCGGCGAAGTCGAGATAGACGCCGAGCCCGGTTTCGCCGACGCCGCGGCCTTCGTCGCAGACGGCTTTGGCGTTGCGGGAGGCGACGTCGCGGGGGACGAGATTGCCGAAGGCGGGATATTTGCGCTCGAGGTAGTAGTCGCGCTCGCCTTCAGGAACCTGATCGGGGCGGCGCTTGTCGCCTTTTTGCTTTGGCACCCAGATGCGGCCGTCGTTGCGGAGCGACTCCGACATGAGGGTGAGCTTGGACTGGTAGTCGCCGGAGACGGGAATGCAGGTGGGATGAATCTGGGTGAAGCAGGGATTGGCAAAGAGCGCGCCGCGCCGGTGGGCGCGCCAGATGGCGGTGGCGTTAGAGCCCTTGGCGTTGGTGGAGAGGTAGTAGACGTTGCCGTAGCCGCCGGTAGCGAGGATGACGGCGTCGGCGAGGTGAACGCCGAGCTTACCGGTGATGAGGTTGCGCGTGACGATGCCGCGCGCCTGGCCGTCGATGACGACGAGGTCGAGCATCTCGGAGCGCGGATACATGGCAACCTGGCCGGCGTCGATCTGGCGCTCGAGCGCCTGATAGGCACCGAGGAGCAGCTGCTGTCCGGTCTGGCCGCGGGCATAGAAGGTGCGCGAAACCTGGGCACCACCGAAGGAGCGATTCTCGAGCGATCCGCCGTATTCGCGGGCGAAGGGAACGCCCTGAGCGACGCACTGATCGATAATGTGGACGCTGTTCTGGGCGAGCCGGTAGACATTGGCTTCGCGCGCGCGGAAGTCGCCGCCTTTGACGGTGTCGTAGAAGAGGCGGTAGATGCTGTCGCCGTCGTTTTGGTAGTTTTTGGCGGCGTTGATGCCGCCCTGTGCGGCGATGGAGTGGGCGCGGCGGGGGGAATCCTGAAAGCAGAAGCATTTGACGCTGTAGCCGAGCTCGCCGAGGGTGGCGGAGGCCGAAGCGCCGGCGAGTCCGGAACCGACGACGATGAGATGATGGCGGCGTTTGTTGGCGGGGTTGACGAGCTTCATTTCGAAGCGGACGTTGTCCCAGGCCTGATCGATGGGGCCGGCCGGAATGTGTGCGTCCAGTTTGATGGCCATGGCTACCTCACCCATCCTGCGAGAACGCTGACCGGAATCGAAACGTAGCCGGCGGTGATCAGGACGGCGATCCAGAGCGCGGCTTGTTTCAGCACCGGGGTGTGACGCGGATGATTGGCGCCGAGGGACTGGAAGGCGCTCCAGATGCCGTGCCGGAGATGGAAGCCGAGCAGGATGATGGAGAAGATGTACCAGGCGGAAACCCACCAGACGCTGAAGCCGGAGACGACGTTGTAGTAGACGTCGGTGTCGCTGAACTGCGGCGCGCCGGGGTGGAGCGTGCCGGCGGTGAACTCCAGCAGGTGGAAGATGACGAAGGCCAGGACGATGGGGCCGCTCCAGTACATGGTGCGGTCGGCGTAACTGGAGGCAACGGAGTTCTTCTTCGCGTAGCCGACCGGGCGGGCGTTGCGGTTGCGCAGAGCCAGCTGAATCGTGACCCAGATGTGCAGCAGCACGCAGACGATCAGGGTGCCGCGGACGATCCAGAGCAGCTCGCCGGTGCTTTTGAGGAAGTGGGCGTAAGAATTGAGGCGCGCGCGGCCGTCGAAGATCTGCAGGTTGCCCAGCAGGTGGCCGACGACGAACAGGAACAGGACGGCTCCTGTGACGGCCATGATGGCTTTCTTACCGTTGGTGGATTGCCAGAAACCCGGCGCCCGGTGGTCGCGCGCTCCAGCGATTGCAGTGCTCATCGCGCTTGTCCAGCCCAGTCTTTCTTCACGTTTGAAGGGTCCTCGGTTGCGGTGGATGTTCGGGTGAGACGCAGCCGGCAGGCCCGTCTCAGGGAGGAAACGGACTCTGAGGGCGAATCTTTATTATTGGTTCCCGGAAGATGGAGCGTCAAGGACGGGCCTGAGAGCAGCCGGTAGGCTATAGCCGGTAGCTGGATCGTGAATGGGCACCGGTTCCTTGCGGTCTGCCACTGTTGTCGCGAGAAACGATTGCAGATGACGCTTAACGGTATAGCCTTTCTGGCACATGATCGTCGTCTCCCAAAGAATCGGTTGAGATGGCATTGGACGAGATTGACAGAGGCGGATCATTTGGCGTTCCTCGAAATCGAAGGTCAACGAAGTATTGCCTTGAGACGCGAGGTCGCCATTATCCACCAAAGTACGTCCTCGCTTCGGCTTATAAGATCGAAACCGGATCCAGGGCGGAGGGACTCATCGGGGGGCCTCCGAGCAACATTCCCTTGCGAAAGCCTGGCTACTCGGTTCATGACGATGGCCCAAGCCGCAATACCTGCAATTTCTCGGAGTGATTTGCCGGCTTCCTAACTGGGGCTCGTTGCCTGCCTTAAACGGCAGACGATGCGGGCGATCTGCAGCTCTTCTTCGGCGGTGATGACGCGGACCTTTGTGCAGAGGCCGGGATCGCCGCTGGTGACGCCGAGGAAGTCGAGGCCGTCGCAGATCCAGTTGCGGACCCCGGTGCTGTGCTCGCCGATGCCGCCGGTAAAGATGAGCAGGTCGAGGCCGCCCAGTTCGGCAGCGTAGGCGCCGATCATTTTGCGGACGGCGTGGGCGAAGACCTCGATGGCCAGCTTCGCTTTGGGGTCGCCGTTCGCGGCGGCTTCTTCGAGCAGGCGCATGTCGGATTCGCCACCGGAGAGCGCGAGGAGGCCGGAGTCGCGGTTGAGGAGCGACTCGAGTTGGTCGGCGTTGAGGTTTTCCGTGCGCATGAGGAAGAGGACGACGCCGGGATCGAAATCGCCGCTGCGGGTGGCCATGGGAATGCCGCCGACGGGAGTCATGCCCATGCTGGTGTCGATGGACTGGCCGTTGTGCAGGGCAACGAGGCTGGCGCCGGAACCGAGATGGGCGCAGACGACGCGTTCGGGAATGGAGCCGCCGGACTCGGAGAGCAGGCGAGTGACGATGGATTCATAGGAGAGGCCGTGGAAGCCGTAGCGCTCGATGCCGAGGTCGTAGAGGCGCTGCGGAAGAGGGAAGTGACGCGCCTTCTCCGGCATGGTGCTGTGGAAGGCGGTGTCGAAGCAGGCATACTGGCGGGCGTCGGGCAGCAGCTTTTCAGTATCGCGGATGAGTGCGATGGCGGCGGGGATGTGGATGGGGGCGAACTGCGTGGCGGCGACGAGCTTTTCGAGGAGGGCCTGGTCGATGGCCTGATGGGCGCGCAGGTGCGGGCCGCCATGGACGACGCGATGACCGATGGCCGCGGGTTGCGGATGCCCGAGGCGCTTCATCTGCCCGAGGATCTCCTGGAGAGCGTGGCCCTGGGAGTTGAGCTTGTAGGCTTCGTCGAGCAGCTTTTTGCCCCCCGGGTCGTTGACCTCGAGGCGGCCGTTGGGGTGCCCGATACCGCTGGCGCCGCCGGCGAGCAGCAACTGTGGGTTGCACTCGCCCGCCGGGTGACGGTAGAGGCCGAATTTCAGCGACGAGGATCCGCTGTTGACGGCGAGCACGATCTCGCCGGTTTCGGTGGCAGCGCTCACCAGGGCCTCGGCGACGGGTGGACGGATTCAGTGCCCCAGGGCCAGGTCCAGTTCCGGATCTCCGGCTTATCGATGCCCCAGGTGTGCGCGTAGTGCAGATGCTCGGTGATCTGGTCGCGGAGCCATTCCTGGGTGTGGGCGCCGATGTCGCACAGGCGCGGAACGCGATCGATGGTGTCGATAGCGAGGTTGAAGCGGTCGACGTTGTTCTCGATGGCCAGCTCCAGAGGCGTGTTGATGTTGCCCTTCTCCTTGTAGCCGCGCACGTGGATGTTGTCGTGGTTCCTGCGGCGATAGGTGAGGCGGTGGATGAGCAGCGGGTAGCCGTGGAAGTTGAAGATGACGGGCTTGTCGCGGGTGAAGAGGGAATCGAACTCGGCTTCGGAGAGGCCGTGCGGGTGTTCGCTTTCCGGCTGCAGCCGAAACAGATCGACGACATTTACAAAGCGGAGCTTTAAGTCGGGAAAACGTTCGCGCAGAATCGATGCGGCCGCCAGAGCTTCCATCGTTGCGATGTCACCGGCGCAGGCGAGGACGGCGTCCGGCTCAGCGCCCGCATCGGTACTGGCCCAGTCCCAGATGCCGATGCCTTTGGTGCAGTGCCGGATGGCCGCGTCCATGCTGAGGTACTGCAGATGGGGCTGCTTGTCCGCGACGATTACGTTCACGTAGTCGCTGGAGCGGAGGCAGTGATCGGCGACGCTGAGCAGGCAGTTGGCGTCCGGCGGCAGATAGATGCGCGTGACCGAGGCGCTCTTGTTGGCGACCACGTCGAGGAAGCCCGGATCCTGATGGGAGAAGCCGTTGTGATCCTGGCGCCAGACGACGGAGGTGATGAGAAGGTTGATCGAAGAGACGGCGGCGCGCCAGCGCAGCTCGGTTTTCGCCTTCTCCAGCCACTTCGCGTGCTGGTTGAACATGGAGTCGATAACGTGAACAAAAGCCTCATAGGTAGAGAAAAAGCCATGACGGCCGGTGAGCACGTAGCCTTCGAACCAGCCTTCCAGGGTGTGCTCGCTGAGCATCTCCATCACGCGGCCGCCGGGAGCGATCTCGGTGCCGTCGGCATCCTCGGGGAGGATGTCTTCCATCCAGGTTTTCGGGCTGGCTTCGTAGATGGCCTGGAGGCGGTTCGATGCCGTTTCATCGGGGCCAAAGACGCGGAAGTTGTCGGGGTTGGCGCGCATGATGTCGCGCAGGAAGTGCGCGAGGATTTCGTTCGGCCCGGTGTAAAGGGCGCCCGGCTTGTCGACCTGCACAGCGTAGTCGCGAAAATCCGGCATGTGCAGCGGCTTGCGTAAGACGCCGCCGTTGGCGTGGGGATTGGCGCTGATCCGCCGCGTGCCTTGCGGAGCCAGCGCACGCAGTTCCGCGATCGGCGCACCCTTCTCGTCGAAGAGCTCCCACGGACGATAGCTTTTGAGCCAGTCTTCGAGCTGGCGCAGGTGTTCGGGGTTCTCGGGCACATCGAGAATGGGCACCTGGTGCGCGCGCCAGAAGCCTTCGACCTTGTGGCCGTCGACTTCTTTGGGGCCGGTCCAGCCCTTCGGGGTGCGCAGGACGATCATCGGCCAGCGCGGCCATCCCGCGCCGGCCCCGGCGAGCCTGCCCTGCTCGCGGGCTTCCTGCTGGATGGAGCGGATGTGGTCGATGCAGTGCTCGAGCGTCGCCGCCATGGTCTGATGCAGGAGGTGCGGCTCGTCGCCTTCGACGAAGTGCGGATCCCAGCCGTAGCCGCGAAAGAGCCACTCCAGCTCCTCATGGGGAATGCGGGAGAGGAGCGTCGGGTTCGCGATCTTGTAGCCATTGAGATGAAGCACCGGCAGCACAGCGCCGTCGCGCATCGGATTGAGGAATTTGTTGCTGTGCCAGGAGGTGGCCATTGGGCCGGTTTCCGCCTCGCCGTCGCCGACGACGCAGGTGACGATGAGGCCGGGATTGTCGAAAGCCGCGCCAAAGGCGTGCGAGAGGCTGTAACCCAGTTCGCCGCCTTCGTGGATGGAGCCGGGCGTCTCCGGCGTGCAGTGGCTGCCGATGCCGCCGGGAAAGGAAAATTGCCGGAAGAATTTGCGGAGACCTTCGAGGTCCTGGCTTTTATCGGGATAGATTTCCGAGTAGGTGCCTTCCATCCAGGCATTGGAGAGGGTGGCGGGCGCACCGTGGCCGGGGCCGGCGACGTAGATCATGTCGAGGTCGAGCTTGCGGATGAGCCGGTTGAGATGCACCCAGAGGAAGGTCTGGCCGGGATCGGAGCCCCAGTGGCCGAGCAGGCGCTTCTTGATGTGTTCCGCCTTGAGCGGCTCGCGGAGCAGGGGATTGTCGTAGAGGTAGATCATGCCGGCGCACAGATAATTGCAGGCGCGCCAGTACGCATCCATCTGGTTGAGTTCCTGCTCGCTGAGGGTTTCAGGAAGAGTAGCGACGGCGGCGGTCATGCGAGGACCTCGATTCTCCGAGAGACGGAAAGCGCTATGAGATAACAGTAAGACGCGGCGCGGGCGGGAGTCGAGTCGCAGAGTGTGAAAAGCGAGCGAAAAGCGAGGGGGACGAGAGAACGACGAGGGGAGTGGAGAGCGAGGGACGATCGGGAAGTTGTGAGGGAAAGGCGAGTTGAGAGTTGGCTACGCCGGGGAGTGGGGTGCGGCCAGTCCGGCGATTTCCAGTTCGAGGCCGCCGAATTCGGGGTGGTCGTTTTCGCGGAGACGCCAGGCGAGATCGACGATCGAGTCCGGGCCGAGGTCGAGTTCGCGCACACGGCCGGCGAGGTTCCAGCCAACGGCGGAGAAGGTCGCGCCCTCGCCCCCAGCGCTGGCCGGAGACGCCACCTGGCTGACGCGGAGTCGGACGTGCTTCTCCTTCATGAAGAGCGGCGGCGCGAGGATGCGGACGTTGCGCGCGATGAAGACGGGTTCTTCGTTCCCCATGCCGTACGGTTCGAGACGGCGTAGCCAGGAGAAGAGCTGCGGGGTGATCTCGCCGAGCTGCAGTTCGGCGTGGCACGCAAGCGGATTGCCGAGGTCCTCATCGCTGAGGTGCGTGGCGGCATAAGCGGTGAGACGCGCGCGCAGCTCTTCGACGCGCTCGGCGGGCAGCGAGAAGCCGACGGCGTGCGCATGGCCGCCGAAGCGGGTGAAAATCTCGTGGCAGCTCTCGATGGCCTGGAGCAAATGAAACGTGGGAATGGAGCGGCCCGAGCCGTAGGCCTCTCCATCTTCGCGGGTGACGACGAGCGCCGGCTTGCCGGTTTGCTCGACGATGCGCGAGGCAAGAATGCCGATGACGCCACGATGCCAGCCGTCGCCGTCCATCACGATGCAGCGCGCATCCTGGAAACAGGGCTCGTCGAGGCGCGCGGTGACTTCGGCACGCATGGCGGCTTCCGCGGCGCGGCGCTCCTGGTTGAGGCGCTCGAGTTTGGCGGCGAGGTCGGCGGCGCGGGCTTCGTCGCGGGTGGTGAAAAGCTCGATGACTTCGCTGGCGACGTCCATGCGGCCAGCGGCGTTGATGCGGGGGGCGAGACGAAAGGCGACATCGATGGGGGTGAGGGGGCGGCGGGCGGTATCGATCTGCGCCTCGCGCATCAGAGCGCGGAGACCGGCGCCGACGGGGCGGCGCAGTTCCGCCAGGCCGAGGGCGACGAAGACACGATTTTCGCCGAGGAGGGGAACGGCGTCGGCGACGGTGGCGATGGCGAGCATCTTGAGGAACGAGGGGAGAATCTTCGCGCGGGCGCGTTCGAGGTCCCACGCTTCGAGGAGCGCCTGGGAGAGCTTGAAGGCGACGCCGGCGCCGCAGAGGTGCGGGCAGGCGTAGCGGCAATCGGGCTGATTGGGATTGAGCACGGCGAGGGCGCGGGGGACGCCCAGTTCCGGCTCGGGCAGGTGGTGGTCGGTGACGATGAGGTCGAGGCCCAGCTCGGCGGCGGCATCGGCAGCGGCGAAGGCGCGGATGCCGGTATCGACGCTGATGACGAGGCGGACGCCTTCGCGCGCGGCGATCTCGAGGATTTCGCGCTGCATGCCGTAGCCTTCGCGCAGGCGGTGCGGGATGTGGAAGACGACGATGCCGCCGAGCATCTCGATGGCGGTTTTCAGCAGGACGGTGGCGGTGGTGCCGTCGACATCGTAGTCGCCATAGATCAGGATGGGCTCGCGGGCGGCGATGGCCTGGCGGATGCGGTCGACGGCGCGATCCATGCCGAGCATGGAGAAGGGATCGAGCAGGTGCTCGATGCGCGGGTGCAGGAAGTGCTCCGCTTCGGCGGGGGTGCGGACGTCGCGGGCGATCAGCAGCCCGGCAATGAGGGGCGGAATCTTCGCGTCGCGGGCGAGGGCAGCGGCGTTTTCGTTGGGGCAGGTGGGAAGGGTCCAGCGTTGACGGGGCCGGGGTGCGGCGGCTGGGGCTGGAGCGGGGGCCGTGGTTCCGGCGACGGCTTCGTCAAAGGCGCTCAAGACTGCTCGTCTTCGTCCTCATCTTCAAAGACGATGTTGCCGAGGTCGTCGACCGAATCGAGGAGCTGCTGGTAGCGCTCGTACCACTCGGTGGAGGTTTCAAAGAGGAACATGATGCCCTGGTGGGGGAAGCCGAGCTGGAGGTGGCCGATTTTGCCGATGTGGCCGACGAGGGTCTGGGCTTCGTCCAGCTCAGAGGTGCTGGTGGCCTCGATGGTGTAGTCCTGCTCCTGGACTTCCTCGATGAGCAGCTCGACGTCTTCCTTCTCGAGGACGGCGTCGCTCATGGTGATGAAGGTCGCGCCGGCGGCTTTGGCGGTCTCGACAAAGTCCTTCCAGCTGTCGGGATTGTTCTCGTCCTCCCAGAGGATGGTGGGCAGGTCGTCGCCGGCATGGGCGGGGACGCGGCGGATGCCGTGGCCTTCGATGAAGGCGATCATGTCGTCCTTGAGCGAGGCGAGATTGTCGAGGTGCATGGAGAACGGATTCATGCGAAGGAGACAGTGTATCCGATGAGGAGCAGACGACGAGCAAAAAGCGAGCGAGAGGCGAGTTGAGAGTTGGGAGGGAGGTGTGAGCTGAGAGTGAAAAAGGGCCGCCGAAGCGGCCCCGCGGGGGATGGGGCGGAGATGCGAAGATCTCCGCCCGGTTTTGTCACTGGCTAGAAGTAAATTTTGCCGGCGAGCTGGACCGCGCGTCCGGGTTGAGGATCGCCCGCGCCGCCGTCCTGGACGGGGGTGACGACCGAGGTGATCACACCGAAATTGCCGGGACCGTCGCTGAGGTTGCCGTCGGGGCCGTCGAAGTTGGCGTGGTTGAAGACGTTGAAGGCTTCCAGCCGCATCTCCAGATAGCGCGGGCTGTCGGCATGACCCATCGGGAAGTCCTTGTAGAGGGTCATGTCGCTGTAGTTGAAGCCCGGCCCGTGGAAGAAGTTGCGCTTGACGTTGCCGAAGGTGCCGAGCGGCTCGGGCGAGAAGACGCTGGGGTCGAACCAGAGGTTGCCGGAAGCGCGCGGATTCATCGTGGAGATGTTGAAGGTGGATGTTTCCGGGTTATCCGGGCAGTTGTAGAAGGAGAAGGCGTTGTCGTTGCACCAGAGCGAGCGGTTCTCGCCGGTTTCGCCGATGGAGACGGGGTTGCCGGACTGCAGCGCGGTGATGCCGATGAAGTGCCAGCCGCCCAGCGCTTCCTGGGCGATGTAGTTGCTCCGCCAGCTGTAGGGCAGGGGGAAGACATAGCCGTAGGCGACGCGGAAGGTTTGGCGGGCGTCGTATTCGGAGTTGCCGTAGCTGAGCTGCTGGAAGCCCGGAACCCAGTTGGTGCCGACCAGATCGTTGCCGTTGCCGAAGCCGGAGCTCTCGAAGCTGGATCCGTTATCGAGGGCGTGGGAGTAGGTGTAGGCCAGGATGTAGTAGAGACCGTGGGTCATCTGCTTATTGACGCTGACCTGGAGGGAGTTGTAGTTGGAGGAGCCGTCGGTATAGACACGGCCGACGGAGATGAAGTTCCCGGAGGTCTCAGTGAAGTACTGAGGGTTGCTGAGGGAGAAGAAGCTGGTGGCCATAGTCTCGCAGGCTGCGGCGCCCATCGTATTGCAGGCGGCGACAGCGGCCGCATGACCGGCGGCGGTTTCCTTGTCGGCCTCGTAGGCGCGGACCAGGTGGCGGCCCAGCGAGCCGACGTAGCCAACCGTGAGGAGCTGGTCGCCGGGGAGCTGGCGCTCGATGTTGATGTTGAAGTTATAGGCGTAGGGCACGTCGTAGTTAGGATCGATGCCGCTCAGATCGTACGGCGCCAGAGAGGCGAAGTTGATGTTCTGCCCCGGCGTGGGGAAGGCATAGGGGAAGCGGTTGGCTTCCGACTTCGCGGCATTGCCGGAGACATCGACGAAAGGATTGGCGAAGCTGGGACTGCCACCGAGGTCGCCGGCGCCTTCGCTGGTGATGCCGTACGGCGGATCCTCGAGGTTCTGCAGCTGTTCTTCTTCGGAGTCGCGGTTGTAGTAGAGGCCGGCGCCGACGCGGATGGCCAGCTTGTGCTCGCCCTGGGGACCGGTGAGCCAGCTCATTCGGCCCGAGGCGGCATCCGGAGACCAGTCGAAGCCGATACGGGGCGCGAGGTGATCCCACTTGGTGGTGGCGCCGTCGTGGTTGTTGCAGCCGGGGTCGCCAGGATAAAGGAGGCTGGCCTGGGCGCCGGGGAAGACTTTCGATTGCGCGCCGGGAACGAAGCAGATCACCGCTTCGCCGCCGTACTGCAGGTTGGAATTGGGCGTCTGGGTGTCATAGCCCAGACCGTAGTTCAGCGTGAAGGAGCTGTTGATCTTCCAGTTGTCCTGGGCATAACCGTAAATTTCCCAGGAGTAGGCGTCGATTTCGGCGCCGGAGCCCTGCGCGTAGGAAGAGGGGATGCCGACGAGGAAGTCGAGCAGCGGATCGCCGGAGCTGTAGGAGCCGGTGCCGCCGAATCCGTAGTTGCCATTCAGATCGGCATAGAACGGGTTATGCACGCCGTACTTCTCGACGTGGGCGCCGAACATCATGCTGTGGTTGCCGAGAATTTTCGTGAAGTTGTCGGAGAATTCCTCGTTCTGATCGAGGCGGGGTTGCGGGCCGTTGTTGCTGCCGCCGAGGGTGAAGTAGCCGGTGACGCCGATCTTGGGCAGCGTGGCGGCGCCGGGGTCCTGGGGATTGATGGCAAAGCCGAAGGAGGACGGCGCGACCACCTGAGCCGGCTCGACGGCGGCGTAATTGAAGCGATAGTAGCCGGCGCGGAGTTCGTTCAGCGTGTCGGGGCTGAAGGTGTGGGTCCAGGAGGCGTTGAAGATCTTGAAGTGACGCGCGTCATTGTTGGCAAAACCAGGAAGCGTCGCGCCGGTGAAGGGAAGTCCGGTGTAGCTGGGGCTGGACTGGAAGATGCCCGAAGCCCAGAGGAGGTCCCGGTGGGTGATCTGCGCGTCGGCGCGCAGCACGCCCTGATCCTGGGCTGCGTTGTTGGGGGAATTGAAGTTGTACTTGATGCCGTTGTAGTTGGGCGAGGGTACGAATTTGGAAATCAGATTCGCGGAGATGGAATTGAAGTCGGAGAGGGGAACATCGACCGTGCTGCCGGTAAAGCAGGCATTCCACGCCTCTCCCGCTGGGCAGGTGCCGTTTGGCCCCTGAACGGCGAAGGGCAGCGGGTTGGAGCTGAGGCCGGCGACCCCGTTGGTGCCGTTGGTGTTGAGGTTATTGTCGTTGGTCAGGTTGGCGTATCCAGAGCCATTGCGGCCCAGCTGCGCGTCGGTGGGAACGGTGGTGAGCGTAGTGCTGCCCGTGGCGTTGCGCAGGCCCTGATAGGCGGCAAAGAAGAAGAGCTTGTTGCGGAGAATCGGGCCGCCGAGGGTGCCACCGTAGAGGTTCTGGTGGAAGACGGGGCGGGTCTGGGAGAAGTAGTTGCCATTGTTGAGGAAGGTGTCGCGGTAGAACTCGAAGCCGTCGCCGTGGAAGCTGTTGGTGCCGCTCTTGATGGTTTCGTTGACGATGGCGCCGGAGTTGCGGCTGTATTCAGGATTCTGCGAGCTGGTGAGGAAAGTGATTTCGCTGAGGGCGTCGGGGTTGATGATCAGGCCCTGTTCCTGCAGCGGGCCGTCGTTGATGTCGGCGCCGTCGAGCAGATAGCTGTTTTCCTGGGTTTGCGAGCCGTTCGCGGAGTAGTTGCCGAAGCGATCGGAGGACTCGACGGTGCCGGGGGTCAGCTTCTGGAGGATGGACGCATCGCGGCCGAGAAGGGGCAGCTGCTCAATCTGCTCGGAGCTGACCGTGGCCTTGAGCTGGGTGTCGGAGGTATCGACCTGGACGGCATTGGCATTGACCTGGACGGTCTGCGCGACGGAGCCGGCGGCGAGGGTGGCGTCAACCTCATGGTTGTCGTTCACGCGCAGGGTGATGCCGGAGGCCTGGAAACTCTGGAAGCCCTGCTTGTCGATCCGGACCGTGTAGGGGCCGCCCAGCGCCAGCTGGGGGAAGATGAAGTAGCCTTTGCCGTCGGTGGTCTGCCGGGTGACGATGCCCGTGCTGGTATCGGTGGTGGTGACGGCTGCGCCGGGGATGACGGCGCCACTGGAATCGGTGACGGTGCCGTGGATGGCGGCGTAAACGCTCTGAGCGCTGGCTCGGGGTGCACCCCAGAGCAGAAGGCAGAGTGGCAGCAGAAGGGCAAAGAACCAGCGGTTGGGTCCGGAATTCATGGTTTCCTCCAAACAAAAAAGTGAGTCATGGGTAGCGAATGGGGTCCGGTCTGCATCGCCGGGTCGGAACGGAGACACCTGGGAAGGGTTCCTGTGCAGAGCGGGGAACAGAGGCGGGGTTGGACCCGCGGAGGGGTCCGACGAAAACGAGAAACGAACAGCATGGGGCAACCCGGAGGTATTAGCACTCTGGATACCATTGCCGGAGCAGTGCCCGGATGGTTGACTGGCGGAGACGAATTTTGCGGCAGATAGTGACGAAAGACCAACTGCCTGTGACGAACAGCCGGTTTGATGGGGTCGATGCAGAAGGGCGGTGGATGGTCTCAGAGGACGCGCGAACTCCGAGAAAATGGAGGAAACAGGTGCTGCTCTATGACAATTTGGAGAATTGTGATGAACGGGCCGGACCAGTGGACACTCGGGTTAACCCTCGCGGGCGTCGGTTCGGGGCAAGAGGAGACGGCTTATATTGGTTATGTCAATATCTTAGTTGTTATCCAGGAGAGCCTCACCGGAGGTTGGCGAGGGTTTCGAGGGGCCGGCAGGCGGGCAGATTCCGGGAACGCGAACGCGGTGGGACGAGGACGCCGGCGGGGATCAGATGCCGAGCTTTTTGACTTCCTCGTTGTAGTACTTGCGGTAGAGGATGTCCCACTCCTGGGAGCCTTCGGGAATGATGCGGCGCTGCGACTCGATTTTCTGGCGGGCGGCCTGGTCGATGCGCATTTCCTCCAGGAGCAGATGCTCGAGAGCCTTGCGGGCTTCCTGGCGGATGGTGTTGCGGTCTTCGAGGAAGTCGCATTCCGGGGTTTCGGCGAGAGCGTCCGCGACCACATGGGCGAGCTTGTTGAGTTTGTCGCGGGAGATTCTCACAGCACCGCCTTGTACTTGCGGGCCAGCTCGGTTTTGACCTTCTTGAACATCTCGAAGTAGCTGGCGCCGGTGCGGCGCATCTCCTCCTGGTAGGCGTCGAGGATGACGCGAACCTCCTCGTTGATGCGGTCTTCGAGGGAGAGTTCCTCCAGAATGGCAGCGCTCACCCGCTCTTCGACGGCGGGAAGTTTGCTGGTCTGGATCATTTTGGCGTCGATGAGGTGTTTGACCGTGTGGCGCGCCAGATAGCCGACGTACTCGCGGGAAAAGATCATGGAACTCTTTCGGAATATAGCACATGGGAGGCAGCCGGTTGCCGGTAGCCGGTAGCCGGCAGCGAAAGGGAACTGCGAGGCGGAAGCGAAAGAAAGACGAGAGAAAGACGAGGGAACAGAACTCACTCCCAACGCTCCGCTCGCTCGTAGTTCACTCGCCTCACGCGCGTCGCAAGCTCATAATCCACCCACATCTCTCAACTCAGAGCTCGCTCTCAACTCGTCCTTTGCTCGCGATTGGCACGCCTCTGGCTCGCAGTTCCGCTCGCCACATGCTCGCGGTTCACTTGGGTTACCCGTTTCGTTTTGCTTCGCGGATGCGGCGAATCTCTTCCATGCGCTGCGCGAGGAGCTTTTCGCGGCCTTCCGGGGTGGGTTGATAGTAGCGGCGGCCCCGCAGGGATTCGGGCAGGCATTCCATGTCGGCCACCTTGCCCTCGATGTCGTGGGCGTATTCGTAGCCCTTCGCGTAGTCGAGTTCCTTCATCAGCTTCGTTGGGGCGTTGCGGAGGTGGAGGGGAACGGGCTCCTGGCGCGTGGATTCAATGTCGGCCATCACGGCGGCGTACGCGGTGTAGACCGCGTTGGATTTGGGAGCGAGGGCGAGATAGACGACGGCTTCGGCCAGGGCAAGATCGCCTTCGGGCGAGCCGAGAAAGTCGACCATGTCGCGCGCGGAGAGACAAAGGTTGAGCGCTTCCGGCGCGGCGAGGCCGACGTCTTCGACGGCCATGCGGACGACGCGGCGCGCGACGTAGAGCGGATCTTCGCCGGCCTTCATCATGCGGCCGAGCCAGTAGAGGGCGGCGTCCGCGTCGGAGTTGCGGACCGATTTGTGCAGAGCGGAGATGAGGTTGTAGTGCTCCTCACCCTGCTTGTCGTACAGGAGCACGCGCTGCTGGAGCGCTTCGGTGGCGATGGCGCGCGTGATGGACGGGCCGGCCGATGAGGTGTCGGGGCGGGCCCTGGTTAGCTTTGCTGCCACCTCGAGCGAATTCAGGGCGTTGCGCGCGTCGCCCGAGGCGTAGCCGGCGAGCAGTTCGAGGGCGCCTTCCCCCGCCGTGAGGTGCTGGGCGCCGAGGCCGCGTTCGGGATCGGCAAGGGCGCGCTGGAGAAGCGTGACGATCTGCGAGTCGGTGAGCTGCTGGAGCGTGTAGACGCGGCAGCGCGAGAGCAGCGCGGAATTGATTTCGAAGGACGGGTTCTCGGTGGTGGCGCCGATGAGGCGAATGGAGCCGCGCTCGACCCAGGGCAGGAAGGCGTCCTGCTGGGCGCGGTTGAAGCGGTGGATCTCGTCGATGAAGAGGATGGTGCGCGTGCCCCAGGAGGCGGCTTTCTCCGCGTCGGCCATGACCTGCTTGATCTCCTTGATGCCGGCCAGCACGGCGGAGAACTCGATGAAGGTGGCTTTGGTGGTTTCGGCGATGATTTTGGCGAGGGTGGTTTTACCGACGCCGGGTGGGCCCCAGAAGATCATCGAGGAGGCATCGTCGCGCTCGATCTGGACCCGGAGCGGTTTGCCGGGACCGAGGAGATGTTCCTGGCCGAGGAATTCGTCGAGGGAGCGCGGGCGCATGCGCTCGGCCAGGGGAGCGGGAACGGCGGCGGCGGCCTGATCGGGACGTGGGGCGAAAAGGTTCATGCGAGGCCGGCTCGCTGCCTTGCGGCTTCGTAGAGCAGGATGCTGGCGGCAATGGCGGCGTTGAGCGACTCCACGGGGCCGGGAGTGGGGATGGCGATGCGCGCCTGGGCGTGTTCGAGAAGCTCGGCGGAGAGGCCGCCGCCTTCATTGCCGATGAGGATGGCGGCCGGCCCGGCGAGTTTGGCACGCGTGCAGGGGATGGCGTCGGGGTCGGCGGAGGCGGGAAGGGCGGCGAAGACCGGGATGTGGTGCTCGGCCAGGGCAGAGAAAACAGCGGAGGACTTCTCGGAGAGAACCGGGACGCGAAAGGCCGATCCCGCGGAGGCGCGGAGAGCTTTTCCGTTCCAGATACTCACGGTTCCGGGGAGGGCGAGGACGCCGGCCGCGCCGAAGGCTTCCGCGGAGCGCACGAGGGTGCCGAAGTTGCCGGGATCCTGCAGAGCAGCGGCGATGAGAAGTAAAGGGCGGGGCGCAGACAAAACCTCGCGGAGGGAGAACTGCGGAACCTCCGCGATGGCGGCGATGCCCTGGGGCGATTCGGTCTCGACGGCACTGGCGAAGACGGCGGGGTTGAGCGAGACGAGGGGAACCGCGGGAGGAATATCGAGACGATCGAGCCGGCGGAGGCTGCGCTCATCGGGATCGGCGCGAACGAAGACGGTGCGCAACCGGAGGCCACTGCGCACAGCTTCGGCGAGGAGGTGCTCGCCTTCGATGCCGATGACTTCGGATGCGTCGGGACCACTGCGCGTCAAGGCGGCGCGCAGTTCGCGGACCCTCGCGTTCTGGCGACTCTGTACAATGCTGAAGAGGCGCGCGCGATTCGAAACCGTCGGCATGGAGGGATTCTAAACCTCCGTCTGACACTCAACGATCAGGCCCCGGTTTCGCCCACGGACTCACTGCGCCGATACATTGCTCGACGGGAGAGCCCTTGTCAGCGGAGATTCTGCGCATCCATCCGGATGAGCCCGAGCCCGACCGGATTCAGTATGTTGCGACGTGCATTCGCAACGGCAAGGTCGTGGGCATGCCGACGGACACCTTCTACGGGCTGGCGGTGGACCCGGTGAATCTGCGGGCGGTGGAGAGCATCTACGAAATCAAAACGCGGCTCAAGCAGAAGCCGCTGTCGCTGCTGATTTCCGGGCTGTCCCAGGCCTACCAGCTGGCGCGGGAGTGCGGAATCTGTTTCGATCTGCTGGCGGAGCGGTTCTGGCCGGGGCCGCTGACGGTGATCGTGAAAGCCAGTTCGCGGCTTCCCCTGCGCAGCACAGCCAACACCGGCAACGTGGCGCTGCGAGTGCCGGACGCGGCGATTCCGCGCGCGGTGGTAGCGGAGCTGGGGATGCCGATCACGGCGACCGCGGCGAATCTGGCGGGTTTGCCGGAATGCACCTACGCGCACTGCGTGCGGGACCAGATCGGCGACCGGATTCCGCTGATCGTGGACGGCGGGCCGACCGGGCGCAGCGTGGCAACGACCATCGTGGATCTGTCGGGCCCGGAGGGCACGTGGCAGATTCTGCGCGAGGGCGCGATACCGACCCACGCGATCGTACTGGCTCTGCAGGAGCGCTGAGCGCAGCGATGATCGTACCGAAGGACAATCTGCGATCCGCACGGCAACTGCCGCGGCTCCCGCGAGGCCGGGCCGTGCTGTGGGCGGTCGCGATCGTGCTGGTGGGTGGTGTTCTGTGGGTGCTGTGGGTCGATGGGCAGATTCGCTATTACGCGCGGCGCGACGAGGCGCGGCCTGCCGATGCGATCGCGGTCTTCGGAGCGGCGGAGTACGACGGGCGGCCGTCGCCGGTGCTGCGGGCGCGGCTGGATCACGCGCTGGAGCTGTATCGGCGCGGGCTTGCCCCTCTGATCATCACCCTGGGCGGCGGGGAAGCGGAAGACCTGCATTCGGAGGGCGGGGTGGGACACGATTATCTGCTGGCGCATGGCGTGCCGGAGAGCGCCATCATCGCCGAAACGGAGAGCGATAACACGGAGCAGTCGGCGGAGCGGCTGGCGGTGATTGCGCGGGAGAACGGACTGCGGACCATCGATGTGGTCAGCGACGGCAGCCATCTGTTTCGCATTCACGCCATCTGCACCCAGGATGGGTTGCAGGTTTATACGTCGCCGCGGCCGGTGGGACGGACCATTCCGGCCTCGCAACGATTCCAGCGCCTGACGCACGAGATCGTGAGCTACACAGCGTGGCGGCTGCACGTGCATTGAGGGAAGTTGCGAGTTGAGGGAGTTGAGTAAGCCTGACCGCGCTGAACGGAAACGGCGGACAGAAAGGGACGGCCCCTCAGACTTTCCTGCTCCTGCATGATCAACCGGGATACCTTTTCGGTTGCGTCTACCCCAAGGGCGTTTCGATGTGGAGTTCGCGCGCCACCTCTCCGTCCTTCAGCATCTCGGCGGCTTTGCGGATGTCGACGCCGGGCGGGACGCGGTGATAGTCGCTGGTGACTTCGTCCTCCTGATCGCCGATGGTTTTGAAGAAGAGGGCATGGCCGGAGATGTGCACATGCATCTGGGTGATCTGCCAGCTGCCATAGCCGGCGTCTTCGCGGACGATCTGAAAGGTTCCGCCGGCGTTGATGCGGCCCAGCAGACCCCAGGCAAAGGTGACGTCGTGATCGAGGCGACCGGAAAGATCCTTCAGCCGCATCTGTTTTTCGTCTACCACCATGGTGCCGGACATCGCGGCCAGAACCCTGCCGCCCATGCTGGCCGGGGAGAAGTTCGGATCGGGGCGAAAGGTGAGGGTGACGTCGCCGCTGGAGCGGTTCTCGATCTTCCAGTCAAAGGCATTGGGGAGCATGTTCATCATGTCGCGCGCCTGCTGACCGTCGTGCTGTTCGGCGCGCTTGTCGCGTGCGCGCAAAGCCGGATCGCTGACCATCTGCTGGATATGGCTGAGGTCGTCCTGGTGCTCCTCGGCGCTGGGCGGGCGGCCGTGGTCCTCGATGATCTCGGAGAGGTTGCCCTGGGGGCTCTCGATGACCATCTTGACGATGTCCTTGTCGGGGGACCTGTAGGCGTCGCGATACATCCACGGGGTGTGATCGTTGTAGTCGGCGTCCAGCTCGTTGTGAACGACCGTCTTCACGATCTCTTCGGCGGACTGGGCGCGAACCGTGCGGAGTGGGAGAGCGGGGAAAAGAGCAGCGGCCAGCACTGGAACGAGCACGACGGCTTTGATCATCGACGATCGTCCCCAGGAGGGGCCGGGGAGAACCCTGAGATGCACATTGGCAGAACTTCTTTATATACCCTTCGGCGGGAACAGGAGCCAGGGGAAGGCTGCGCGGGGCCAGGGCGCGAATCGATCCCGGTGATGATTCGACGTTCTGCCGGAAACAAAGTCATGGCTGCGGGAAAGAGCCGCGGGCACGGGCAGGCGGTCTGTCGCAGGCCTGTACAATACCTGGTGAGAGAGACGCTAATATGCCGCATATGGTTTTTTGCGCCCGCTACAAACAGGAGATGGAAGGCCTGGACGAGCCGCCCTTCGACAGCGACTTTGGCAACAAGGTCTACAACAACGTATCGAAGAAGGCGTGGCTGGAGTGGGCCGAGCGCCAGAAGATGCTGCTGAACGAATATCGCCTGCAGCCGTGGACGCCGCAGGCACAGGAATTTCTGGTCGAGCAGATGGATCAGTTTTTCTTTGGCGAAGGCGCCGCCCTGCCGAAGGAGTATGTGCCGCCGTCGCATTGAAAAGCAGGGAAAGGCGAGCGAGAAGCGAGCGGAAGACGAGTTGAAAGTTGTGAGTTGTCCGTGGGGAGCTGTGAGGCGAGGTCGCCAGGTCAGGTCTTGGGGCTGATCTCTGCAGCGGGGATGGCCGAGTCTTCCGCGTCCAGCTTCACCAGACGTCCCCTTTTCAGGATAAACCGTTCATCGCGCCATGTGATGACATTGGAGGCGTAGCTCCACGCCCAGACCCCGAGAGCCAGCAGGTCGCGCAGCGGCAGCAGCCAGAGATCGCGCAGGACCTGACGGTCGTCCAGAATGCCAACGCCGACGCCGAGCGCGAGGGAGACGCGGAAGAGCAGGGCGAGGGTGAACAACGCAAAGGCGGGGAGGCTGAGGCCAGAGGTGGCGAGATTGAGGAGCGACCAGGCCAGCCCGTAGGAAAACAGCAGTCCGGCGTATCCGCCCGGGCGCGAGTCGCGCATCGCGCGGGCCCAGCGGAGCTGATGGTGCAGATAGCCGGAGAAGCTCCAGGCGGGGACGTGGGTGACGACGACTTCGTCGCACAGCTCCACGGCAAAGCCGGAGTGAGCGATGCGGGCGCCGAGGAGATAGTCGTCGGCGAGATAGCCGGCGAGCGGCGCCAGGCCGCCGATGGCATCGAGCGCGCGGCGCGAAACGGCGAGAGTCGAGCCAAGCCCGAAACGGATGCCGCGTTCGAGGAAACGCGAAGTCAGAACGCCGGGCGCAAAATCGGTCGCGATGCCGAGGGCTTCCAGCCGGGAGCCGAGCGTTCCGTGCGCACGGCCGCGGTAAAGGGCCGTAACGAGTCCGGTGGGCAGTTTGCCCTGCTGCGGGAGGAAAGGGGCGAGGACCAGCGCCAGGTAGTCCGGTCCGACGAAGATGTCACTGTCGTTGAAGATGAGGTAGTCGTAGCGCGCGTGGGGGATGAGCTGGGCAAGACTGCTGACCTTGCCGTTGGGGCCGAGCATCTCCGGGGTGTGGAGCAGACGGATGGCGCGGCCGGGGAAGTCCGCCTGCAGTTGCTGGACGATCGGGACGGCCGGGTCGTCGAGGCGGGAGACGCTGAAGAGCAGTTCGTAATCGCCGGGGTAGTTCTGCCGGCAGTGGCTGGCGAAAGCTTCGAGCATCCCCGGATCGAGACCGTACAGCGGCTTGAGGATGCTGACGCCGGGGGCGAACCCGGCGGGAACGCGCGGCCGGCGAAGAAACGCGCGGGCGCTCCAGAGCGCGACGAGATAGTAGCCAAGGCCGGCAATGGTGAGCAGGGTGGTGACGCCGGCAGCGAGGGTGGCAAGCATCAGGGGATCACTCACCGAGAATGGGCATGTCGAGGGGCGGCTGGGCCAGCCAGGCGGCGTGACGGATGCGATCGAGCGCGCGGCGCAGCGCCGAGGCGGCGCACGGCTCGACGGTGACGACAAAGGGCAGATTGCCCTTTTCGTATCCCGTCCGCTGGAAGAGGGCATCGATGTTGATCTTCTCGGAAGCCAGGGCGCCGGCGATTTCGGCCACGATGCCGGGCTTGTCGCGCACCACGAAGCGAATATAGTGACGCAGCTCGAACTCGCCGCTGACGCTGGTGGCGCGGCTGGGCAGGTCGACGGCTTTGGAGCCGTGCGCCAGAGAGATGAGATCGGAGACCACGGCAACGGCGGTGGGATTGCCGCCGGCGCCATGGCCGGAGAAGACGACGTCGCCGCCATACTGGCCGCAGACCAGCACCATGTTCTCCGTTCTGCGCGACCAGGCAAAGGGCGAGCGCAGGGGAACGAGCATCGGGCCCACGGCGGCGGAGACGCCGTCGGCGCGCAGCTCGGCTTTGGAAATCTGGCGGATGGTGCAGTTCAGATCGCGGGCGTAAACAAGATCGACGGCATCGACTTCCGTGATCGAACGGCAAGCCACGGATTCGACTTCGACGGCGGCGCGCAGCGCGATGCGGGAGAGGATGACCAGTTTGGCTCTCGCATCGTAGCCATCGACATCTTCACTGGGATCGGCTTCGGCATAGCCCAGCTGCTGCGCGTCGCGGAGAACATCGGCAAAGGGATCGCCGGTTTCCATGCGGCTGAGGATGTAATTGCAGGTGCCGTTGAGGATGGCTTCGATGCGGGTGATGCGATCGCCGGCGAGGCCCTGCTGCAGGCCGGGGATGACGGGGATGCCACCGGCGACCGCGGCTCCGTAGAGCAGGTGCGCACCTTTGGAGCGGGCAAGACGGTCGAGTTCGATGCCGTGCCTGGCGATGAGTTTCTTGTTGCCCGTCACGGCGGATTTGCCGGCTTCGAGAGCGCGGCGAACCCAGGCTCCGGCCGGCTCGAGTCCGCCGACCAGCTCAACGATGACGTCGGCGCCGGAGCGGAGAACCTCATCGAAGTCCTCGGTCCAGACGACGCTCTTCGGAACCCAGTCCACTTTTTTGCGGGCGACTCCGCGGTTGAAGACGTGGGAGAGTTCGAGCCCATCGGGTTTCAGGTCGCAAAGGATGCGTGCAACGGAACTGCCCACGGTGCCGAATCCGAGGAGGGCGACTTTCATAGGTACAGCGTACAACGAGCAAAAGGCCAGCGAGGAACGAGCGAAAGGCGAGTTGAGAGCTGAGAGGGAAGACGAGCCAGGAGCGAACAGAAGAACGAGCAGAACAACGAGCGAACCTCGGGCCAGGGTCGAGTCGCACTCACCACTCGTCATTCGCGCACGTTACGCTCGCTTTTTCCGCCCGCTGGTTCGCTCGCCCCTGCGCTGGCCCCACTACAATCATCGTTTGACTGAGGAGAGGGCGTTGGGGTTATTCAGGAAGAAGCTGAAGCAGGAACACAAGGTGATGCTGCAGGCCGAGCGGGCGGCAGGGGAGCAGCTGCCGGAGTATCACCGCGCAACGCCGGAGTGTCCGCATCCGGAACGCTGGAGCATGTACGACTCGATGACCGCCGAGGTGGAGGTGCTGGAGTTCCTGGCGACGCTGGTGACGACCGTGAAGCCGGAGCTGATCGTCGAGACGGGGGCGTTTCTCGGGGTCAGCGCAATCTGGATGGCCAGAGGGCTGCAACGCAACGGGCGAGGGCGCATCGTGAGCTGCGAATTCGATCCGCTCGTGTTTGCGAAGGCGCAGGAGAAGATCGCGGCTTCCGGCCTGGCGGAATGGATCGAGCTGCGCAACGAATCGAGCCTGGAAATGCAGGTGCCGGGGACGATCGATTTGTTCTACAGCGACAGTGACCTGGAGATTCGCGAGCAGGAAGTCCGGCGTTTCCTGCCGCAGATTCGCCCGACGGGACTGATCCTGATGCACGACGCCAGCTCGCATCCGGGTGTGGTGCGCCAGGCGGCGCTGCGGCTGGAGGCCGAAGGACTGCTGTCGGTCGTCCTGCTGCCGACGCCGCGCGGCCTGGTGATGGCGCAGAAGCGCGCAGGGCGCACGTAGCGAGCCGGCTTCCGCGGGCCGCCTCCCAATCAGGCGGGACCGTCGTCCTCTGTTTCAGGCAACCGCAGCTCTGGGTTCCTCTTCGACCGCCGGGTTTTCGCCGATCTGGTCCAGGTTGACGCCGGTAGTTTCGATGCGGAAGAACCAGGTGACCACCGCTCCCAGAAGGAACGCGACGACCAGCCCGTAGAGCAGCAGACGCGTACCGATGGTCGCCAGGAGAATCGGAAAGAGGAAGGTGGTCATGACGGCCCCGATTTTCGCAAAGGCTGCGGCGAATCCGGCGCCCTTGCCGCGAACCGAGGTGGGAAAGACCTCGCCGGCGAGCAGGTAGGTCTGGGCGTTGGGGCCGAGGTTGGTCATGAAGTCGAAGAGCATGAAACCGACGAAAATCAGGGTGATCTTCAGGCCCCCCGAGGCGCCGACGGAGAGCGAAGCGATCAGCAGACCCGCGGCGCAACCGATGAATCCGAAAATCTGCAGGCGAATCCGGCCCACGCGATCGGCGAGCACTACGGCGAAGGCAATGCCCACGATCAGCAGCATGGTAATCATGGCATCGCCGCGCGCGGCCAGGGTTGCATTGGCAATCAGGTCGCTCATGCTGCGCACGTGATCGGCCTTGTGGCCGAGGGTGGTAGCCAGAATGGTGGGCGCGAAGATGCCGATGCCGTAGGTGCCCAGATCCTGCAGGAACCACGGCACGGAGGCAAGGATGGTGGCGCGCCGGTAACGGCTGCCGAAGAGCGACAGGAAGGAACCGCCTCCATGTCCGTTTCCGCCGGCAGCGGCGGGCCTGGGCGCCAGCACGATATCGCGCGGATATTGGGGCGTGCGCACCAGCAGGCGCCGCGCGGCCACCTGAGCCCGGTCGGTGGCGCCGCGTGTGTGCAGCCAGTTCGCGCTCTCGGTAATGTAGAAGCGGCCGATGGTGACCACCACCGCGGGCACCACAGCGGTGGCGTACATCCAGCGCCAGGCGTCGAGATTCGGCACCGCGCGCAGCACGGCATAGCCGACGGCGGCACCGCCTACCGCGCCTACCGACTGGAAAGCAAAGGCAGCCAGAACCAGCTTGCCCCGGCTGGTGCTGGGAATGTTTTCCGAGATGATCATGTGCGCCGTGGGGTAATCGCAGCCCAGAGCGAGGCCCAGTCCGAAGAGACAGAAGACCAGCGACGTGAAGCTGGTGCAGAACACCGCGGCGCCGAGGAACGCGGTGAAGATAATCATCTCCACGACGAACATCGACTTGCGTCCGAAGTAGTCCGACAGGCTGCCGAGGCCGAGGGCGCCGATGAGAATGCCGCACAGGCTGGCCGCCGCCACCATGCCTTTCTGCGTCGGTGTGATCTCAAACTGGCGCGCGATCAGCGGGACCGCCACGCCGGTCATGAAAACGACGAATCCCTCGAAGAATTTGCCCGCTGCCGCCAGGGTCCAGATGCGCCGCTGCATCTTCGTCATCGGAATCGAGGGCAGATGGGTCCCATCCGGCCAGATCGGCCGCTCATCGATATATTCCTGGACCGTCCGGCCCCGGGCAGCAGGAGGGTTGACAGCATCGGGCATGACGATTTCCTTTTCCGGCCGGTGGCGGCCTACTGAATTTTGGCGATCTGGATTTCGCTGCGGGCGCGGATCGGCGTCGGAAGCGGGATGAAGTGCACGGGATCGAGGAAGCTGGAAGCGCTGCCCCCCTGCGGCGAGATGCACCACAGCAGGAAATTGCTGATGGCGGTGGCGTCCTGCTGGTCCGGCTGCCGGTCGGAGACCACTGCGTATTCATAGTTGATCAACGGATAAGAATCGTCGCCGGGAGCGAACACCAGCGTCAGCCGCTCATCGGGGGGCGTGCGCGGGGTCAGCGCGGAGGCCGCGGCCGTGACGGTGGCGGCATTCGGGAGCAGAAATTTGCCCGCCTGGTTCTCCAGCATCGCGGTGATCAGGCCCGCCTTCGCCGCGTCGCCTTCGAAGCTGGCGCCCACATAGCCCACCGCGTAGGGCGTTCCGGCGATGGTCCGCACCATCCCCCCGTTGCCGGTCGCCGTTTGTTCTCCGGCAACCGAGGGCCAGTTCACCGTCGTACCGTAGCCGATCGTGTTCTCCCAGCCGCGGCCGGCGTTTTCCTCCTCATCGGGAGTCGTAAAGGAGAGGAACTGCGTGAAGATGAACGTATCGCCCGAACCTTCGGCCCGCCGCACGGGAACAATTGTGTTGTGCGGCAGACGCACCCCGCCGTTGAGCGCGGCAATGGGCCCGGCATCCCAGGTGCGAATCTTCCCTGAATAAATCCCGGCCAGGACGGGTCCGCTCAACCGGAGCGTGCCGCCGTGCAGGTCGGGGATGTTCGCATCGACGGTCTGCGCGGAAATGGCCAGCGGGATATTGAGAATGTTGGGGTTCGCCATCTGCTGGTTGTCGGACATATAAGCGTCCGAGGTTCCGATCTGAACCCGTCCCGCGATGGCCTGGGAGATGCCTGCTCCCGAGCCGCTCGCGGCATCCGTGAGGTGGACACCGGGATCAACCTTCCCGTACGCTGCGATCCAGTTTTGAAAGAGGGGAAAGATCAGCGTCGAACCGGATTCGGAGATGGTGAGAGGGGTGGATTGCGCCACGGCATAGGCCGCTGCAGCGATCGCGACAACGCTGGCGATTCCGGAGATCACACCGGTAAGATTTCGGTTCATGGTTTGGCTCCGCTGCACGGCCGGGAGGGGAGGACCAGCCTGTGACGCCTGGAGATTTGCGAAACCACAGTAGCGTTGTTGTATTACAGGATGATGACTTGGGCAGTAATAGGAGGACTGGACCTTGGCATTCCTGGGAATAACCTGTTTGCTATTGAGCGGCAGCGCCAACAGCCTCGGCGTGACCGTTCGCCCAAAGATACGTCGCGGGTGATGTTAAAGGAAATTTACGGGATGCCGCGCGGGGCCTCTGTAGAAAGGGAAGGACGCAGGTCGGCGCGCGTCGGTGGAGGAGAAAGTGGCGGCAGGTGGCTGGCGGGGACGGAAATGGACTACGGGCGTGCGGCTCGCGGTATTTGCAGGGGCGGCCGCGGTTGCGATGCAGACTGCACAGGCCGCGGCGCCGGCAGCGGGCGGGAATGCGCGTGCGGAGCTGATCGCCAACCTGCGGGCTCATGTGCATCACGTGTTCGTGATCTATCAGGAGAACCGTTCCTTCGACTCGTATTTCGGGTCGTTTCCCGGAACCGATAATCTCGCGACGGCGGAGGCGCGCGCCCACGGCTTCCGGCAGTGGGACGGGATCGGGCACACCTGGATCACGCCCTTCCTGCTCAACGAAGCGGATACACAGGACGCTGATCACTCGCGCGAGGCGTTGATCGCCAAGAGCGACAACGGCAGGATGGACGACTTCGTGGGGTACGAGGAGAAGAATCTGGTTCTGCAGGGATCGAGCAGTCCACAGTTCGCGCGGCAGGTGGGCATGCTGACCATGGCGCACGAGGACTGCCACACGATTCCGTTCCTGTGGATGTACGCGCACCGGTTTGCGCTCTACGATCACATCTTCCAGGCCATGTACGGCCCATCGACGCCGGGGAACATCGATCTGATCGCGGGGCAGAGCGGGCAGACGCAGGCGGCGCGCCATCCGGACGAAAAAGGCAAGTCGCTGTTTACGCCCGGCGAGCCGGTGGTGAACGACGACGAGCCGGATTTTCCGCCGTATGCATTTCCGTATCAGGCGAAGGGGCCGAAACAACTCGACCAGAAGTACGCGACGCTGATGCTCTCGATGAGCGGACGAGACGCGGAGCAGGCGAAGGCCGATACGGACGATGTGAAGGACGACATCGGAGCCCTCGGCCGCCTGAACCGGCAGGCGATCCCATGGGCGTGGTATCAGGAGGGCTTTGGCAACGGCCAGGGGAACAATCATCCCGCCTACATTCCGCACCACAACGCGCCGCAGTATTTCGGGTACCTGCGGGAGAATCCCTCGATGTGGAACGGCGTGCACGACCTGCTGGATTTCTTCAGCACGATGGAGAAGCAACAGCTGCCTGCCGACAGTGTGGTCTTCATCAAAGGCGGCATGCTGAATCCGTTCGGATGGAAGCCGGTGAATCCGCGGGCGGAGAACATTCTGGGCGACGACGACCATCCGGGGTACTCCGACTCGCAGCTGTCGGAGTCGCTGGTGGCGAAGGTGGTGGACACGGTGGCCCGCAGCCCGTACTGGAAGGATGCGGCGATCATCGTGCTATGGGACGATTCGGAGGGGTTCTACGACCACGTGCCTCCGCCGCAGTTCGAGCCTTGTCCGGATGAGCATCCCTGCGGCGACGGACCGCGCGTGCCCCTGATCCTGATCTCGCCGTGGGCGAAGTCCGGCGGAGTGGTTTCCGACCCCGGGGATCATGTCTCGTTCGCGAAGTTTCTCGATGTGCTCTTCAACCTGCCGCCGCTGGCCTCGCTGCCGGATGAGAAGCCGTACCTGCCGGAGGGCCCGCGGGACGAGAATCCGCGGCTGACCGATCTGCTGGGGGGATTCGATGCGGAGCGGCTGGCGGGCAAGAGGCCGCCGATTCCGGCGCGGGAAGCGGAGATTCCCGACGCGGTGGTGGATCACTTTCCGCCGGCGATGACCTGCCGGGAGACGGGCGTCACGCCGGTGGTGATTCCGGGAGCCTCGCTGCGGCCCCCGAAAGACTTCACGAACCCGCTGCCGTAGAGACCGCGCGGTGGATCAACCGAGAGCGGGCGAAGGCTGCCGAGCCGCGGGCGGACCGGAGTGCGGCGCCGCGCGGTGGCGGGCATCCAGACGGAAACCGGAGATGTGGCCCCGCAGGCGATCGGAGAGGCGGCTCAGTTCTTCGCTGGCTTCCGACGATTCGTGGGCCGCATGGGCGGAAGCACCCACAACGCGCACAATGTCGCTGAGGCTCCGGCTCAGGTCTTCGGTCGTGACCGCCTGCTCCTCGGCGGCGGCGGCAATCTGCGCCATGAGGGAGGTAACGGTCGAAACGGCCTCCTGGATGAGGTTGAAGGAGGCGCGGCCGGTCTCGGCGAGGGCAACGCCGCCGGAGATCGATCCCAGCTCGGCGTGGGTTTGCTCGAGGGCAATCCCGGCATGCTGCTGGATCGCGCGGATCATGGCCTCGATCTCCGAGGTCGCCGCTGCCGCCTGTTCGGCGAGGCGGCGGACTTCGGTGGCGACGACGGCAAAGCCGCGGCCGTGCTCGCCGGCGCGGGCAGCTTCAATGGCGGCGTTCAGGGCCAGCAGGTTGGTCTGCTCGGCGATGCCGCGGATGAGACTGGCGGCGCGGCCGATCTCGCCCGACTGGGTGGCGAGCTCCTCGATGGTGCGCGCGGCGACCGCGGACTGATCGGAAATCTGGCTCATGCTGGCGGCGATGGCGCTCACCGCCTCGTGCCCGTTGCGGACCGAGTCGGTGGCCTGGCGCGCCGAATCGGAGGCAACGGCGGCGTGACGGGCGACCTCGGCGACGGAGGTGGACATTTCGGTCAGGGCGGCGGAGATCTGCTCGGTGCGGGCGCGCTCCTCGTCGGCGCCGCGCGCGGAGTTCTGCGCGGAAGCCGCCAGCTGAGCGGCAGCGGCGGAGACCTGCGTACCGACCTGGCTCATTTCGCCGAAGATGCGGGCCAGCGCGTTCCTGACGGCATTGACCGAGCGAAGGGTTTGGCCGAGGGCGTCTTCCGTGGGGACATCGATGTCCTCGCCGGAAAGATCCTGCGAAGCGATGGCCCCGAGGGCGAGCTG
>DATJNE010000028.1:0-15392 GCA_035508305.1 Acidobacteriaceae bacterium | reverse complement strand
GCTGGTCGCGGAAAATCTCCGCGATGGCGCGAACCACTTCCGCCGCCTGGCCGGGCCGCACGAATGCGTTGAGGCGAACCGCAAGGTGCGGCTCATTGGAAAGTCCGCCGCCGACGCGCACGGAGTAGCCAACTTCCCTGCCACGGCGCAGGGCGGTCAAGCCGATGTCGTTGATCTCCGGATAGGAGCACCACACGTTGCAGCCGGTGATCGAGATCTTGAATTTGCGCGGCAGGTTGTAGAAGTCGCTGTTGCCCTGCAACGCGCGCGAAACTTCGAGAGCCAGCGGCGAGGCATCGACGATTTCGTCGTGCGCGATGCCGGCCAGTGGGCAGCCGGTCACGTTGCGCACGACATCGCCACAGGCCCCTTTCGGCGAGAGTCCGACGCGATCGAGAGCCTCCATCACTTCGGGAAGGGATTCAATCGTGAGCCAGTGGAACTGGATGTTCTGCCGCACGGTGATATCGGCCAGGTTACGCCCATGCTTGCGCGCGATCTGCGCGAGGGCGCGGGCCTGATCGGCGCGGAGAATGCCGTTGGGGACCCCGACGCGCATCATGTAATACTCGGTGGCCTTGCCCTCGCCGCCCTTGCCCCCGGTCACGCCGAGGCCATCGCCCTGGCTGTAAATCCCCCACCATTTGAAATACAGGCTCCATTCGTCAGGGATGGAGGAGCGCCCGCTGCGGGCGAAGGCGCGAATCTCGCCCATCGCGTCCCACGGATTCTTCTCGCGCTTGAGCCGTTCGGCTTTCTGCGCTTTGCTTTCTTTCACTGCGGAACTCTCCGCCATGGATGACTCCGAAACATTGTGAAGGGCAATAAAAAACCCGCGTCAGCATTGGCTGCAAGCGCGGGAATGATGGGTTGAACTTAGGGTTGAAGGCTCACCCACACATCCGGCGCAGCGCGCAACAACAGGCGCAACACATCACCGGACTGGGGCACCAAGCCATAAGTACATGCTAGAGGAGGGTCTCCGGCGGGTCAAGCCGACGCCTTCTCCTGGATCTGTACAGGTAGATTCACTGGCCGGGCTTGCGATCCATGGATTTGTCCGCCCATGCGATGAAAAACGTCATGTTCGGTGCGTCGGTGTGGCCACCATCATGTTGCCGCCATGCGAGCCGGCCCTCAAGCAGGCCATCATTGACCGGCGGCATTTTGGTGGTGTGGTAGCCGAAATCGACATCGAAGCCGCCGCCGCTGAGACCTTTGGCGCCGAGCAGATCCCACACTTTGCTCGTATCCACGGTGGCCATCCAGCTCCCCTGGTGGTCGAGCCAGTGGGCATCACCTTTCTCGGGCACGCCGTAGCTGATAAAAGTGAGCCGCGGGGCGCAGAGCGCGATCAACTCATTGGAGTCAACGGGCAGGTCGCCGGGGTTCATGCTGCCGAACGTCGCCTGCGAGGCGTCGTACTTCATGAAGTTGCCGTCCATCCAGTAGTATTCGCCGGTGGCCAGGTTCTCCACGCCCTCGCCGTAATTGCGGCGGAGCGGAGTGGCGCCGCCCTTGCCCGATGAGCCCACCAGAACCATGGCGAAGCGCGGATCGAAGGCCATGGTGACCAGCGCGGCTTTGCCGTAGCGGGAGACACCTTCGATGCCGACGTGCTTTGCGTCGACGCTGGAATCTGTCTGGAGATAATCGAGCGCCCGGCTTGCGCCCCATCCCCACGCGCGCAACGCGCCCCAGTCGTCGGGTTTGCGGGGCTGGCCTTTGTTCACCAGCCCGATGATGCCGCGCGTGAGTCCCGCGCCGTCGTCGGCCTGCACGCTGGCCGGATCGAGCAGGGCGAAGCCCCATCCGTCGTTGATCAATTGCCAGGTGTTGGGCAGGCCGCCATCCGCGTTCAGCTGCGGGAACTGGAACGGCGTTCTTTTCAACGGCTCCCACGCCGGGTACTTTTCAAAGATGTCTTTCAGCGAAGGGTCCTGCTGGATCAGCAGCGTCTTCCACGCCTTGTTGATTTGCGCGAACTCCTCGGCGCTCGGCTCGTGCGGGGCAGGGAAGCCGGCGGGTCCGAACATGATGAGCACCGGGACCGGCTTCTTTGCGCTTGCCGGCGTCACCAGCGTCATGTGGATGTTGACGCTGATTGCCGGATACGCGGAGTTATCGACGTGGCCGATGAGATCTTTGGCAAGGACCTGTTGAAAGCCGATCATCTCGTGATCCACCGCGGTCACCGTCCAGGTGACGTGCGGCACGTTCTTCGGAATGAAGCCGTAAACATTCTTCTCGTACATCTCGACAATTTGCGGGCGGCGCTGGTTCCACCACATCGCGGCCGTTGTGACTTTCTGGCCGTCGTTCAGCGTGAGCAGATCGGGCAGGTTCGGATAGGGATTGGCTTTCGACTCGTCGTAGTTGGCGTGGTTGGGCGCCTTCTCGTCGCCGCTGAAGCCCGGACGGAGTGCCCGGATGCCCAGCTGATCCATCATGTTCTGGCGATCCTGCTCGGCGGTGAAGGTCACCGGCGGCGGCGCTGAAGACGAACTCTGCGTCCACGCCGCTTCGCGAACCGAGAGGGTGAGAGCGAGACAAAGCAGAGTGGGAAGAAACCTGGATGGAGAGCGCACATGTCCTCCGCTTGCTGGTATTCTGGCTGGCGTTCGGCCGAATTACTTCGGGACCGATACTAAATCCTGAGCGATGAAAAACGCACGCCGAGCCGGCATTTTTTTCTTCGTAGCTGTGGCATTTGTTGTGGCCGCGTGCCGTGTGCAGGCCCAGCGGACCGATGTTTCCCCGATCTGGGTTGCCACGTGGGGGGCTGCGCAGCAGATTCCGGAACCGTCGAATGCGCTGCCCCCTGGCGATCTGCGTGACGCGACGGTGCGGCAGATTTTTCATCTTTCGGCCGGCGGTGCGATCCTTCGCGTTCACATTACGAACATCTTCGGCACGGCGCCCCTGCACTTTACGTCGGTGCACATTGCGCGCCCGTTCGCAGCGGACTCGCCAGCGATTGATCCTGCCAGCGACCGCGCGCTCACCTTCTCCGGCGCAAACGATGTCACCGTGCCCGCGGGAGCCGACGTTGTCTCCGATCCGATGGCGTATGACGTTGCACCGCTGTCGAACCTCGCGGTCACGTATCACCTCGACGAACCGCCGGCGCCGGAAACCAGCCACCCGGGCTCGCGAGCAACGACGTACTTTGTGCGTGGAGATCAGGTGAGCGCGGCAACCTTTGAGAACCCGGGCACCATTGAGCACTGGTATCAGGTTTCAGAGATCGACGTGCAGGCTCCGCCTGGTGCGGGCGTTGTGGCAGCGCTGGGAGATTCCATCACGGACGGCCATGCCACGACGACCAACGGCAACAATCGCTGGACCGACGTGCTGGCTGCGCGGTTGCAGCGATCGGCCGCGACGAAAGACGTCGCCGTACTGAACGACGGAATCGGCGGCAATCATCTGCTGGTCGACGGCCTGGGCCCGAACGCGCTGGCGCGCTTCGATCGCGATGTGCTCGCGCCCTGCGGGATTCACTGGCTCATCGTCTTCGAAGCCATCAACGATCTTGGCGAACTGGCACGCGAGCGCGACACCGCGCCGGCCGATCACGCCGCGCTGGTCCGGCGCATCCTTCTTGCCTACCAGCAGATCATCCAGCGCGCGCACGCGCATGGCATTCGTGTTTACGGCGCAACGGTTACGCCGGACGGGGGCTCGGACTATTATCATCCGGACGCGCAGAGCGAGGCCGACCGGGAGGCCGTCAACGACTGGATTCGCGCGCCGGGACACTTCGACGCGGTCCTGGACTTCGACAAAGTGATGCGCGATCCGCAACAACCCGATCGCATGCTGCCCGCGCTCGACTGCGGCGATCATCTGCATCCCAACCCCGCGGGCTATCGCGCCATCGGCGATTCAATCCCTCTCTCGCTTTTCACGCGGTCAGTTGAAGTCGCAGGACATGGAGCCAGCGGCACCCAACCAATCCTGATGGAGGCTGCAAAATGAATTGGCGAACGGTATCGGCGGTGCTTGCGGTGTTCGGGACTATGGCAGCTGCGTCGCCGTCGCTCCGAGCCCAGGACCTCCCCGCGATCCGAACCGAGGGCGCAGCGCAACAATTCATCCTGCACGGCAAGCCGTTTCTGATGTTGGGCGGGGAACTCGGCAATTCTTCTTCGCTCACGGCAGCGCAGGCCGATGAGATCCTGCCGAGACTGGCGCACCTGCACTTCAATACCGTGCTGATGCCGGTGGGGTGGAATCAGATCGAACCGCAGGAGGGGCGCTTCGACTTCTCCACCCTCGATCACTGGATCGCCGATGCGCGCAAGCAGAATATCCATCTGGTGCTGCTCTGGTTCGGCAGCTGGAAGAACGCCTTCTCGGAATATGCGCCCGCGTGGGTGCTCGCGGATACGCGGCGTTTCCCGCGCGAAATCTCGGCCGAAGGGCTGCCAACCGAGATTCTCTCCCCGCTCGGCGAAGAAACCGCGCGCTGCGACAGCCGCGCTTTTGCGGCTCTTATGCGCCACGTGCGCGATCAGGATTCTTCCCAACAGGCCGTCGTGATGGTGCAGGTCGAAAACGAGATTGGCTTTCTCGGCCTGGGCGGCCGCGATCGCTCGGACACAGCGAACCGGCTCTTTCAGGCTGCGGTAGGGTCGGAGTTGCCCGCTTATCTCACGCAACATCGCGACCAGTTGCCCAGCGAGCTGGCTGCGCACTTCAACCCGGCGGGGCACACGTGGAAGGAGATGTTCGGCGATCTTGCCGACCCGGTCTTCATGGCGTGGGAGTACGGCCGCTTTGCAAACCAGGTGGTAAAGGCGGGGAAAGCGGAGTATGCGCTGCCGATGTACATGAATGCGCAGTTGCCCGCGCCGTTTGAACTGGCCGGCGAGCATCCCAGTGGCGGACCGTATCCGCTGGTCCAGCCGATCTATCGGGTCGCAGCCCCGGCGGTCGATTTCTATGCACCCGACATTTACTGGCCGGATTTCGCGGAGTGGGTGAGTCGGTACAAAGCCCAGGGGAATCCGGCGTTTGTTCCGGAGGCGCGCCTCGACGTCGCCACGGGCAACGCTCTCTACCTTTATGGCGAAGCTCGGGGCTTCGGCTTTTCCCCTTTTGCGGTCGATTCGCTTCCGGAAAACGCGGCAAAGCCGGACGAGGCTCCGGGCATCGGCGAGCTCTACGGGGTGCTCAGCACACTCAGCGACGAAATCCTCGAGGCGCAGAAGCAAGGCCGCATCCGTGGTCTGGTGCTGCATGCAACCAGTCTTCGTCCGTCCCAAACTGTGTCACTGGGAGGATTTCTTTTCCGCGCGGCTCTGTCGCGGACGTGGCCTGCCCGCCAGCTGGCCGCGCAGGACGGAGCGATGATGGTGATGGAGAATGCTCCCGACGAGTTCCTGGTCGTCGGCAGCGGACTTACCGTATCGATCCTGCGCGATCCCGATACGGACGACCAGGTGGCCGGCATCGCCAGCGTCGAGCAGGTCTCTCATGCCGGCGGGCAGTGGATCACGGAGCGCGTTCTGAACGGCGACCAGACGGACCAGGGCCGCGCATTGCAGATGGACGCCCACCGGATCCGTGTCTACCGGGTCAGTCTCTACACCTATCCCCGGCGTTGAGCGCCGCCCGGCAAGCCGGAAAACCATCATGCCGGTTGGGTGGCGAGTTCCTTCGTTGTGCGCCGGTTTCCGCGCTGGAACACCAGAGCGGCAGCGCCGCGCAACCGTGCGATGTCGCCCTCCAGAGCCGGCCGGATCGCCGGCGGACTCCCTGCCAGGGTCAGGTCCAGGGCTTCCTTTTCGATGACCGGACCGAAGCGATGCCATGCCGGGGTGACCTCGCCGGCGATCAGGATTGTGCTCGGAGACAGCCCGGCGATAATGATGCGCAGTCCACGGCCGATCCCCTGGGCCTGCATCGTCAGGGCCTGCGCCGCGGCAGCATCGCCTTCTTCGGCCAGATTGAGCAGTTCCTGGAATGTGACCGGTTGTGCTTTTGGCCGCAGATCGCGGTAATAACGGAGTGCTGCCCGGCACGAGCCGAACACCTCCCAGCATCCCTTCTTCCCGCATCCGCAGCGGGGCCCGGCAGGGTCGATGGGCACATGTCCGAATTCCCCTGCCATTCCGTCGTGCCCGGTCACCAGCTGCCCGTTGGTCAGCACGCAGGTACCCACGCCTTCGGCCACGGCGACCAGGACTGCGTCGCGCACGCCATCCATGCGGGCGAAGGTCAGCTCGGCAAGCAGACAGGCAGTCGCGTCATTTTCCATCATGACTGGCAGCTCCATCTTCGTTTCCACCATCTTCCTGATGTCGAAGTCGGGCCACTTCAGGTTAGGAGCAAAGATCAGGCGCTGCGTGACGGGATGGACTCGCCCCGGGAGGCTGACGCCGATGCCTTCGATCGACTTCCGCGCGGCCGAGCGATGGGTCTGCTTCATGGATTCGATGATCAGCCGCATGGAGGCCGCCGGGTCGGAAGAGAGGGGCACGGGGCAGCGCGAAAGCAGTCGCCCGTTGAGATCGACCAGGGCTACGCTCGCCTGCCGCGGATGGATGTCCACGGCGATCGCCACGAGGTCCTCGTTGAGACCCACCAGGGTCGGCTTTCGTCCGCGCGGCGGCGAAGCCATCGCGCCCTCGCGCACCCAGTTCTCGTGGATCAGCTGCTCCACGATCTGCGAGATGGTGCTGCGGCCGAGACCCGAGCGGCGCGCCAGGTCGGCGCGCGAAATCGGCTGGCCTGCCCGAACGAGTTCGAGGACGATGTCGCGGTTGATGAGGCGGGCCGTCTCGCTCGACGCCAGCTGCAATTCAGCGAGGTCAATGCGACGGATGCCATTCCTGTCGTGCGTCAATTGCTGCACCTTCTTCCGCAACGATGCGCCCTTTCGGTTGTCACGACGATTGCGATCGAAAACCGGTCGGGAAGAAGGAAGCATATCACCAGGGCGGGGTTTCCGGGACGGGTGGTCCTGCGGCTACGATGCCCGGCCGGTTTGATTCAGTTCCCTGTAGAACCCGAGATCCTGGTCCTGCAGCATTTTGGTGATGTAAGCAATCTGGCCGTAATGCAGACCGAAATGTTCCACGACCTGGTAGACGGCATCGAGGCCGTGGACCGGATAGCCCTGAATTTCATAGGGTGCGACCAGGTCGGTCTCGGTGAGGCGATCGAGAACCCGCGCCCCGTCATTTATCGTCGATTGCAGCTTGTCCAGCAGCGCGTGGGCGGAGAGGTTGCCCGTGGCTGCGAATTCCGCGGGGCGATCCCGCTGGTCTTCGCTCTGGTTGAAGGAGTCGACCAGCCACTGCCGCACATTCCCGTTGAGGTGAAGGATGAGGTTGCCGATCGAGTTGCTCGACGGGTTGGGACGCCACCAGATCTGTTCGCTGCTGAGCGATTCAACACACCTGCGCAGGTGCGGCCAGTACTGCTGCAGAAGCTTGTTGCGGGAGAATTCCAGAAAGAGATTTGCAGGGGTTGCCTGAGTTTCCGCATTCATGGGTTAGCCTCTCAGCGAGCGTCAGCCCCGAGCCGTCACTTGTCAAGCCGTTGCTCGCTCAGTCCACGCCCAGCTCCGCCTTCGCGAGGGCGACAATCTGGGGCCGGCTTTCCTGCCATATTTCCCATACCGCAGCGCACCAGTCGCGGATACGCGCATCGCGTGCGGGTCCGGGCTCTGCCGTGAGGACGTCCGCAACGGTCAGGCTTGCCTGTTCTTTCGGGATCGGCACCCGGGGCCACTCCTTGCGATGACGTGCCATGCGCATGTGCGCCAGCTGCACCTGCCTGCCGGTGAAGTTCTTCTCCAGATACAGGTACAACCCCATGACGGCGAAGACGACCGCCATCGGTTTTGTCGTGTCGTCCACGTGCTGCGCGCGATAGGCGTCGGCGCTGTTCTCGTGGATGAAGGCGGAGTCGCCGTGCGCCAGCGTGTAGAAAGACAATTCGTCGAAGAGTTCCTGATCGGTGGGCATGGTTGTTTTATGCACTGGTGTGGTCGAGGATGATTTTCCAGCCTGACGGTTCCTTTTCGAAGATCAGCGAGAACACTCCTGACGCATCGCCACCTCCGGCCGGGGTGCGGGTCAGGTGGAAGCGCCCGGTCACAACGGCGTGTCCGGAGCCGAGCATCCGCACGTCCAGATCGCTGAACGCCAGCTCTCCCATCGCCGCGCGCGAAGCGTAATTTCGCCGATAGCGGGCGAGGATCATCTGATAGCCGTGCTCGACCGACTTGCCGATGAAGGTCGTTTGCGGTGAATCGTCATAGCCCTTCATAAAGGCAGCGATGTCACCGCGGTTCCAGGCGGCCTGCTGGTCGTCGAGCACCGTGCGAATGGCGTCGGCGGCCGACGCGGCGCGCAGAGGCGGTGCAATCGCGAAAAGGGCGATTGCGGCGAGGACGAGATGGAGTTGCATTCGTTGCATGAGCATCTCTTTGGAGCGCGGAGTCTCAGGATCGGGCGGCCCGGTTAAACTGGCCTGACGGCATGAAGACGTTTTACGCGAAATTTCTCCGCTCGGCGACGGCCGAGGCGCAGTTTCCAGAGCCGGGACCGCCGGAGACCGCTTTCCTGGGGCGATCCAACGTCGGCAAATCGAGTCTGATCAACGCGCTGCTCGGCGAAAAACAGGCGCACGTCTCGTCCACGCCGGGACGGACACGCGCGATCAACTTCTTCGCGCTGGCCGGAACACCCTGGCGCGAGAAGCCGGCGCAGCCGCCGGAGTTGTTGTTCGCAGACTTGCCCGGATACGGCTACGCGAAGATCTCAAAATCGATTTCTGCCGAATGGCCGAAGTTTATTGAGCCCTACCTCCGCGATCGCGCCACACTGTCGCTCTGTGTTTGCCTGGTGGATAGCACGCTCCCGGCGAAGGCCAGCGACGCGCACCTGATCGAATTTCTCGCCGGCGCCGGGCGGGACTATCTGGTCGTCGGCACCAAAGCAGATCGCCTCTCCGGCAACGGCCGAACAAAGGCTCTGAGCGCTCTCCGCGAAGCGTTCGCGACGGAAGCAACACTGCTTTGTTCCGCGAAGACAGGAGCAGGGATGAAGGAACTGTGGGCGGCAATCAGGGGAACGCTGACTCGATAGATGGTTACGTCGGCAGCCGTAGCCGCTCGAGAAGCTGGCTGGGGTGAACCGGCTTGAGAAGAATCTCAAACTCGTGGCCACGGACGCGGGCGTCACGGAGCAGGTCGGCGGTAGCGGCCTGGCCGGAGAGCAGAAGAACGCGGCATTCCGGAATCATCCCGGAGATCTGAATCGCCGCTTCGATGCCGCTCATACCGGGCATCACCACGTCGGCGAGAAACACATCGGGACGAAACACAAGTGCAGTCTCGACAGCCTTTTGGCCGCCGTAAACCGTGGCGGCTTCAAAGCCGTTCTGATTGAGAATCATTCCCAGGGTATCGGCAATGATGCGCTCGTCATCCGCAACAAGGACTCTGGGCCTGATTCCGCCGACGGTGGATCGAGAGTCCATCAGGCCTTGGCAGAAACAGCAAACAACACGGGGGTTTTGTGCTGCGAGTATATCGCCCCCGCATTGCAATCGATGAGATATTTCGGTCTGGGGTCGCAGGGGCCCGGGTTGGAAACCGGGTCCCATCCGTCGGATCGCCCCAAGCGGCGCTGTGTCGGCACCCTGCGTTGAACATCAACCGCTGCTTTGACTTACGGAGGCAGACGATTTATAAGGAGGAATCCGGGCCGATGGTCCGGAGAGGCCGCGAAGGCGTGGCGGGGATCGTCCTGCTCTCGTGTTCGCGATCCATGAATTCAGGGCAATGGGATGCTCGGGAAGGCGGTGAGAATCCGCCACTGCCCCGCAACTGTGAGCGCGTTTTTCTGCGTCTGGTCGTTGGAGACGCAGAGAAGCCTGCCGAGACGCCACTGAAGCGGATGCTTCGGGAAGGCGGGCCGGCTTCGTTCTTCGGGCGATCAGCCTGAGAGCGGCGCGTGAGTCAGGAGACCGGTCCCGTTTGCCGGGCCTGTGCTTGCGACAGGCTCGCTGACCGCGTTCCGAGGGGAACGGAGGAGACCATGACTTTTTTCCCGCGGCCAACTGGCCGTTTCCTGAGCATCCTTCGCCATCGACTTTTTGCGCCGGCGCTTCTGCTGGCCGCCGCACCTGCTCTGCATGCCGTCAGCGTGCACGGCACCGTGACCGATCCGCTGGGCTATCCCATTGCCAATGCCACGGTGGCCCTGGTGCAGAACGGCCAGGTCCTGATCAACGGCCGAACCGGACCCGACGGTGGCTACACCCTGGTCACGGCGGCATCCGGGCGCTTCTATGTGCTGGCCTCCGGCGTCTCCTTCCGTCAGTTGCAGACGCAGAGTTTCTACGGCGGCCGCTTCGATAACATCGAGCAAAACGTCGTGCTGGAGCCGGAATGGGTGCGGCAGTCCGTCGTCGTCACGCCGACGGGAGTGCCGCAACCGCAGGCGCAGGTCACGGGATCGGTGAGCGGGCTCAGCGCCGAAGCCCTGATGAATCGCGCCGACATCGTCGATCCGCTGCGCCAGGTCCCGGGGCTGAACGTGGTGCAGGAGGGCCAGATAGGAGGCGTCACGTCGCTCTTCATCCGCGGAGGAAACTCAACGGCCAATCGCGTCGTCATCGATGGCGTTCCTGTCGAAGACATTGGCGGACGCTTCGACTTCGCCAACGTTGCCACCCTTGGCCTGCAGGACGTCGAGGTCTATCGGGGACCCAACACCGTCTTGTACGGATCCGACGCGGCAGCGGGCGTGGTCGCATTCACCACGCCGCGCGGCAGCACGTCCTTTCCCTCGCTGCTCTACGAGGGTGACGCGGGCAGTTTCGACACGTACCGCAACCAGGCGCAGCTGGCGGGGATGAAGCGCAAGCTCGATTACTATCTGGGGGCATCGAGCCTCAACACGCAAAACTCCATCCCCAACGACGGCTATCACGACGACACCGCGGTCGCAAATCTTGGGTGGAGCTGGTCGGCGAAGACTGAGATCCGCGTGACGGGCCGGGCCAGCGACTCCGCAACCGGTCTGCCTGCCGGCAATGGCGGTTATTCCTTTTACGGTCTTGGCAACGATGGCAAAGAGAGCGACCAGGATACCTACGGAACGGGAACCATCGATCACACGCTCCGCGACAACTGGCACGCGGCCGTGCGCTACGGTCTGGTCCGCAAGCGGGAGGAGTCGGGCGAATGGTATCCCGCGGGCAATCTGCTTACGAGCAGCGACCTCGGGGCAGGGAACTACTACGGCAACGATGTTACGGTGCGCGGCGCCAATGGTTTCTCGACGACGGGCCAGGCGCTGCTGAATTACGGACCGGTGTTCGGTTCCATCTATCCCTACAAGGTCTATCTCGCGTCGAACCGCGACAGTCTTTATGCACAGACCAACTACCAGCATGGGCTGCATCTGGGTGTCATCGCCGGGTTCCGCTACGAGGACGAGCGCGGCATGGAAGGCGAGCCGGTGTATCTCTTTGGCGAAAACCTCGAGCGCACGAATTACGACTACCAGGCGCAGCTGGGCGGCGAGTTCAAAAACCGAATCTTCTACACCGCGGCAGGAGGCGTGGAGAAGAACCAGCTCTTCGGCCTGGTGGGGACACCGCGCGGCGGAGCCTCGTGGTATGTCGTGCGTCCCGGCAAGGGCTTTCTGCACGGGACACGGCTGAACGTCAATTTCGCGAAGGGTTACCAGGAGCCGACTCTCGACCAGCAGTTCGGCTCGCTCTACGATTTTCTGCAGACCAACGGCGGACAATCAACCATCGCGCAGTACGGCATCGCGCCGATTGGCGCGGAGCTGTCACGCTCGTACGACGGTGGCGTCGAGCAGAGCCTTTTCAGCGAAAAAGTCATCGCCCGTGTTACTTATTTTCACAACGAATTCGGCAACCAGATTGAAGCGGTGCCGGCCTCCGTGGTGCCGCAGCTCCTGCCCAACCTTTCTCCGGCCCAGCAGCAGCAGCTGGAAAACTTCCTTAACAACAACTTCGCCTACGAACTCGACCTCAACTCGATGTCCTATCGCGCGCTGGGCATCGAGTCGGAGGTCGAGTACGGCATGGGGAAGAATATCTTCATCCGCGGCGGCTACACTTATCTGGATGCCGGGGTGCAGCACTCCTTCTCTTCCGATGCCGTGGGGCCCAGCTACAACCCGAACTACCCTGGGATTCCCATCGGCAACTACGCGCCGCTGGTGGGAGCACGGCCCTTCCGCCGCCCGCCCCATATGGGTTTCACCAGCGTGATCTACACCGGCAAGAAATGGTCCGGCGTGATTGACGGCGCCTACGCCAGCCGCAGCGACGACTCCACGTATCTCGGCGGCGACGACGTGAACTTCGGCAACACGCTTCTGCTGCCCAACCGCAATCTCGACTCCGCGTACGCGAAGATCGACGTGGGCGCGACGTACCAGTACAAGCCCTGGCTGGGCATCTATACCCAGCTCAACAACCTCACCAGCGATCAGCACATCGGCCCCATCGGATATCCGTCGCTGCCGTTCAGTTTTCGCACCGGGGCGCGTTTCACACTTAGCCTCGGCAGGCGGCAATGAATCCTGCGCAGGGAAAGAAAATGGCCACCCTCGGGTGGCCATTTTGTTCAAGCCCGGATCCGAATCTACTGCCGCGTCGCGGCGCCTCTGCCGCGTACCGCTTCCTGGGCATGGGCCGCGCCATTGGGCGGAACAGGGGGAAGCTCCGGCTCGGCTGCCGCTGCCTTCGCGCCGATCCCCAGCTTCCTGCGCAGTTCGGTGTCGATCTTGCCGAAGGTGTCGCGATTGTCCTTCAGGAAGGTGCGCACATTCTCGCGTCCCTGTCCGATGCGCTCGCCGGAGTAGCTGAACCACGCCCCGGTCTTCTCGACGATGTTCTGCGCCACGGCCAGGTCGAGCACATCGCCTTCGCGCGAAATACCTTCGCCGTAGAGGATGTCGAACTCGGCTTCACGGAAGGGCGCGGCGACCTTGTTTTTCACGATCTTGACCTTGGTCCGCGATCCGACGACGGTGTCGCCTTCCTTGACAGCTGCGATGCGGCGAATATCGATGCGGACGGAGGAGTAGAATTTGAGGGCGCGACCGCCGGTCGTCGTCTCCGGGTTGCCGAACATGACGCCGATCTTCTCGCGGATCTGGTTAATAAAGATGAGGCAGGTCCGCGACTTGGAGACGGTTCCGGTGAGCTTGCGCAGCGCCTGCGACATCAGACGAGCCTGCAGGCCGACGTGGGAGTCGCCCATCTCACCGTCCAGTTCCGCTTTGGGAACCAGCGCGGCCACCGAGTCCACCACCAGCACGTCGATGGCGCCGGAACGAACGAGCGCTTCGGTGATTTCGAGGGCCTGCTCGCCGTAGTCCGGCTGGGAGACCAGGAGATTGTCGACATCGACGCCCAGTTTTTTGGCATACGAGGGGTCGAGCGCATGTTCGGCGTCCACGAAGGCGGCCATCCCGCCGCTTTTCTGTGCCTCGGCGATGATCTGAAGGCAGATCGTGGTTTTGCCCGACGACTCCGGCCCGAAGACCTCGATGACGCGGCCGCGGGGCACGCCGCCCACGCCCAGCGCAGCGTCGAAGGAGATCGATCCTGTCGATATGGTGGAGATGGGCACGACCGCCTCTTTGCTGCCGAGGCGCATGATCGATCCCTTGCCGAACTGCTTTTCAATCTGCGAAAGCGCCAGTTCTACCGCGCGCTGCCGTTCCCGATCTTCTGCCACGTTGTTGCTCCATTCCGGGCTTTTCGCGTGTGGAAAGAGCCCCTGGTTCCGCCTAAATACTTTCGCCTATTCTTTGCCCTGCTGCTTCGAGTCTACCATCGGGCACGCGCCGCTTTACCACCCGCCCGCGCACAAATTCCCCGCAGGTAACGGTGCGGTTATTTTCCGCAGTCTACCAGGTTTCTTCGGTACCGTTTTTCCTCAGGGGTGAGGAGCCAGGACAGCCCTGCCGGGTGCCCTTACAGCTGCTTCCGGTAGAGGACGCAGCGGCCGACCACGTCATAGCCGAGACCGCGGTGAGCCTGTTCCGAAACTATGTTGTCGATCAGCGAATCGGAGGCCATTTCGCGGCAACCCTGGGTGCGGGCCCAATCCTCGGCCGCGGCCATGAGGAGCCGCCCCACGCCGCGGCGGCGGAAGGTCTCCTCGACGTACCATCCCTCGATGTAGCCCACCGGACGGGAGGCGTCGCAGCAGTCGGCGTGGGAGCGGAGCCCGGCCTCGAGGAAGCCGACGAGCCTGCCGTCGGGCGCCTCGGCGACCAGGTGGATGAGGGGCAGCGTGGAAGGAGTGCTTCCAGCGAGAATCGCGGCCACCTCCCGGCGGTGTTCGTCGCGGGGCGACTCCGGCCAGAGGGCATGGCAGAGGCCAGCCAGAGGTTCGAGGTCGCCAGGGACGGCGCGGCGGATGCGCATGGCCTCAGGGTACAGCGTGAGGAAGCCGGAGCCGCTGCGCTGGCAGGACGGCGAACGACATGCCGTGCAGTCAGAATCGCGGTCGGCGGGAGATGACGGTCACGGTACCAGAGTCAGTCCGGCGGACGGATTGCCGGAGTGAGGAGCGGGTATCTGCCAGATTTCTTCGGCAGCAGTTTCCCTCGAAGGCGCAAACGACTCTCCTCCGTCTTCGCGCGTCATTCTTGTTGCCGGCATCTTCCCTCGGCGACCCGGGGCGCCGGCACTGGAGAAGCGCCGGTACCCCGAATCGGTTGTGCGATGTTCACGCCGGATCGCGATCGGTCCTAGGCGGCCGCCACATCCTTCCTGGGCGTCGAGGGTTGTTTGGCCTCCTGACCCAGCCATTCCTCGAAGTGTGTCTGGCCGAGCTGCGCGCCTTTGCCGGGGATCAGTGTCTTCTCGCTTACCGCGATCGCGTAATAGTACGCCTGCGGATCCGCGATGACCTGGCGCGGGTCTTTGAGTGCAGCCAGCTCCCGCCGCGCCATTTCGTCCAGACGGCCCTGGTCCGGTCCTCCGATTTCCACGAATCCGTTCGCCGGCGGGCCCATGGCGACGCGGGCGAGCGCGCGAGCGACATCGTCCGCAGCCATCGGCTGGAAGAGCACGGAGGGCAGGCGCACCTGATTGTCCTGCGTGGAAAAATCGGCGATGCTCTTCACAAACTTCACAGAACTGCGTTGCACCGACAATGGTGTAGGGGATCGAGGAGGCCTGGATCAGCTTCTCCTGAGCCATTTTGGCGCGGAAGAAGCCGCTGGCCAGCATGTGTTCGGTCCCGACCACGGACAGCGCAACGTGATGTTTCACGCCCGCGCGCCCTTCGTAGTCGAGCAGCTTGAGGGTCGACGTTTCGAAGAACCGCAGCACCGCAGCATCTTCTCAGGAGGGGGAGTTCGTTACAT
>DATJNE010000027.1:0-28511 GCA_035508305.1 Acidobacteriaceae bacterium | reverse complement strand
ATCCTGAGTTTTTCCTTCGCTCGGATCGCTCCGCACCGTCGGGTCCGCCTGCATCCCACCTGTAGTTGGCAACTCGCTGCTCAATCCCACGTAAGGTTCAGGAGAAACCCAATGAGAATCACCCGATCCGCAACGGCTCTGGTTGTCGGCCTGGCATTGTCAGGCGGAACGGCTTTGGCCGTTCATGCGCAGGAGGGTCCGCCGCCGCCGGGAGTCTGGCAACCGGTGGAACCGGAAGGCAACTGGTCCCATGCATGGCACAGCGGTTTTCACGACGGCGTGGATGCGGCGCGTCATGACATTGACGCGGGACGGCCTCCGGATCCGGACCGGCACGATACCTTCCGTCACCCCGACTTACCCCGCGATCAGCGCCAGGATTTTCGCGAAGGATTTCGGCGCGGCTATCACATGGTCTACGAGCATCGCGGCCATGGCGGATATTGACACCGGCGAAGACGGCTGAGATGCGGGCCTTCCTTGCCCGAACCTGGGGGGGCTGGCGTCAGCCGGCTCCCTCTGCTATTGATATTGGAACCGCCGCTCCAGTTCTTGGTGGCCTCCCCCGCATCTCAAAGAGTGAGGCAAAACGATGAAGACTCCAGGGGCAATCGTGTTGGGGCTCGCGTCGGTTCTATTCTTTGCCGCGTCCGCCGGCGCGGCCATCAAGCCATCGCCGTGGCCGTGGTTTCCCGAGGAGCCCCAGGGGTACTACACGCAGATCTGGCATGACGGATTCCGTGCGGGTGAGATTGCTGCCAATCAGGACATGACGGAGAAAATTGAGGCGCTGCCACAGGCGGAGAAACGGCAGGCGGCTGTAAGCCAGACCGGCAAAGAGCAGGCTGGGCTGGCGTACGGGGAGATCGCCGAAATACTCCACGTCGTGCCGGTAGGGCCATAGCTGCTTGTTCTCGATGAACGGAACCATGAAGCGGAAGCATTGCTCGAGGCCGCGGCCGTCGGGCAGGCGGTACGTCCACAGATCCAGCGCAGGCGTGGAGAGAACGCGGGCGTTCATCCCGAGGATGTCGAGATTGAACAGCGAATAGCTGTACGGTTTGGTGCGGTCCAGTTCCAGAGGGAAGGAGCCGTTGGCGGCGATCTGCCCGGGAAAGAGGACGCCGGTGAGACGCTCGCGGCAGGCGTCGCTCGTGGCGCGATCGCCCGTGAATGCGGCGAAGGCAGCCGCCTGCAGGAGCCAGCACGAACCGTGATTGTTTTTGGCGGCTCTCTCCTCGAGGCCGCGGTCCGACGTGGTGAGCCAGGAGAGGTACTCGGCAAACCAGGAGCGCGTGCCCGGCAGAACTGCCCCGGCGGCAGCGTGCGTACGTTCCAGGACGACGGCGGCCTGAGCGACTTCGACCAGATGCACCGTGTCGATGATGCCGATGCTGCGCCCTGTATCGATGCCGTGGATCGCTTGGGCGTACTCAAGACTGGGGCTCATGCGGGTGGCGGAATCCACGAACCAGGCGCGAAGATGCGCGGCGGCATGATCGGCGTAGCGACGGTTCCGGGTCAGCAGCCAGGCCGCGGTGAGGGCGGGCATCTGGATGCTGAGACGGATCAGGAGGTCGCGGTGGGCGACGAAGTTGTCCGGGTTGGACTCCCCGTCGCGCCGGATGTACGGCCCGCTCGGATTCTGCGGATTGGGCCACCAGTAGTCGCCTTCGGAGAAATAGTCGTGGAGCCCTCCCGCGCTGCGCGGCGCCGGGACCGAGGTAATGGTGCGTGGTGGTTGGGTGAGGTAGAGCCCCGCCGCGTGCAGCACGCGCGGCCGCTCGACCAGATCGACTTCGTTGCGGGGATGGTTCCAGGGAGAGGGCAGGGAAGAGTCGAAAGAGAAGGGATCGGCCGAGGCAGCGAGTGCCAGGAAGAGAAACTTCCGCCTCGTGAACGAGTCGATCAGGTGGCCTCCGGTTCAGTGCGCGAGGATGCGAAAGCCTGCGCCCCTGCATCCCTGGTATTTTGACGGGGCGAGGCTGGGTGCGCGGACAGCGTGACAGCGAAAGCGTCCCCCGTTGCGGTACACCATGCGCGGCGGCGGCTGACCGATCGCGCCCGAGGCCGTCTCCTGTTACACATGGCGTGTCCCGCTTTTTTTAAGGAAGTCGAAGCTGCGGCTCCCCATGGAAACCGACTGAGAGAAGGCGAAGGCAGCGGCGCGCCGAAGAACGTGCGGTGCGAAGCAGTCCTGCGCTTGGAGGAAAAAGAATGAGAGACCAGGTTCCGGAAGCAGATGCCGATGGCCTCCGCTGGACGCGCCGGGAGACGCTGCCGCTGCTGGCGGGAATTCTGGGAGCGGGACTGGCCGCCGGCCGTGCCGCGGACGGAGAAGAGAGAACTCCCGCCGGCGCCGACAGCGGTGCGCGCGTCTACAGCATGCGCGCCTACGGAGCGAAGGGCGACGGGACCACGCTCGATACCGCGGGATTGCAGCAGGCGATCGATGCCTGTGCGGCGGACGGCGGCGGTGTGGTGCTGGTTCCGGCAGGAACCTTCCTCATCGGCACCGTGGAGGTGAAGAGCAATGTAACGCTGCGCATCGCAGCCGGCGGCAAGCTGCTGGGCAGCACGCGCGGAAGCGACTATCACGCGGTGGACGCAATCCCGCTGACCGGCGACTCGACCCTGGAGGACGGAAACTGGGCGCTGCTGTATGCGGTGAACGCGCACAACGTCACGATCGAAGGGCCGGGCGCCATCGACGGGCAGGGAATCGCATTTCACTCGCCCGAGCGAGGTACGCCTCCGCCCAGCGGGCTGGGGGGAAGGCGGCGGCCTTATCATCTCCTCTTCTATCGCTGCCGGAACCTGCGCGTGTGCGGCATCGACCTTCTCAACAGCGCCTATCACAGCGTGCGGGTGATCGAGTCGGAGCGCGTGCACATGAACGGCATCTACATCTACAACCGCGTGAACGGCAACAATGACGGGTTTCATTTCATCAGCTGCCAGTACGTCATGGTCAGCGGCTGCACGGTGCTTTCCCAGGACGACGCCTGCGCGCTGTTCGGGAGCTGCCGATTCGTGACCGTGACCAATTCGTCGTTCAGCACGCGGTGGTCGTGCTTCCGCTTCGGAGGCGGCATTGCCCAGGATGTCGCGGTTTCCAACTGCGTGCTGCACCAGGTTTTCGGTTGCCCCATTAAATTCCAGGGCGTGCGCGGATCGCGCTTCGAAAACATGTCGTTTTCGAACCTGGTCCTCGACGAAGTGACCGGGCCGATTTCCATCAGCATCGGTCCGCGGGAATATCACGAAAACGGGCCCTCCCCGGCGGCTGCGGTGCCGGCGGAGAACAACGAGCCGCCCGTGGTACGGAATCTTTCCTTCAGCAACATCCATGGAACCGTGACGACCAATCCGCCCCAGCTGCCGGGGTTTCCCTATCACAGCGGGTACCGCCCCGGCGAGCTGCACTCCTGCATCGTGCTCGATGCGGTAGGCGACGCGATTCTCGAGAAGGTCACCTTCGAGAATGTCCACCTCACCTTCGGCGGAGGCGGCACCGCGGACGACGCGGCCCGTCGCGATCTGCCGGAGATTGCCGGCGAGTACTTCGTGCTGGGGCCGATGCCGGCTTACGGGCTGTATGCGCGCAACGCGCGCGCTCTTACCCTGAATAACGTGCGCTTCGAAGTGGAGACGCCGGACCTGCGGCCCGCGCTGATCCTGGATCGCGTGCACGATGCAGCCATGACCGGCGTCGCGGTGCAGGGGAACGCGGAGGCGGAGTCGGTGCTGCGCTTCATCGACACGCAGCAGGTGCTCATTGCGGCACCGCGGGTGCTGCAGGAGGCCAGGGTCTTCCTGCGGGTCGAAGGCGCGGGAAACAGCGGCATCATCGTGGATGGCGGCGATCTCACGCGCGCAGACCAGCCTGTCGCGCTCGCCGGCGGCGCGCAGCCAGGGGCGGTGCACCTCCGCTCATAGGCGATCCGGCGGCCGCGCGGGTCTCAGCGGATCGTGACCGGCTGGGTTTCGCCCGGGTGCCCTGCACCTGCGTCATTGACGGCGGAGACGCTGAAAGTGTACGTGCCCGGTGCAAGGCCCGAGATGACCTGGAAGGTCGTGTGCCTGGTTCCAGGAAGTGTGAGGACCGCACGACCCGTGAAGGTGACTTTGCGATCGCCGGGATGAATGAGGACAACGTAGCTGGTAATTGCTCCGGCGTCGCTTTCTTTTTGCTCGTCCGCGGGCGCCTGAAAGTGAATGCTGACCCGGCCGTCCTCGCCGGGTTCGGCCGAGACGTGGGCAGGCGGCGGCGGAGGCTGCATTGCATTTGCCGAGGGCGTGATGGGGAGCGAGGGAAGGGAAGACTCGCTGACGCCGGCCGCGTTGGCAGCGGTGACCGTGAAGGTGACGGGCCGGTCGTTCGGGAGCCCGGAGACATGCAGATATGCCATTCGGGCAAAGTCGGCGGCGGAGATCGTCGCCTGCGCACCCGTCGATGCCGTCACCGTGTAGGAGGTAACCGGCGCGTTGCCGTCATCCACGGGAGGATTGAAGGTTACCTCGGCGAAGCCGTTGCCGGGCGCGGCAGCGACGCGGCTGGGCGGGCGCGGCGCACGGGGCCGAACCAGAGCCGTGTAACGCTGTTCAAGAGACGTGCTCGACGGCGCATCCAGACCCGCGCTGTGCAGAACAGACGCCGGAACCTGCGAGAGCGCGTCGATCAGATGGTTGCCGGCCTCGGTCACATTCTGCCTGGAGGAGTCGGGATCCCCCTGCTGCCAGTAGTTGTCCTCAATCGCCAGCGGGTCGAAGTCGCTGCCATCCTGCCCGTTGTAGTAGTCGTGGTGGCGGCTGCCCCAGTTATCCATGTTGGTGTGGAACATCACGTTGCCCCGCACGGTGATCATCGACGAGCCGTTGTCGGTGTAGATGGCGTGGCCGGAGCTGAACTGGTCGTAGACCAGATTGCCCTCGACGCGTTCGCCACCGGCGAGATCGGGCCCCGTGAGGCCCTGGGTGTAGATGCCGCCGCCGTCGGCGAGCACCAGCATCAGATCGTGGATGCGGTTGTCGCGGATGACATTGCCCTGGGAATCGTTGGCTTCGCCGGCCTGGCGGATCTTGTCCGGCCATCCGCCCCAGCCCATGGAGATAGCGGCGTAGGGAATGTGATCGATCTCGTTGTGCGCAATCACCGTATTGCTCGCGTAGCCAACCACAATGGGGATGCCGCCGCGATATTCCGCGCCCACGTTGCGGAAGAGATTGTCTTCGATGCGATTGCCGGATGTCCGGGCCGCCGGCGGCGCCAGCGGTTCGTCGACGCCGCCGAGATCGAGGCCGTTGCCGGAGATGTCGGTGAAGATGCAGCCCTCGACGAGGTTGTCCTGCGCGCCATCGCCAAGGGACAGCCCCGCGGCGCCAAGATGGATGAAGTCGTCGTCGACGAACTGAATGTTGTGCGCGAAGCGAAAGCTCACATTGGCGGGGGCCGGCGTCCAGTCCCCGTAGGGGCATACGCCATCGGGCACCAGATGACAGAGGCCCTGGCGCGCATAGCCGTCGCGGCCGGTGACCAGATAGTTCGCCTGGATTTCCGAAAACCCCTCCGGGCTGCCTGGCCCCAGCCACGTGGCGTAGGAGAACTGAATTCCGCGAAAGACGATGTCGTGGACCGGACCCGAGGTCGACCCCTCGGCCTCGATGAGCCGTGTAAGCACCGGCATCTCGACGTCGGCGGTGCGGAGGTTCTCATGGCGGCGTGGGACGTAGTAGAGGGTGTGCGCGGGCCGGTCGAAGTACCACTGGCCAGGCGTGCCGAGCAGTTCATACGCATTCTCGACGTACTCGGGGCGCTGGCCCACGCTCCTGGGGCCGACGAGGTTCGCCGTACGCTCCCCGTTCGGCAACATCGCGCGCTTCGTCGAGTTATCCCAGCACGGCTGCGCCATGGTGATGGTGGTTCCCTCGATGGATGCGATCGGGCAGCGGGGCTCGGTCCATGCCCCCAGGCCCTCCGATTTCTCCGACCAGATGCTGTTGCCGCCGGTGTAGACGAACTCGATATCCGACGGGTTCTTCCAGGAGGACATCGTGGCAGCGGAGGTGATGTAGCCGGTGGGCGTCTCGGTGAGATCGACGGGAACGCGGCCGCGGGTGCGGAACGCGCGCACGCCGTTAACGTAGAGCTGGCGCGAGTTCACGACGTCATCCGGAACCGTCGCCGCCCAGAGATCGGTTGCGGGATCGACTTCCCGCCACGGCCCCACGCGAAGGGCGCCGCTGATGACGGGGTGTTCGCCGGCAGCGGCGGCGATCACAAGAGGCTGGGCCGGTGTGCCGGAATCGCCCGGTCCGACGCGCAGCGGGGAAGTCAGACGATAGACTCCGCCTGCAACGACGATGCGGGAGACTCCTGAGGCGCGACTGACATCGATGGCATGACGCAGGGTCCGCAGGGGATGCTGCCGGCTCCCGGACCGGCTGTCGCTGCCCTGCGGCGACACGTATACCTGCGCGCAGGCGAGCGGTGCGAGGGCAACAAGTGCTGCCGCGACGAAGCGCAATGCGGGAAAAGTCATGGAGCGGCCACCTTCGGGTGCATGGGCTTCATTTTCGAGAGATTCCTTCGGGGAGGCTGAAGAACCCGCCGTCAACGGCGACTCCGGTATGGTTGACTGAGGCCGCTCCGTGCAATATCTGAAAATCAGATGTCGCATGTTGCAAAGCGCGCGAAATGACAACAATACGATATATTGAAGCCCGCAGCACTTGCGGGTGGCGCGAAAAAGATGCACAGTCTACCGCACAGCGGGATGTTTCGCAGGACGAGCCGCGCCGCGAGTCCTGCCCCGTTTTCCTGCTGCGGATGAGTGCCTGAACCGTGCGGGCACAGGAACTGGGATTCATGAAACTGCGTAACGCGAGCGCCGCTCCCGTTGGAGTCCTGACCAAGGTTCTGGCCATCTTCGACCTTCTCGATCGCACCCCGGGAGGGTTGCAGCTCCGCTCCATCGCGGAACTCACGAAGCTGAACAAGAGCACCGCCTGGCGCTTCCTTGCCCATCTGGAAAGGGCCGGCTACGTGGTGCGCGATGGCGCAGCGGCGTATTTGCTCGGCCCGCGACTGGTCCATCTGGGCGCCGGAAGTACCTACCAGGGGACCATCTGCAAGGTGAGCCGCCCGGTGATGGAAGAGTTGTGGCGCGAAACCGGGGAGACCGTGAATCTCGGCGTGCTGGACGGCAAAGAGGTGCTCTATCTGGCCGTTCTGGAGAGTCCGCACAGTTTCCGGCTGGTCTCCAAAGTGGGCATGCGGCGCCCGGTGCACTGCACCGCCCTCGGGAAAGCGATTCTTGCCTCGCAGCCGGCCGAAGCGCGCGACGAGTTGCTGGCCGGTACGCGCTTCGAGAAGCTGACGCCGCGCAGCATCACCCGCTCGGCCGATCTGGTGGCGGAACTGGGACGCGTGCAAAGCCGCGGCTATGCGCTGGACAACGAGGAAGTCGTCGAAGGCGCGCGGTGTATCGCTGCGCCCGTGCTGGACTGCTCCGGATCGGTGGCCGCCGCGGTCAGTATTTCCGGTCCGGTCATCCGCATGTCGCGGGCACGGATCGGCGAGATGTCGCGGGCGGTACGGCGGGCCGCCGCGAAAATATCCGTCCACCTCGGACATCCCGCTTCCGGTCGCTGAACCTTCTGCAACGACCCCTGGCTGCTCCACCCGGTCCCCGAACCACTCTTTGCCCGGGCGTCTCGCATGGTGAGACGAGCGTTTCATTTTTCTTTGACACTCCTGTTGCCTCTTTCCTATCGTCCAGTTGCTCTGTCGCGCAGGCTGCGGCCGCGCGCCTGACAGAGCCGCCCCCCAGGCGACCTAACAGAAAACCGGCTCAGACTTCAGGGAGGAGCAATGCGCATACAGGCGATCAGGAATGCATGTGTGCTGGTGTTGTTGTCGGCGATCCTGGCCTTTCCGGCGTTCAGCCAGCAGTCCACAGGAGAAGTCCATGGCACCATCACCGATTCGACGGGAAAGAGTCTCGCTGCCGCCGCCGTGCGGCTGACCAACGTCGATACCGGCGTTTCCCGGAGCACCTCGACCAACGGAAGCGGCTATTTCGCCTTCGTGGACGTGACCCCGGGTCAGTACACCATGACCGTCACCATGCAGGGCTTCAAATCCCTGGCCCTGCCGCAGTTTCCCCTGGTGGTGGGGCAGACCCTGACCGAGAACGAGGCGCTGACCGTTGGTGCGGTCGCCCAGACGGTGCATGTGAACGCGGCTTCCGAAGACGTGATGCTGGAAAAATCTTCATCGGAACTGGGCAGCGTGATCGAGACAAAAGAGATTCAGCAACTGCCCCTGAACGGCCTCAATTTCACATCGCTCCTCATACTCTCGCCCGGTGTCAATCCCATTTCTACCGCGCAGGGATCGGGCATCAGCACGACCGACGCAGGAATCACGGCCATTCCCGGGACGAATTTCTATAAGCCCTCCTTCTTCGGGCAGCAGAATCGCGAGACGTTTTACCTCATGGACGGAATCGTCAACACCGATCTGCGCGGGGCGATTTACGGATTCCTGCCCATCATCGACGCCATGCAGGAGTTCCGGGTGGCGTCCCATCTGGACGACGCCCAGTATGGCGTGGTCACCGGCGGCGTGGTCAATATGCTGTCGAAATCGGGCACCAATTCCTTCCACGGATCGGTGTGGGAGTTCGACCGGAACAATATCTTCGACGCGCGCAATACCTTTAGCGACTTCTGCTCGGTGGGCCGATGCGCTCCCGGAACCCCAACCACCACCCCGGCCGCGCCCGGCCACTATACGCAAAACGAGTTTGGCGGAGCGCTGGGGGGACCGTTGCTGAGGAACAAGTTATTCTTCTACGGCGCCTACCAGGGTTGGAGGTACAGCAAGCCGGGGCTCTCCCAGACCCTGGTCCCCACCACCCAGGAACTGAGCGGCGATTTTTCAAACGTGAACTATTCGTATTATCAGCACCCTATCTATAACCCCTATTCGACCACGTGCGCGGCCGGCAAGTGCACGGTCCAGCCCTTCACCTGCGACACCAGCGGCAACCCCATCACCCCGAACAGCGACGGCACCCAGACCGGGGGCACGCCATGCCTCAAGCTTCCCGCCGGACTGCTGAATCCGGTCATGGTGAAGTACCTGCAGGCCTACTACGAGCCGCCCAATTCCATCGGCAGCGAGTCGGCCGGCTATAACTACATCGAAAACCGAGCGAACATCGATAACAACAACAGCTACCAGGTCAGGGTGGACTTTCACCAGAGCGATAAGAACTTCGGCTTCGGCCGCATCAGCCAGATGTGGGTCTACGATACGTCTCCGGTGACCGGCACCGTCGACGCCAACCTCTCCAACTATCACGCCTACAACTTTGGCGGGGGCTACACCCACGTCTTTTCCCCTTCCCTCATTCTGGATGTGGTGGGCGGTGCGATGCTCAAGCCATATGCCTTCAGCCAGGCGGCCGCGCCCAACGGCTTTGCCGCGGCAACCTCGGCGGGCTTCACTAACCTGAGCCAGTACGGAGGCATGTACATCAACCTTGCCGGTCCTTACAACGGTTCGAACGCCGGCAACGAGGGAACGCTGTACCGGGGAAATCCCGTGGTGAGCGCGGGTGGCAGCGTAACCTGGATCAAAGGCGCCCACACCCTGAAAGCCGGCGTGGACTTCATCTACCAGAATCGTCTGCAACGCAACCTCTACCAGCAGTTCACCTTCAGCGATTCGACAACCAGCAATGTCAACGCCTCGAAGACGGGGGACAGCCTGGCCTCAGCCCTGCTGGGTTTTCCGGCCACCTTCACCGCCCAGGTGCCAAACTACTCCGAAGACTTCTTCAGCATGACCCTGTGGTCCGGCTACGCTCAGGATTCGTGGAGAGTCAACCCGAAACTCACGATCAATTATGGCCTGCGCTATGACTACCTGCCGGCGATCCACATGCTCAATAACCGGCTCGCCAACGGGCTGGATATCTTCCACCAGCGATATGTGATCCAGCGCTCGGTAGCCGCCTGCGCCGCAACGTTTGTGGATCCTTGCATTCCAGGGGGGATTGCGAGCGTGCCCTTCAACTCCAACATCGTCTTTGCCAACGGGGCCGAACAGGTGGGCCCCCCCATCAACGACAATATCGGGCCGCGGCTGGGGTTCGCGTATCAGCTGGCCAAAAACACTGTCGTCAATGGCGGCGCGGGGATCTTTTACGACACCATCACGGGACGCAGCCAGTGGGTGCAGAACGACATCGAAGGGCCGACCTGGCCCTGGACCACCGGGATTTCCAGCCAGCAGGTGAATTTCTCTCAGGGGGGCGTTTGGGAGGGTGGACCGGGAAACCCGCTGACCGCCATCACCAGCCTCGAAGGCAATTTTCCCAATCCCGTCGTCGCCGCCAGTCCGTGGCTGACCACCGGCGGCGGCTACGTGAACGAGCCCGGCTATAAAGATCAGCGAGCCGTGGAATATAACCTCCAGTTACAGGAGCAGATCGCCCCCACCACTCTCTTCACCCTGGGTTATGCGGGATCGAAGAGCACGCGGCTGGACTTTACCGGTTATGCCAATGCGGCTGACCGCGCCTCCGCCAACGGAACGGCCCTTATCACCATCGACACCTACAAGGCCATGCCATGGATGGCGCCGGGCTGGCACTACTCGGAAGATACCGGCTACTCGAATTACAACGCTCTGCTGGTGGAGTTTCAGAAACGATTCTCGAATTCACTGAACACGATCGCTTCCTACACCTGGGGTAAGTCGCTGGACAACAGCAGCGGCTGGTTCAACGCCGAGAACGGCACCGGAGGGGGCTCGGTGGTGCAGAGCTACTTCCTGCCCCGGAATGCCTACGGCATCTCATCCTATGACGTGCGCAATACATTCACCTGGAGCACCCTCTACGCTCTGCCCTGGGGCAAACAGCAGCGCTGGCTGCAGAGCGGGCCCCTCTCCTATGTGCTGGGCGGATGGACCGCGAATTACCTGTTCAAGGCTTACTCCGGCCAACCCTACAACCTCAACGTGGGCGGCGACGTCGCGAATATTTCCGGCGACAACGGCTCGGTGACCAGCTACTCTCGTCCCAACGTCACCGGGGATCCGAACTCGGGAACCTGCGGGTCCACTCCGATCGGCAAACGAGGAGCCACGGGTTTCTGCGAATATAACCCGGCCGCCTTCGCCATTCCCTCCGGCTCCTTCGGCGACATGGGCAAGATGCCGTTCCGCATCCCCTACTACAACGATCTGGATTTCTCCCTGGTCAAGGACACGCCGCTCTTCGAGAACATCGCTCTCGAACTGCGAGCCGAGTCGTTCAATCTGTACAACGCCCAGATCATCGGCAGCCCGGGAACCACGATCGGCAACAGTTCGGCGGGCCTGGCGACAGGAATCTCGAGTACTCCCCGCGAACTCCAGTTCGGCGCCAGGATTACCTTCTGAGTGCCTCCCAAATGTGCCGCGGGGAAGATTCCGCGGCACATTCTTTTTGGGCCTACAGACCCGCGGCTCTGCGCGTGGGATAAAGGATGACCGGCCGACGCGCCTCGAGATCGACCGCGGCTTCCCGATTCCGGCACACGACTCGGACTTCCGCGCGCCGGTCGGCAAACAGTGCGACAGCCGTCACTTCATCCGCATTCCATGAACGGGGCAAACCCGCCGTCACCGTTCTCGGCGTAATCGCGTAGCAGGCGATCTTCTCCCCGAACAGAGGGCAGAAGACCGCGTCGTCGCGCAGAATCTCTGACTCCCCAAGGGTAATGCTGAGCGTCTTTGCCTCCAGGTTGCTTTCGATCGCCGCTCCTCCCTCCAGATGAATGCGCGTGTCGTCGCCGTTCCGCTCAAAGTCCTCCAGGTTGCGGCCGCGCAGGATGAAAAACGGAACCATGCCCAGATAGAAGGCGTCCGTAAAGACCGCATCGGCGGTGTCGGCGCGACACGTTCCGTGCGGGCAGGCGCCGTAGAAGCGCTGCAGGATGCGGACCTTCGCGTCGTCGCCCCGAGCCTCCGGTCCGGAGAGGCCCCACACCGCACTCTTGCCGTAAATGAGCGGGACCAGCGGAATGGAGCTGCCGCCAAATGGGCACGGCGCCGGACCGGTGAGGTACCAGAAGCAGCTGATGTGCCCCATCATCGGATAGCGCAGCGCCTCCGAGCTGACATCGACTCCGTGCGCCGCAAAGTCGTGCAGCACCTTGTAACGGCCGTCGAACAGATTGCGGATGCCGCTGGCCGGGTGCTCCGGATCCCAGTCGTTGCGGATCGAATAGTAAGAGAGCACATCGACATGCGTCGTGTGGTGCAGCCGGTAGCGCTCGCAGGTGTAGCGGACGCGCTCCGGTCCGGGGCCGGCCATGTATTTCGCCAGGCCGAGAATATACGACTTCTCACCTGTCCACGACCGGCTCTGCCAGAGCTGCCCGTCGGGGCGGCGCGCGATGTACGCCTCGTTCCAGGCCGGACTGCTGCGATACGCGTCGTCGTAGTTGTCGGCCAGAGTAATGATGGCGTTCAGAGCCGGGCCCTGCTCCATCAGGTGCATCATCCCGTCGTAGCCGCCGATGCGCTCGTCCACGACGTTCACGGCCGGGTAGCCGGTGTCCTTGCCGCGAAACTGCCAGCCCCAGAGATGAACCACCTGAGGAGCATGGTCGGTCAGGGCGGCGACGCGAGCCACGATGTCGTGGCACTGCTCGAAGGTGGCGGACGGTGAGGGGAACAGCGGCTCGTCGCAATGGATACCATAGACATATTTGTCGTCGTAAAAATGAGTGGGAATGGCCGGCATGCGGCTGCGGATCAGCTGGCCCGCGGCAATCCAGGCTTTCGCGGGATTCCCCGTGACCTCCATGAAATCGAGGCGGCACGACGGGGGCTGCTCGACCAGCAGATTCGGCGTGTTCTGATTGCCGCAGTTGCGCGGGGCCCCGCGTTCGAGATTGAGATCGTAGCAGGCGCTGCCATTCACACGATGCACCTGAATGGTTCCCAGACACGCGCGGCGACTGCCCGGGTTGCCGGTGACCGTAAGGGTGGTGCCATCCATGCACGACGTGGTTTCCTGAACGCACAGCGCCTGCGCGTCGCCCACCATAACGACGGGCAAAGTCCCCTGCACGCTGCCCCAGAAGCGGTTGAGAGGGAGGCTCCCCGCCTTCGCTGCAGAGAGCATCGTGAGGCTGCCCCCCTGGTCGCCATGCGCGAGCCACGCGCCGCTGTCGGATTCCCGTACCGTTGCGAGGCTCGGCAGTGCCGCTTCGATCAGCTGGAAGGGGGCGGTCTCCTCAATCGCGTCCATTTCAACCCGCAAAGTGGCGCCCGTAAGAACGTACCGGAGTGTGAAGGCTGTCGCGGGGCTGGAGCCATAAGTGGCGCCAAAACGAAACGCCGCCGTCGTGACGGTGGCGCGATGGCTTTCCGGAGCCAGCCCCGCCGTCTGGAAACCCCACGGCGCAGTGCGGCACAGGGTCACCTGCACGGGCTGTCCGAAATCCTCGCCCCGCAACACGACGCCGCTGGCGAGAAGCTTGTAGCGCCAGGGCAGTCCGCTCCCCGCGTCGAGCGTAACCTCCAGTTCAGCGCTGCACAACACCACCGTGGCCTGCGGCGCCTCACGCTCGCTCCTCGCGTCAGAGTTGTCCTGCGCCTGAGTTGCAGGGAACAACCCATGTGTGCCGGCCGCGGCGACGCCTGCCGCGGACCACTGCAGAAAATGACGCCGGTTGAATCTTTCCGGATCGTTGTGCATGCGCGCCTTTCGGAGAGCCGAGGTTCCGGGGTGAGGTTGGGCTGCGACCGAGGCGCCGTCTGGAAGGCCTGCCGCACAGCAGGGTCAGTGAACGAATCGCGCGGAATGTTGCCGGTATCCTTGCGTCGACAATCCGCGGCGCAAAAAAATTCTCGAAGACCGCGGCTCCGCTGTCAAAGCCGGAGTGGCGCCGCCATCCCACGGAGTGGGACGTGTTTCATTCCGCAAGCTGCACATCGCAGCATGTGAAACGCGGTACCGAATCGTTCAGCGCGGCTTGCCCAGCAGACGCAGAGTGAGGATCTGGTGGGGACGGATAGCGGCGTGAAATGCGTGAGGACTGTCCACAGCGATCGTTCTTCCATTACGCTCGACGGCATCCGTCTCGATGACCCCGCTGAGAATCAGCAGCGGGGTCTCGATGGTGATCGTGCGTGCGCGCCCTCCGAGATCGATGAGGCGGAGGACTGTACCATTTCCATCCTCCGCGGGCTTCCAGGTGTCCGCGAGCACATCGGGATCGTTCACTGAGAGGAAACTCGATTCCCTGCCGGGGAGCGGCTCGGCGCGGTCCAGCGCTTTGTCCTGAGAGCGGATCTGATCGTGCTCGAGTGGAGTTACTTCCTCCCAGCCCAGCCGGCTCAGGGCAGCCGTATCGGTCTGCGCCGCGCTGGTGATGACGTAGCGGAAGCGAAAATGACCGCCCTGCTCGGCGGCATAGTTCGTGTGCCAGTAGTTGTTCATGACGTAGGAAAAGATCGAGCCGGTCCGCACTCCGAACCGTTCCGGCCACGCCCCGCGGTTGATATCGCCCAGCGTCACCAGCGATGCGTCCAGCGGCATCACCGTCGCCGCGACGCCGTCCTGTTCGACCGAAACCCAGTGCTGCACCGAAAACCATTCCCGCCCCGCTCCCGGATACATGTCTCGCGCCGGATCCACTGCGCCATTCTGAATCTCATACTGAAAGCGCGGGTGGCTCATGGCAAACGGGAAGGCAAAATAGACGGCTTCCTTTTTTAGCTCCGGTCTCTTGTCGATCTCTTCCGTCAGCTCGATCTTCTTATCGTCATTGAAGAGGCGCACCTCGGTGCGGATGTGCGGCGTGTTCATCGTCGAGGACTCCATCACCACCCGCCAGCCCCACGGCGTGCGCTGTTCGGAGATCAGCCGCCCCTGTTCGGCGGGATGCACCTTCAGCTCCGGCCGGGGAGAGACCGCCCGATACTGCAGAATGCTGTTCGGCTCGTGGTCTCCGCCGCTGACGTAGAGATACTGGCCCAGGCGCCACGGGCTCGTCGCGTCCACCAGTTCCCGGCGCAGCTGTTTGTCGTACAGGCTGCGGATGCTGCCCGTCTCGGGATCCAACTCCACGCGGTAAAACGGCGTCTCCAGAGTCGTACCCATTGCGGAAGGCGGAGTCGAAACCGGTGCCGCGCCCTCCACCAGCGAATACACCTTGTATCCCATGGCCGGCACGTCTCTGGCGCGGAATTCCACCCGCCGGTAGTTGGGACCGTCGCCCAGCGTCAGAAACGGAATCGCTTGTCCCGTCGCCGGATCCGCAATCTCCCAGCCATGATCGAGATCGATCGTCACCGCTCCATCCCGCTTCCAGTTCAGCCCGTTGAAGACGATCAGGCTGTTCACGCCGGCATCGATCGAGTCGGCCAGGCTCGCCATGCTGCCCCGCAGCAGGTCGTCGCGCAGAGCATCAGCCGTTATCGCCCGGGAATCCTTGACCCGCAGCTGCTGCTCCGCTTCCTGGCTCTCGGGATCGGAGACGCTGTTCCACGACGTCCAGGTGTGCTCGTCCATCAGCACCATGTTGGCCCACATGGCGTCCAGTTCGTCGCGGTTCACCTCCAGGCGCGGGTTCACCAGCGTGCTGATGGTGGCCAGCTTTTCCGCCGTGGGGGCACGGCTCTCGTTCTGGCGCTCGAGCGTCGCAAATCGGGCGTCGGAACCGATTCCGTCCTCCCAGTACGGACCTCCGTCGCCGCGCAGGGTGGGCAGATCGCCGCCAAACTGCTCCGCGATCGCCGCCATCGCGTCATGAAACCCCGAATACTGAATGTGCGGCCAGGCATAAAGGGCATTCCACTGCTCTGCCAGCTCCGCCTGCTGCGGGAAAAGATCGGTATTCTCCACCTGCGTGCCGAACAGGATCGCCGCGCTGGCCCGGTACCCAGGATGCTCGTACATCTGCAGGAACACCGGCAGCATTTCTTCACCCGTTTCCGTCAGTGGGGGCAGCCCAAAGAGAAACTCCATCTGCTCGTAGTGTCGCGAATACCAGAACAGCACCTTCCCGCCGTCCGGTCCCTCCCACCAGAACGGCGAACGCTCGTTCAGATGGCCCAGCAGCAGGACTGGTGCGCGGTCGTTGTTGCTGCCTGCCGCAAAGTACGAAATGCCCGCAGCTGCCAGGATCGACGCATAGGACCAGGAATACGACGGCACGTCCGTGATGTTTGCGTAGTTGTAAGGGGTTCCGTACTCACGGCTGAAGTCGGCGCTCGGATACAGCGATCGAATCAGCGTCTCCGCCGTCGGAAAGCCGGTAAGCAGATTGCTGGACTGAGCCGGGATATAGATGTTCTGCTCGCGTATGGCCTGGACGATGCGCTGCCGCTCTGCCGGGCTGCGCGACCGAAGAAACTGCGCCAGATTCCACTCGCCATCGGTGCTGAAGCGGAAGCCGGGATGTTGGTCCGCGAGTCCCATCGCCTCATCGAGAATCCGCGCATGGATCGCCGCTACTTTCGCCTGGTAATCCGTATAGCCAATGTCGAGATGGACATGCGGAACAAGATACAGGGTCCATTTCTTCCTGGGCTGGAGGGTATCGCTGAATTGCTGTTTCCTGTCGTTCAGGCCCACCTGAATCTGCGCTGCTGTGCTGGCTGGAAACTCAGGGACGAAAATGCTCACCCGCTGTTCGCCGAAGTCCTGCTCGGGGTCGAGGTGGCCGCTGTAAGTATGGCTCCCAAGACGCAGGCTGACCTGGTTCGAGCCCGGATGCTGCACGTAGCGAACGAAGACGTCCACCCGTTCCTCAAGGGTCCCGTTCCGCTTCCGGTATAAGATGGTGGGCTCGGCGTAAGCCGTCATCGGAGGGAGTTGCGCCAGTGCCTCCAGCTGAACAGCATCGTAGTTGAGTCCGGCATCGGGAACGCCCTGGTCGCTGGCCGAAACCGGCTGCAGGGCAATCTGATTGCTGCCACTGTGCAGCCGGGAACCGGGGATATCGCAGACGGCTTCCGCCCGCGAGTAGGCCGGGAAATACGCATCCATCCCATCGCCCATCGAATTGTCCAGTTGAGGATGCAGGACGAACAGACCCTTGCGTCCATTCACGGTGATCGCGAGATTCGGGACGCTGGAGTGCTCAAGGATCACAGAGACTCTAAGCCGGTACGCATGCGGCGCCGGACCGGCGCCCAGGGTAAAGACAATGCTGCGGGGCGCGGTTTGCGCCGTGACCGGCCTGCCGGCAAACGCCGAAGGGGCATAGGCGTACCAGTCCTGCCCGGGCTGGCTCCGGGTAGTGTCGTAGACGACCGCGGTGTGCGGCTCTCCGCCGTTGAATTCCGCCGAAGAGCCGTCGGCGCGGCCGATCTGCCACAACGCCGGCCCCTGAGCCGCCGCAAACAACGGGAAGCAGCAGACTCCGCCCAGCACCAGTGCAACGATTCTGAATCTCACGCAGACTCCACGGCCGGACGTCCGGGCTCATCCAGGATACGCTCTGTCCGCCCCGTTCACCTGCCCACAGGATCGGCGGCGAGAATCGTCATGGCCGGCGAAAATCCCTCTCCGGTACACTCCCCGCGCCGAACCAAAGCACTGCCCGCCGCATCCGGTTCGGCGTTTCACCGGTGATACAATGACGCTGCCCCATCCCCGCACGTCCCCATGACTGAGCACGTATGACGATGCTGACGCGCACCTGCCTGGTCGGTCTCGCCGCCTTTGCCGCCGCAGCGGCCTGCATCGCGCAAACCGGCCTTGGAGACGTTGTCTGGCGCACGTACTTCGAGGCCGGCGCGAATGCCATGGCGGCCAAAAGCTGGCCCGAAGCGGAAACCTTTTATTCTGCCGCGATTACCCAGGCCCAGCACGCACGTTCCCCTGAGCCTTTCCTCACCATCTCCAGATATTCCCTGGCCACCGTCTACATCGAAGAAGGCAAAGAAGACCAGGCGGAGCAGATTCTCAAACCCCTCGCCCTCACCTTGAGTCCCGATGAGCTCAATCCTCAGCTCCGTCCGGCCATCCTTACCCTGGCCGGCCTGGGTGAGGTTTTTTACGATGAAGCCGATGCCGAGGAAAAGGACGCCACCGCAAAGAAGATCCAGGGAGATGCCCTCAAGAAAATCGCCGACGACTTTAACCTGAAGTACCGCTTGTCCCGCAGGTACTATCAGTGGGCCTTTGCCCTCGACAAACATTTCCTGCCGCCGCACAGCCCGGAACTCCAGGAAGTGGCCCTGGGCTTTGGCTGGTCCAGCTATCATGCCGCTGAATATCCCGATGCCGTCGAGGGACTCACCGAGCTGTTCGACATTGTGACCGTGTCGGCGCAGCGTCAGGAAGAGCTTTCCCAGGGTTCTGCCACGTTTTCACTCGCCTCCGGCAATGTCGCCGGGCCGGCAAACCAGGACCTCAGCCCCGCGGCCATATCCTTCTACCTCGGTCTCAGCTATGAAGCGATCGCAGCGGAGGTTCTCAAGGACAAACCGGCCGACGCTATGCAGAACTACACGAAGGCGGAGCGCCAGCTCAGTGCTTATGCCTGGGATCCCGACTGGGGCAAGAATAATCGTACCGTCCTGGCTCGCGTCTGCCAGGAGCATGCTCAGCTCCTCCAGCAGTCCGGGCAGAAGGTTCAGGCCGCCGCGCTCAACCTGAAATCCAGGAAGCTGCAGGCCACTCTCAAATAATTCGCCGGGCTGCTTGCTCGCGGCGAAATTCGGTTCCCCAACGAGCTTCAGGGAGTCAGCCGCTGGATTTCCTTTTGCGCGACCTCTTTCAGAGGCTCCAGGTATGGAACACCATTGACAGAAATCCAGAACCGCCGCGCGTCGTTGTGCGAGCCCAGGCTTTCCAGCGTTTGCGATAATTCGTGCGCGGTCACCGTCTCTTCTGCCAGCACACTCTCGTTGCCTTTGCCGGCTGGATCTGCCGCCAGGTCGTGCAGCGCCTCCACAAAGCACCGCAGCGCATTTTCCGGCTCCCCCGTTCGAGCCAGATAATCTCCCAGCTTCCGGTAGTCTGACGACCTCTCCACCGCCATCTCCACCGCGCTCCAGTGCAGCCCCTTTTCCGCTTCCCCCTTGATTTCATACGAAGTCAGATTGTCCGGCTGCATCGCGATGGCCCGGCTGATGGCCGCCAGTGCTTCCCCGTACTCTCCCGTTCCATTCCGCAGCCGCGCGATCTCCTGAAAGATCGTTACATCCGGGGAATCAGTCCGGTTCGCCTGCTCCAGCAGTGCCAGCGCGCGCCGCGGATCGCTCTTCTCCAGAAGGATGCCCAGCCTTGCCTCCGCCAGCCGCAGCGTGGGATTGTACCTGAAGGCCAGCCCGTAGTCCCGCTCCTGTGCGGCAAGATCTTTCTCCGTGTAGGCAAGGTCAAGGTACGCGCGCGCGGTATGCGGCTCCAGCTTCAGGACGCGGCGACAGTCGCTCTGAGCCGCTGCCGCCGCCTGCTTCGCCGCATCCGAGCCCTGCTGTGCCGTGTCCTGCACATCCACGTACATATCGGCTCTCTTCAGCAGCAGCATGATCAGCTCCGAGCGCCCGTTCGGCCAGTGCTCAGCCTCCTGGATTGCCGTCGTCAGAACCTTCGCCGAGCCTGCGTAGTCTCCCCGCTCCCCGACCAGATCCGCCTCGTCCATCAGGGCCGTAATGTCGGTGTCGTTCTCTCCGGGAATCGGCGGCGGCGTCCCGTTGTTGGGATAGAGGGTCTGCATGCGCTGCCGCACCCAGGCCGCCATGCCGTCGTAGCGCGATTGCTTCTGGCTGGCCTGTTCGCGCAGAAACTCCGCATAGAAGTGTCCCGCCCAGTCCTTAAACCGCGGCTGGATGCGCGCTGCCCTCTCCCACAGGGCCCCGTACGCGGCGTACACTCCGTAGTCCTCGCGCTTCGCGCCACCTGCGGAAATATTCTGCGCACGGGCGCTCAGCCATGCCCATTCAATCCCGAGAAGAAACGGATCGACCGATTCGAGAGTCACCCGGCCTTTCGCGCCGCTTCCATCCACATCGTAGCCCTGTTGGCGCGCTACATCGTCCGCCCGATCGAGTGCCCTGGCGAAACTCGCGTCGCCCGCGAACGCCTTCAGCGTCGCCAGCTCGTAAAACATGGTCACGTAGAACGTAACCGGGGTCTCCACCAGCAGTGTCTGCCCCGTCGCCCGCCGGATGTCCGGCGATATTTCCGAATCGAACAAACTCGTCGATCCGAACTGAAAGTTGCGGATCGCCTTCTGCATCTCTCCGCTCGCTTCCGGATATCGTTTCTCCATCGCCAGCGCCACGGAGAGATTCATATGCGCGAGATAGGAATCGGGATCGTACTCCAGATACGCCTTCAGATCGGCAATCGCGTCGTCCGCCCGGCCCAGCAGGATATATTCGTAGGAACGCTCTTCCTGGCTCATCCGCTGTTCCGGATGAAGGAGCAGCACCTGCGTGTAGGCCTGCGCCGCCTTCTCGTGCTCTCCCATCTCCGTCTGATTGTTGGCCAGAAAGACCTCCATCTCATCCTTTTCTTCCTGCGGCGATACGTCGTTCAGTCGCGAGCTCAGAGTGCTGGCCTCCGAAGCCAGTTCGAGCCGGTTTACGTCCATCGTCCGCGACACATTTCTGACCCAGTCGGTTTCCTTCTGCGCCTCGGCAATTCTCACTTCCTCCAGCGCGTGCTCGTCTTTGGCCTTCTCCTCCTCGGCCGCGTTCATCTGCTCCTGGTGCAGAATCGTCGCCCGTGATGCCGCCATTTCTCTGGCCGTCCGCTCGTGGGAATAAAAAAGATATCCGCACCACAGAATCAGGCACAGCCCCATGGTTCCGTAGGCAAGGATCCTGCGCCGCCGCACCGCTGCGCTCCGGTCCAGGAATTTCATCGCCGTCTCGAAGCCAGGGTGATAGAAATTTCCCCACGTCGGGTTCGGCTTTTCCTTGTCCCGCCACGCCAATGCGTCCTTCAGATCCGGTCCGTGGAACAGACCCGCCCGCCCCTGCGCCTGCAGTCCCGCCGTTTCCGCCAGCCGCTGGTAAACCTTCGCCGATTCGGTTTCCTCGTCCACCCACTTGTTCAGCCGCGTCCAGCCTCGGATCAGGCTCTCGTGCGAAATGTCGATCACCGTGTTTTCCGTCAGCGCCACACCTGGCGGCGGCGTCAGAAAAGACCGCCCCGACCTGCGGAACGTCTCAATCACCGCGCCTACCTCTTCGCTCGATGCCCCCGCCACCCCGGCGATCGTCCCCACCGAACTGGGCCGCCGCACTTCGCGATTGTCCTCCCCCTTCTCGGTCAGAGCCTGGAACATCCGCCGCGCGATCGTGCGCGCCCGATCATCCGGCAGCTCCGCGTACGCCTCCTCGGCGTGACGCGACAGCGCCTCCGTCATTTCCCCGCTGGCGCTGTAGTGCTCCAGATCCAGGGGAGCCCCGGGTTCGTGGTGCAGCCGCCAGTACTCCCAGGTGCGCATCAGCGCGTGTTGCAGGATCGGAAGCAGATCCGGATTGTCGCCTCCGTCGTTCAGCAGCCGGTTCATCAGCCGCGGCGCGATGGTTCCGTCCGCCACCATCGCCGGCCGTTCGATCGCCTCTCGCCGCTGGTCGCGCGTCATGCGCGGGATCAGATACAACCCCGCCGCCACCCTCTCCGGCAGATCCCGATACCGCGCGCAGTCCCCGATGAAGTCCGAGCGCATCGTGATCACGATGTAGATCGGCAACGCCGTCTGCGCCGCCGATTCCAGCAGCAGCTTCACAAACGCCGCCGCATCGTCTTCGTTGCGGGACAATTTCGATGGTTCCGCGAACCGAAACAACTCCTCGAACTGATCCACGACGACCAGAAGATTGTCGGTTCCCGGCAAACGCGTTTGCCGGATGGCTTCCACCAGCCCCAGACCGCTGCGCCGCAGCGTCACTTCCAGCACCGTCCGTTCCTGCTGCGCGTCTTCTTCGCTGGCCTCCCCCGAGGCCAGCACCGAGGGAACATACAGGGCTCGCGCGAGGTTGCGGATCGGATCGCCCCCCGGCCGCATCACCGCCACGCGCCAGTGCGAACCCGCCCCGCTCATGAATCCGCCGTACAGATAGGAAAGCAGCCCGGCGCGGATCAGCGAGGATTTGCCGCTCCCCGATGTCCCCACCACGGCCACGAACCGCTCCCGGCGCAGACGTCTCAGGATCTCTTCGCTCTGCCCCTCTCGCCCGAAGAACAGGTAGTCCTCTTCGGTCTCGAACGGGCGCAAACCGGGGTATGGGTTGGTGACGAACGACCCCATCTTATGCGGTCCGTTCTTTGCGCTGTGCGCCGGCCTTGCCGAGGAACGGTATCAGCGCCGTCCCCGAAAATGCAGCACCCCCGCGCATCACCATCGCCTCCAGGGTCTGGAGTTGTGCCTTGCCCGCGCTCTCCGGCGGGGCCACATACACTCCTTTGGCCAGAACCGGCGTCGTCCTCCGGCTCAGCAGCTTCCGCAGTTCGCGCAATTTCGTGCCAAACCACCGGTCTGAGCCCTGTCCGTAATAGATCAGGCACGCATCGCAGATTTCCAGATTGTCGGCATGCTCCTGAAGCGCCTCTGCTTCGTTGCTGTACTCCGACGGCAGAATGCATTCGTACCCGTGACTGAAGAGATGATTCCTCAGTTCCCCCAGGTCCGCTGAGCCCAGATCGAGCTGATCACAGATCACGTAGATGCGAGGCGGTTCCTCCGTTCCCATCGGCGTCGCTGTCGCCGGGGCCGCCGCCGGCATACTCTTTTTCTCGCTCGCACCCTGCACCAGTCTGATTTTCTCCTGCACCAGCGTCTTCAGGTCTTCCAGCCTGCTCTCGACCAGATCCGCCCCACGCTGCACCGCCGAATCATTGTGCAGATACTCCACAAACCGCGCCTGGCGCGGATCCGACGCATTCAGCCCCGGCGGCATCCACAGCACCCGCGTGAATCCCGGCGTCTCCTTCTGGTGCTCCACGGCATATTCACTCTGCAGCCACGAGATCGATTTCTCGCATTCCCCTTCGGGAATGAACCCGAAATCCCGCCCGATCAGATGGACCGAAAGCAGGCAGCGTTTCATGTCCGCTTCTACCCGTGCCCGCAGATCTTTCGAGCGGTACGGCAGGTCGCCTTCCGGCAGAACCTCGAACCCGCGCGCCTTCAGATCGCGGCGAATCTCCCTGGCTTCGTCCTCCAGGTCCGACGTCGTCTCCGCCAGATAAACCGGCGGCGCCGCCTTCGCCGCCGCCACGCTCTCGTGCGCCCGGGCATGCATCTGCTTCAGAACCGTCGCGATATCCTGCGCCAGGTCGTCCATCTCCCGCCAGTACTTCGCCGCGTAGTCCACCCCCAGCTTGGGCCGATATTCGTGGATCTTGCCGGAATGTTCCGGATCGGGCCCGTAGAACCGGTAACTCCCCGTCCCCTGCAGCCGGGTGGGGAAGCTGCTCCGGTCCAGGCTCAGCGGTACCTTTTCCACCTTGAAGATGCGGTGCTTCTCTCCGATCTTCACGCCGAAATTCCGCTCCGCCGATGTCGCGAACTCTTCCAGTTCCCGAAGGCACCACGGCCGCTGGAAAAAACTGGGGCTGATAATGGACAGAAACGTCGCCGTATTCACCAGCCGCGCGGTGATCTTTTCCTCAAAATCGTCATTGCTCCGTACATCCCGGTCCCGCCATACCGAGGGCTGCTGCCCATCGAGGAAGACCGCTACCCGCTTCCGCAGATCCTCGTCCAGCTGGGCAACCCAGCCCTGTGACTCCATCGCATAGGCATCGTCATCGTTGTGCGCGTAGCTGATGAAGACGTCTTCGAGAAACGACGATAGGTACCCCACGGAAAACCCCTGGAGCGGTGGCCCCGTGACAGGGAGTCTACCGCAGTTATCCGCTCGATAGAAGCGGATTCGTTGGAGTCCTGCGCCCCCAGCCTCCCTTCCCGGCTCCCCTCCGGCGCACCAGCTTTCTCCCCTTCCGCGCGCACCCCTCCCTGGCTGCTTGCCGGTGGCCGTGGGTCATCGCCACGCTGTACGGGGGTTTCGGCAGGGAACCCGCTGGTCGTGCCGGCGACCCTGGCGGGCGGTATTGACGACGGCCTTTGCGAGGCAGCGAAGGAACGACGGGGTTATCCTCAGCATCGTCACAAGCGAAACGCAGTGGAGTCGATGCTCCACTGCGTTCGGGAATGCTGCGGGGTCAGTTTAGAACAGGAACTTTGCCCCGAACTGCAGCTCGCGCGGGTCATAGGTACTGGTGACCTCGCCAAAGTTGCCGTCGGTAAATCCTGTGTCCACGCCATTCCATTCGGTGTGGTTGAAGGTGTTGAACGATTCGAAACGGATCTCCAGCCGCGCCCCTTCATTCGGTACCAGGGCAAACGTCTTGAACAGGCTCAGATTGGTGTTTTCCAGGCCAGGAAGGTAGACGGCATCTTTGCCGGCATTCCCCCAGCCATTGTTCGGTCCCCCGTTCCAGGGAGCGACCGGAGCCGTGAACGCCCGGGTGTTGAACCAGGCCTGACGCGTTTTGGGCCCGCCCGCGGCACCCGTCAGATTGGGTCGATTGGAGGTCCCGCCCCCCAGCCCCAGCGTGTCCGGACCAAAGGTGACGGCCTGCGGGGCCCCGCTTTGCGCCTGGGTGATGCCGGAGATCACCCAGCCTCCCAGCACGCTCCGTTCCAGCATGCTGCCGGAGTGCAGGAAGAACGGCATGTTGTAAATGTAGTTGGTGCTGAAAACGTTGCGCCGGTCGAGGGTTCCCGATCCCCGATCGTACTTCGGATCGAACGGGTCGGAGAGAGTGCCGCTCAGATCGTCGCTTTGAATATCGATCTCATGCGCCCAGGTATAGTCCAGGTGCAGCGTGAGGCCGTGCTTGTTTTCCATGCTGAAGGCCGCTTGCAGGGAGTTGTAGTTGAAGTTGGTGGAGTTGTCGTCTTCCTGAATGCTGGAGAAACCAGGAAACATTCTGTACAGATTCGCGTTCGCGCCCTTGTTGACGGCCTCGCGATCGGTAATATCGTTCAGGGGCAGCGTATCGATCTGACGCTCGACGTCCTGGTTCCAGCCGCCCGACCCGACATACTGCACCGCCATCACGACCGAGGGCGCAAGCTGGTGCTGAATGCCCAGGCTGTACTGCAGGGTGCCCGGATTCGGATAGTAGTTGTTGAGGGTCCCCATGCTCGCCGGGAAGACGGGCTTTGAGGCAGTCTGTCCGTTGATCGCGCTCACAGAGGGATTGCTGAAATACACCTGGTCCGCCAGGGGCCGGTAAGCAAATGGGGGATTGGTATCGGTCCCGTAGATATCGTTGCCCTGCACGCGCTCGTAGAAGACTCCCGTGCCGGCGCGCAGAACCGTTTTGCCGTTGCCAAACAAATCGTAGGCAAAGCCCAGTCGAGGTTCCCAGGTCCAGTAATCGTTGTTCACCAACCCGCGCGGGAATCCATTTTTTCCCGCAAGCTCCACCCCATCCAGATAGAACGGCGCCGGAGCGTTGGTCGGATTCGCAAACCCCGGTCCGTTGGGATTCATCTCCCCCGTGGTCGCATTCGGCACCTGCTCGCTGCTGGTACTGAATGCCGCAGGCACAAAGTTCGCCGTCATGTTTTCTTTGTTGTACACGTGCGGCAGCCCATCGTAGCGCAGTCCCAGATTCAGGGTCAGGCGCGGCGTCAGACGCCAGTTATCCATTCCGTAGAAGGAATAGGTGTTGTTGATCCAGTGAAACGTCTCGATGCTCTCCAGCTGCTGGAAGCTGTCGGCCATACCCAGCAGGAAGTTCACATAAGCGTCACCGGAAAAGTCGGTGCCAAAGGAATAATCCCCCTGGGTATCCGCCTGCTGCTGCTGGTTCTTGTCATTGCGCATGTAGGCTACGCCGAACTTCAGGGCGTGTTTGCCTTTCGTCCACGAAAAGTCATCCCGCGGCTGATAGTCCAGGAAGGAGTTCTTCCACGGCCAGTAGTTAATCGTCCAGTTCGTGCCGTAAGGTGTGCCCAGATCCACCGAAGGCATGCGGTTGTCTGTATTGTTGGCAGCCGGGAAATACCCTACCTGGGTCCAGCCCGACGGCTGCGCGAAGATCCCCGCCGGCGTGATGGAGATGGTGTTGCCGTTCACGTTGAAGGAGGTTTCGTTCAGCACCGTCGGCGAAATCGTCTGCGTCAGTTTAATCACTGAACCCCAGCTGGGATTACCGAAAACGTCGCCGGTGGTCGGATAACTGTCGTTGCTCCACATATCGGGGTATATCGTCTGCGACATCTGATCGTGGATCCAGTGCCCCATCAGGTGCAGCTTGTCGGTGATGTCGTGATCGATGCGTACCACGTCTTCGCGCACATAGGTCGGCTGCCGCGGCGACGCCACATACTGCGGCGCTCCGTTGGCCGCTGTCGTGTTCGATGCCGGAATCGCTCCCGTCTTCATGAACAGCACGGCATTCGGATCGATCAGATTGGCGGGAATCACGCCGCCCGGGAACGAATTGCCGATGGTCAGCCCATCCTGCGTGTACAGCGTCAGTTTGGCCGGGTCCGAGGTGTTCGGCACGCAGGGGGCCGTTTGCAGGTTGTTGCAGATTCCCGAGTTCGGCGCTTCTTTGAAGCCCGCAGGCACCTCGTAGGTCAGCGCTGCACCGGTGGTCGGAATATCGTAGCCCGGCACCGTATTCGCGAAGCTGGGAGTTGCTCCCTGAATGTATTTGCGCCATTCCTCGGTCACGAAGAAGAAAGTCCTGCTCTTATCCTTCGGATAGATCCCGGGAATAAACACCGGGCCGCCCACATCTCCGCCGAATATATTGAGCCGCAGCTCCGGCGTGGGCGTATTGGACAGCTTGGAGAAGTAACTGCCCGCATCGAAGTCGTCGTTACGATTGAACTCCCAGAGGCCGCCATGGAAGGTTTTGGTGCCGGATTTCAGCACCAGGGTTATCGTGCCTCCCGAACTGATTCCGTAATCGGGCGCGTAATTGCTGTCCAGCGTCTGGAATTCCGCCAGAGCATCCGGCGAGGGCATCACGCCCAGTTTGCCGCCGCTCCCGCGGTCATACACTTCGCCACCGTCGATCAGGAAGTCGTTGTGGCCCGGACGCATCCCGTTGAAGCTGATCTCGGCGTTGCTCCCCTGCGCCGTGACCCCGTTGAAGGACGGCATCATCGACGAGACCGAGACGCCGGTGCCCAGAGTGGTGAGCTCATCGATATTGCGGCCGTTGGTGGCCAGCTGCGTGATCTGCTGCCCCGTGATCAGGTTGCTCACTTCATTGGTTTCTGTCTGCAGATGCAGTGCATTCGCCTGCACCGTTACCGTTTGATTGCCGCCCCCCACCTGCAGGGAAATGTCCTCGCGTACGGTCGCGGCCACATTCATCACAATGCCTGTCTTCCTGTAGCTTCTGAAGCCTGGCGCCTCCACTTGCAGGTTGTAACTTCCGATGTGCATTGCCGCAAACACGTAGAGGCCGTCGCCGTTCGTTGTCGCCGTTCGTATCTCCCCCGTCGCCGCGTTGGTGACTTTGACTTTCGCGTTGGGTACAACGGCGCCGCTCGGATCTGTCACCGAGCCCGTCAGTTCCGCGTTCTCCTGCGCCCAGGAGGTGCCGATGAACGCCGCGGCGACCACCATCACGACAAGCACTGACTTCGCAAATCTCATATTCAGCCTCCGGAATAAATGCACGACCGTCGCTGATTTCGAGCTTCAGCGATGTGAGGCACGCCGATAGTGTGATCAATTCCGAAATTCTGGCATCAGTAAGGAGCACACACTGCCTCTCATTTTCAGGCGCGTGTATCATCGTCGTTCAATGCGAACCGTGGCAATAGCCGGTTTCATGGCTTCACGCCTGACCACTCGGTTGACAAACTCACTGTTCCAATAAAAGCGTGACAGGATTGTCGTGGTGGCGGCGCAAGGCCAAGTTACATCTCTGAGAGAAGTGGTCATGGCCAGTTGTCACCCGCCAGTTTTCTAATTGAGTGGTGTTGAACTGAGCGGTACGCTGGGCAGAGCTGGTGGTGCGTTTCGCTGCTTCTCCGTCGCTCCGCCCGCATCAGGATAGCGGACACAGCTCTTAGCAGAGGTAACCCGTCGTGACTCGACCCGACCTGACAGGGGCGCGACCACCGGACCCGGAGTCGCCATTGTTGTTAATAGTGCCGGATGTCAGGGGCACTATGACTACGGTGGGAAAGTCCGATCTGCTTGAAGCGTTTGTTCAATTACTGGTTTTGACGATGTTGCGCGAAAGTGGTCCGCAGAAGGTTCGGGCTCTGACAAAACAAGTGCTGGACAGAACATCTGCGATAGCATTCATCTCCAAAGCGTCGGTCTCCATGGCGATTGCCAAACTGGAAATAAGCGGCTGGATCAGAAAGGAGATAAGTGCGTCGCCGAAAGATGAGGGGCCATTTGTCCTCACTGATACGGCAAGCAGGGTGCTGCCACTCGAGATCAGAGACTGGATTGCGTTTGGTGCTCATCGAGCTAACAT
>DATJNE010000026.1:0-31374 GCA_035508305.1 Acidobacteriaceae bacterium | reverse complement strand
GCTCGACCCGAACCGGGCCGCTCACAGGGATGTTGAAGCGGATTCGACTGCCGTTCTGGATGCCCAGCCGCTTCCGCAGCTCTTTCGGCAATGTGACCTGGGCCTTCGATGTCACGGTAGCGTCAACCGTTGTGGAGGAATTCCGGCGGCTTCTGTCAGATCGCGGGTCGCGCGCCTACAGGCATCGCCTCGGTCGTTTGATCCCGGAGGGCGGCGGATGACTCGACATCGGCGCCGATCGCGCGGTGTGGCGATTACATGGTAAGAACGGCACGGAAACGGGACTTGCCCTCCGCAACGCGCTGGTAGGCCTTCGCTGCTTCGGCCAAAGGGTAGGTCTCAATGATCGATTTAACTTTTCCCTGGGCCACGTAATCCAGCGCTTCGTAAAGGTACTCCGGACCGTTTTGCTGACTGCCGATGATTTTGATGCGCTTGAAGAGGAGCTCAAGCAGGGAGAGCGACAGCGGTTCCGTGTCGGCGCCCATGACGACGAACCGGCCGTCGGGGCGCAGACCCTGAAGGCTGTCGACCATGGCTTTGGTCGAGTTGGAGGTGCTGAGGATGATGTCTGCGCCGCCGGCTGCGGAAAGGCTCTTCCCGTCGCGAACGATTTCATCGGCGCCAAGCTCGCGAATCATCCCGTCCTTATCCGGGGAGTGCGAAATCGCAATGGTCTCAAAGCCGGCAGCCTTCGCGTATTGCACGGCGAGATGTCCGAGGCCGCCGATTCCAAGCACAGCCACGCGCTCGTGCGGCTGGGGATCCGCCCAGCGAAGCCCGCTATAAACCGTATATCCGGCACAAAAGATCGGAGCCGCCTGCTCCCAGGAAACCTTGTCGGGAACGAGATACGTGGCGTCGGCGTTCATCAGCATGTACTCGGCGTGGCCGCCCTGCACATCGCCCGCGGTGCCCTTCAAAAAGGGGCAGAACATCCTCCGCCCCCGCAGGCACCATTCGCAGCGTCCGCAGGTGGACTGCACCCATGCCGACCCGACGCGGTCGCCCACTTTGCGAGTGGACACATCGGGAGCCACGGCGACAATCTCGCCCACCGGCTCGTGACCAAGGATGCGCGGGAACTCGCCGGGAAGGTTCCCGAGCGTCTGATGCACATCGGTGTAGCAGATGCCGCTAGCGTGCATCTTCACCAGCACCTGGCCCGGTCCGGGTTGTGGTTGAGGAATGTCTCTGATCTCCCAGGCACGATTCGCGGCGGGTACGACGGCGGCCTTCATGGATTCACTCCCAGGGGTTTCGATGCGATCGTCGTTGCGGGCGGCGCATGATTTTGGAATTGCCGATAGCATACCCAAATTCGATGGGGTGCGAATCGCAGAGGGAAGGCAATTGTGCCCGGGCCTTCTGTTTTCGGGAGCGATCCGCCGGCGCATGGTCTCCGCTATACTTCTTCGCAACCATCATGAGGCGGCACGTCCTCATCTTCGGTGTGGTCGGCGGCGTGCTTATCGCCCTTCTGCAATACAGCGAATACCGCTTCGTCGTTCTCGAGCATTCGGTCGAGCTGTACGGCGCGCTGGTGGCGATTCTCTTCGCGAGCTTCGGCATCTGGCTGGGGCGCAGGATCACGCGCGGCCGGGAGACCGCGGGGGGAACCCTCCGCGCAGCGGTCGCGGTGAAGGAAGGGTTGGGGGCGGCGGAGGCTCCGGCGGGAGGGTTCAGTCCCGACAAAGCCCGCCAGCAGAGGCTGGGGATCACGGCGCGGGAACTGGAGATCCTGACCCTGGTGGCCCGCGGGTACAGCAATCGGGAGATCGCGACGGAGCTTTTCGTTTCGGAAAACACGGTCAAGACGCACTGTGCGCGGGCTTTCGACAAGCTTGGGGCGGCCCGCCGCACCCAGGCGGTGCAGCGCGGCAAGGAGATGGGCCTGCTGCCGTGAGGGGACCGGGCGCAGGGAGGGACTAGGTGGGGGAAGGACCCGGGCGCTGAGCGCGGCCGGTGAGCCAGTGATCCGTGAAGAGTGATCGGGGCGATTCGGGGTGGACAAGCTGAAGGGCGCGTCACCCGCAAGGACGATTTGGGCGGCGTTCGTCGAAAATCACCCGAAAGGATGACGACATCGGGCCCCGCTGGCGGCATGGTGACTCCACTACGCTCGCGCCGGTGGCGCAGAACCGAGTCGGAAAGCAGGAGCGTTCCATGAAAAAAACCGTCCTTACCTTCGGCCTGATCGCCGGCGTCACGATCTCCGTCCTGATGGGCGGAAACCTTCTGATCGCGAACCGGATCGGGTCCGGCCACAGCCTGGTTCTCGGCTACACGACGATGGTGGCATCGTTCCTGCTGGTCTACTTCGGGATCCGGAGCTATCGCGACAACAGCCTGGCGGGAAAAATCTCCTTCGGCCGCGCCTTCGCGTGCGGGATCCTGATCACGCTGATCACGTGCGTCTTCTACGTGGCGATGTGGGAGGTGCTGTACTTCAACTTCATGCCTCACTTCATGGACAGCTACTTCGCCGCGCAGATTCACAAAGTCCAGTCCTCGGGATCCGATCCGGGGACGATCGCCAGGCAGGTGGCCGCGATCCAGCGCTCGCAGCAGCTGTATCAGAACCCCCTGGTGAACATGGCCTACACGCTGATGGAGCCGCTGCCGGTCGGCCTGATCATGACTCTGGTTTCGGCCGGCGTGCTGCGCCGGAGAGCCGCCGGGGAGGGCGCGGCGGCTCCTGCAGTCAGGACGCAATAAAGGCGCCCGGATGCGGACCGGGGTGCAGGGTTGTTGTTCGCCGGGTGGGCGGGACATCGAGGCAGCCGGTGGGCGCGCCCGCACCGCCAGATCCATCACCGCTGCCGGGCTACGCGGAGAACTGCGCGCGGGTATGCTGGCGGCTGGTGCCGAGGGTGTACTAAGCCGACACGGGGCCGGAGTCCCCGGGGCAAGGGGGAAAGCGCAGATTCTTTGGGGGTCTGTGCGGGAGGAAGGCGGCTGGCGCGGCCCATCTTTCGATAGTAACCACGTAATACATAGCGCGAAAACAGGGAGAAAAGGCGGGGTGGGGTGGAGCGGCAAAATTCCAGCAGTTATCAATTGGTAAACATTTGACCTGGCCGGTACCGATTAACTGAAGTGCAGGTGCCCCAGCGTTCGGTACAGCTGCTTCCGTTCAAGCCGATTGCAGCGAGCACTCGATACCGACGGGCGGCGATGGCGGAGATGCCGGAATTGACAGCCGGAGATACACTGTTGAGCGGACGTTGCGGCTGCATCAGGCCGCTTCTCGCATCGCTACCCGGACGGGTTGCCCGTCGTACTTTCCAACCTGCGCTCAGCACGAGCGGCCCCCGGATGACATGAACGTTTCGAATGCGGAGAAAAAAATGAAAGCAACAATAATGAAGTCTGCTGGTTTGATTCTGGGCTCGGCATGTCTGGCCTTTCTGTCGACGGGCTGCAAGGTCGAACCCCTGAAAGTGTCGTGCAACGCGAGCGCGCCCTCGATTTATGCGGGCGACGCGGAGACGGTGACGGCAACGCCGGCATCGGTGGCCCAGAAGAAACACTGGGACGTGATTTACGACTGGAGCGGTCCGGGCGTGACAGGCAACGGAGAGACGGCGACGGTGAGCACGGGATCGCTGGATCCGGGCAACTACACGGTGAAGGTGGACGCCAAGGAAGGAAAGAAGGGCAAGGAAGGGACGAAGAAGAACACGACGGCGAGCTGTTCGTCGGACTTCACGGTGAAGCCGTTCGAGCCGCCGACGGTGAGTTGCTCGGCGAGTCCGACGTCGGTGATGTCGGGCGGGAGCTCGACGATAACGGCGACGGGATCGAGCCCGCAGAACCGGCCGCTGACGTACAGCTTCACCAGCTCCAGCGGATCGATCAACGGGACGGGGAACACGGCGACGCTGTCGACGACGGGAGCTCCGGCGGGAACGATCACGGTGACGTGCAGCGTGCAGGATGACAAGTCGCACACGGTTTCGTCGACAACGACGGTGGATGTGCAGTCGCCGCCGCCGCCGCCGGCGCCGAAGACGCAGACGCTGTGCTCGATCCAGTTCGACCGCGACACGCGGCGGCCGGAGCGTGTGGACAACGAAGCGAAGGCGTGCCTGGACGATGTGGCGCTGAATGCGCAGCAGAAGCCGGACGCGACGATCGTGGTGGTCGGCAACTCGGCTCCGCTGCCGGAGCATAAGGGGCGCCATCATCATCACGAGATGACCGCCGAGGAGATGGCGGCGCAGCGCGCGGTGAACACGAAGGCCTATCTGGTGACGGACAAGGGCATCGATGCCAGCCGGATCCAGGTGAAGACGGGAACGAGCGGACAGAACGAGGTGAACGACTACCTGGTTCCGTCGGGCGCGAACTTCGACAGCGACGTGCCGGGCACGAGCGGTGTGGACGAGAACGCGGTGAAGGCGCAGCCGAGGAACCCCGAGGTGCACCATCACCATCACAAAGCTGCGGCGAAGCCGGCAGGGGCGTCGCAGTAGAAGGCAGGCAGAAGAGCGAGAGGCTGGCCGAAAAGGCCAGCCTTTTTGCGTTGGGGGGAAGCGAAATGGTTCTGGCGGGGGGGCGGGGAGTTGGCGGAGAATAGGGAGATGCTGAACGAGAAGGTGATGACGGATGTGCCGGGAGCGCTGGCCGAGATCCAGGCGGGGCGGATGGTGGTGGTGGTGGACGACGAGGATCGCGAGAACGAGGGCGATCTGACGCTGGCCGCCGAGCACGTGACGCCGGAGGCGATCAACTTTATGGCGCGGGAGGGGCGCGGGCTGATCTGCCTGACGCTGACCGAGGAGCGAGCGGATTATCTGCGCCTGGGGCCGATGACGCAGCAGAACTCGTCGCGCTTCGGGACGGCGTTTACGGAGACGATTGAGGCGCGGGAGGGGGTGACGACGGGGATTTCGGCCTACGACCGGGCGCACACGATTCAGGTGGCGATCGATCCGCGGTCGACGGCGCAGGATCTGGCGCGGCCGGGCCATGTGTTTCCGCTGCGGGCGCGGAAGGGCGGGGTGCTGGTGCGGGCGGGGCAGACTGAGGCGAGTGTGGATCTGGCGCGGATGGCGGGGCTGATTCCGGCGGGCGTGGTGTGCGAGGTGATGCGGGACGACGGGCGCATGGCGCGGGTGCCGGACCTGATCGAATTTTGTAACAGGAACGGTCTCAAAATGCTGACGGTGGCGGAGCTGATCCGCTACCGGCTGCAGAACGAGCGGTACATCGTGCGGGTGGCGGAGAGCACGATGCCGACCGAGTGGGGCGATTTTCTGATGATCGCCTACGAGAGCGAGGTGCAAGGGGGGGAGAGCCATGTGGCGCTGGTGCGCGGAGATGTGCATCAGAGCGGAGGCGACGCCGAGAAGCCGGTGCTGGTGCGGGTTCACTCGCATTGCCTGGCGGGGGATGCGTTTGGGACGACGCTGTGCGAGTGCCAGCGAACGCTGCGGCAGTCGCTGAAGATGATTGCGGAGGAAGGGCGGGGGGCGCTGATCTATCTGCACAATGCAGGGCGTGGATTCGAGATTGACCGGACGGTGACGCCGCACCGGATCGTCTTCCATCGCGAGGCGCGGGCGCGGGAGCGGCATGAAGACCGGCAGCAGCGGACTCTGCGCGAGGTCGGGCTGGGCGGGCAGATTCTGGCGGACCTGGGGATTCACAGGATCCGGCTGTTGAGCAACACGCCGACGCACGTACCGGCGCTGCAGGGGTTTGCCGTGGAGATTGTGGAGCGGGTGGGGATCCCGGTGGGGTATCGGGTGTAGCCAGCGGCCGGGAGCCGGGAGCCGGGAGCGAAGAGCCGCCAGCCGCCAGCGGCCGGGAGCCGGGAGCCTCGGCATGCGGGGCGGGGAGAACTGGGCGGGGTCGGCCTGCCCGGGGAAGTCCGCCCGGGATGGAGTGGCGGCGCAGGTGGGCTGATGGATCTTTCCGGATTGATTCGTATGCTGGGGGACTGGCAGCGTGGTGGTGGATCCAGAGTGGGCGGTCATTTTCACAATGGGAAGGGGCGGGGTACTTTCGTGCGGTGGCGCACGGATTTTGCCTTGAGAGCGGAGCTGCCGAGGGAGTCTTCTGCTTGCTGTGGGGTGAACCTGGCCGAGGGGGATAGGGCGGGCGGCGGGCGAAATGGAAGAGGCGGGCAGGGGTTGTGCCGGCGGGAGTGCAGACGGAGACGGTCGGTCGGGCGTGGTTCGCGCTTGGGGCAGGTTGAGGGGATTTCCGACGGAAAACCGGTGAAGTCAGGTGCCGAGGTGCGGCGCTCTCAGGCGGGGAATCGACGGACGGTCGGGCGTGGTCGCGATTGGGGCGGGTTGAGGGTTTTCCGACGGAAAACCGGTGAAGTCAGGTGCCGAGGTGCGGCGCGCTCAGGCTGGATAGGGGAGGTGAGGCGCTCAGGCGGGGATGGGTTGGGGGAGACCGTCGAGGAGATTGCGGGCGGCGAGATCGCGGCGGAGCTGGCCGACATTGTGAAACTGCAGAGCGGGTAAGCCGAGCTGCTCGGCGGCACGGATGTTGGCGGGGTTGTCGTCGACGAAGAAGGCCTCGTCGAAGCGGACGCCGAGGGCGCTGCAGGTGTGGGTGTAGATGGCGGGGTCCGGCTTGGCGATGCCCAGTTCGCAGGACCAGGTGAGCTGGTTGAAGTGGGCGAGCCAGGCGAACTCCTGGCGCATGGTGCGAAGGACCTCGGGGCCCATGTTGGAGAGGATGGCGGTGAGCAGGCCGGCGTTCTGGAGAGCGGCGGCCCAGGCGAGCATGGGTTCGTTGAGTTTGCCGGTCCACATGAGGACGTCATTTTCGATGAGGGCGTCGACTTCGGCGGGAGTGAAGGCGCGGCCGATGTCGTGAGCGAAGCGGGTCCAGTAGCCGCGGCCGTCCATGTGGCCCAGGTCGTAGTCGTGGCGGTCGCGCCAGTAGAGGCGCTCGAAGGCGTCGTGATCGAGGCCGGTGAGGGTGAGCAGGCGCTGGTGAGCGGCGGGATGGGGGGAGCAGAGGACCTGACCGTAGTCGAAGATGACGGCGCGCATAAGGACAGGGTACAGGGCACGTAGCACGGAGCACAGGTTGCCTGATGGGCAGGGGATTCCTATAATGAGATGCGTCGTATACGACACGTCGTGTACGACGCATAACCCGGGGAGAGGAGACGGCCGATGGACATTGCGGGTGAGGCGCGGCGGTGGGTGGACGATGCGTGGATTGTGATGGTGGCGGTGTGGGTGGTCGGGATGTTCCTGACGCGGCAGACGGTGCAGCGGCAGAGCAACAAATCCCGGTTGTGGCAGATGGGGATCGTACTGCTGGGAATGTGGCTGCTGTTTGGGAAGGGAACGGGGATGGGGTGGATGGACGCGAGGGCGATGCCGGAGACGGCGCAGGTGGCGCTGACGGGCGTGGCCGTGACGGGGGCGGGGATTGCGTTCGCGATCTGGGCGCGGCTGATGCTGGGCGCGAACTGGAGCGGCGTGGTGACGCTGAAGGAGGGCCACACGCTGGTGCGCCGCGGGCCGTACCGGATCGTGCGGCACCCGATCTATACGGGACTTCTGCTGGCGGTGGCGGGGACGGCGCTGACGCGGGGATCGGTCCACAGTATTCTGGCGCTGCCGGTGTGCGCGTTCGGGTTCTGGCTGAAGACGCTGACCGAGGAGCAGTTCATGATGCAGCAATTCGGCGAGGAGTATGTGCGGTACCGGCATGAGGTGCGGGCGCTGGTTCCGTTTTTCTTTTAGGAAAGGCCTGGGGTGAGGAAGAGCGCGAAAGAGGAGGCGGCGCTGCGCGCCCTGGCGCAGCGGATGGAGGCGCAGCTGCAGGGGATCCGGAAGAAGCTGCGACAGCAGCTGGAGGCCGAGTACGCGCGCGGAGCGGTGACGGGACCGCAGCGGCTGGTGATGCAGGCTCTGGTGGAGGGGGGCGTGCTGAGCCTGAAGGAGCTGAGCCAGCGGGTGGGCATGGCGCACAGCACGGTATCGGGGATCGTGGATCGTCTGGCGAAGGGCGGGTTTGTGGAGCGGCGGGCGCACGAGACCGATGGGCGGGTGACGCAGATTACAGTGTCGGCTCCGGTGCGGGAGTTTTTAGAGAAGAAGGCTCCGGAGCTGACGCTGCATCCGCTGGTGACGGCGCTGCGGCGGGCGAGCGATGCGGAGCGGCGGGCCGTGCGGCGGGGGCTGGAAACGCTGGAGAGACTGCTGGAGTAGCGGGGAGCCGGGAGCGGGAAGCAGGAATGCGGGAACGGGAATGCCGGGAACGGGAATGCCGGGAACCGGGGGGCGTCCTTCGCTGTGAAAAGATGGGCGGGTGAGGCTCTCGGCGAGGACGGGGTGGGATCGGACGGAGACGCGGCTGGCGCGGGCGTTGCGGGAGCGGCGGGCGGCCGGGCTTGAGGTTCTCGACCTGACGGCGTCGAATCCGACGCAATGCGGATTTGTTTACGAGGAAGCGCGGATTCTGGGAGCGCTGGGCGATCCGGCGGCGCTGACGTACGATCCGGAACCGCGCGGGATGCTGCGGGCGCGCGAGGCGGTGTGCCGCTACTATGCGGAGCGAGGGGCGCGCGTCGGGCGGGAACAGGTTTTTCTGACGACGGGGACCAGCGAAGGATACGGATGGCTCTTCCGGCTGCTGTGCGATGCGGGGGACGAGGTGCTGATCGCGGCGCCGAGTTATCCGCTCTTCGATTTTCTGGCGCAGATCGAGGATGTGCGCCTGGTGCCGTATCCGCTGGTGTACGACCACGGGTGGCAGATCGATTTTGCGGGGCTGCGGGAGCGGATCTCGCCGCGGACGCGGGCGATTGCGGTCGTGCACCCGAACAATCCAACAGGACATTTCACGAAGGAGGCGGAGCGGCGGGAACTGGAGCGGATTGGGGCGGAGCATGGGTTGGCGCTGGTGGTGGACGAAGTGTTTCTGGATTATCCGATAGGGGGTGGATCGACGCTGCGCGGACCGAGCAGGGCGGAAGATGCGCGAAGTTTTGCGGCGGGCGAGCATGGGTGCCTGACGTTTGTGCTGAGCGGGATCAGCAAGGTTGCGGCGCTGCCGCAGATGAAAACGGCGTGGATTGCGGCGACGGGGCCAGATGAGGAACTGCGGGAGGCGATGGAGCGGCTGGAAGTGGTGGCGGACACGTTTTTGTCGATGAATGCGCCGGTGCAGTGCGCGCTGGCGGGGTGGCTGGAGGAGAGCGGGCCGATCCAGGAGCAGATTGGGGCGAGGACGCGGGAAAATCTGGAGAATTTGGACCAGATCCTGTTACGAAATCCGGCGGTGACGCGGCTGGCAGTGGAGGGGGGGTGGTATGCGGTGCTGCGGGTTCCGGCACTGGGCGGCGATGAGGACCTGGCGCGGCGGCTGATCGAGGAGCGGGGGGTGTATGTGCATCCGGGATCGTTTTTCGGATTTGCGGGGGAGGGATGGCTGGTGGTGACCCTGTTGACGCCGGAGACGGAGCTGCGGAGGGGAGTGGAGGCAATTGTGCGGTGGTTCGGGGAAGAGGGAGGGGTTGACGGGTTGCAGGGCCGAGGGGGTCGTCAGGGGTGAATTCCGGATCTTAGGGGGCCGGGCCTGGTGGGGACGGTGGGAGAACCGAAATGAGCCGGTTTCCCGCAAGGGGAAGGGGCGCGGTACGTTCGGGGCGAACCAGGCGGGATTTGGATTGAAGATCGAATCGAAAAGGAGTGCGCTACTTGCTGTGGGGTGAACCTGGCCGGAATCAAGTCCGGGGGGAGCGTCGGCTGCGGAAGCGTGCCTGTGCGGGACTGCAAAATGCGGGGACAGGAACTTGTGGCGTTCCCGCAGCCCGGCTGACGTGGGTCAGGAGCGGCGTATGATGACAGGGAAAGCGGGTCTCTGCGATCGAACGCCGGCTGCCGGCCGGCAGCGGGCCACCCTCAGGTTCGGCGAGGCCGCAGTTGAAAGCGTGGAACTGCCCAGGCAGTCCGCCAGCAGAAAAACTTCCGGATATCACGTCTTTTGATAAATCGAATCGCGGGATGAGGAATCTACCCGTTTAACGGCTGGCATCGATCCGTGGAGTGGGAAGGCGCGAGGCGAATTCGGCTCGTTTTGCGCGTTGCCTGGGCACGCAGAAACCGCCGCCAAGTCCGATGGGTGGGGGGGATTTGCTGCCGGAGCCTCAGAGTGGCACTGGAAGCGATGTTTGAAGTGGAAGAGAATGCGCAGACGGGCCGGGTCCTTCGACGCCGATCCATCAACCTGAATCACCAACGTATTTTTCATCACCAACAACAACCTATAAGGAGGAGTTATGGCAGCGGCCGCCGTCGCAATCGCAACTATGAAAGTCGCGCAGATTGGGAAGCCGGGAGGAGGTTTCCAGGTTGTGGAACGTAACGTGCCTGCGCCCGGGCCGGGACAGGTCCTCATCCGGGTGCAGGCCTGCGGCGTGTGCCACAGCGATGAGCTAACGGTCGAGGGAGCGTGGCCGGGCATCGAGTATCCGCGCGTGCCGGGGCACGAGGTGGCGGGGGTGATCGCCCAGGTGGGCGCCGGCGTGACGGCGTGGAAGAAGGGGCAGCGCGTGGGGGTGGGATGGCATGGCGGGCAGGACAACACGTGTCCGGAGTGCCGGCGCGGGGATTTCGCCAACTGCCGGAACGTGCAGATTGCGGGCATCAGTTACGACGGCGGGTACCAGGAGTACATGGTGGCGCCGGTCGAGGCGCTGGTGTCGATTCCGGATAGCCTGAAGGACGCCGAAGCAGCGCCGTTGCTGTGCGCGGGCATTACGACCTATAACGCGCTGCGGCACAGCGGCGCGCTGCCGGGAGACCTGGTGGCGGTGCAGGGGATCGGCGGCCTGGGACACCTGGGCGTGCAGTTCGCGAACAAATTCGGCTACAAGGTGGCGGCGATCGGGCGGGGGCCGGAGAACGCGGCGCTGGCGAAGAAGCTGGGCGCGCACGTGTACATCGACAGCAAGGCGACAAAAGCGGCCGAGGAGCTGCAGAAGCTGGGCGGCGCCAAAGTGATTCTGGCGACGGCTCCGAACTCGAAGGCGATGTCGGAGCTGATCGACGGACTGGGGCCGAACGGGAAGCTGCTGGTGGTGGGTGCGACGACCGATCCGATCGAAGTGACGCCGATCCAGCTGATCACGGGAAGCAAGTCGATCCAGGGATGGTGGTCGGGCATTCCCATGGATTCGGAGGACACGCTGCGTTTCGCCGAGATCAGCGGGGTGCGGCCGATGATCGAGACGTATCCGCTGGCGAAAGCGGCGGAGGCGTACGCGCGGATGCTGAGCGGGAAGGCGGAATTCCGGGTTGTGCTGACGATGTAAGCCGGCGATCCGGGGTCGGAACCAGCGGCAGGCGACGAGGGCGGCTCGGGTGGTGGGGAGGTGGACGATGCTTTTTCGCAACGTTCGGCGACTCGCTCGTTGCCTGCTTGCTGTGGGGGTGGTTGCGGCGGTCGCGGCAGGCGCTCCGGGGCAAAGAAGGGAGCGTTCCATGCAGTCTCCGATTTTTTACCGGACGGTTCAGGTGGACGGCCTGTCGATTTTCTATCGGGAAGCCGGGCCGAAGGACGCGCCGACGATCCTGCTGCTGCATGGATTGCCCTCGTCGTCGCGAATGTTTCAGCCGCTGCTGGCGCGGTTGTCGGACCGCTACCATCTGGTGGCGCCGGACTATCCGGGGTTCGGGCACAGCGACTGGCCGGATGCGAAGCAGTTCGATTACACCTTCGATCGCATCGCGAAGGTGATGGAGGACTTCACGCAGGCGCTGGGCCTCGAGCGCTACACGATGTATATGCAGGACTACGGAGGGCCGGTGGGTTTCCGCATGGCGCTGCGGCATCCGGAGCGGGTGGAGGCGCTGATCGTGCAGGATGCGGTGGCGCACAACGAAGGGCTGGGCGCGAACTGGGCGACGCGGCGGGCATTCTGGGCGGATCGAGCGAAATATGAGGACGCGCTGCGCACGAATCTGTTGTCGCTGGCGACGACGAGGACGCGGCATGTGGGCGACGATCCCCATGTGGAGCTGTACGACCCGGATCTATGGGCGGATGAATACGCGTTTCTGAATGCGCCGGGGCAGGCGCAGATCCAGAGCGATTTGTTCTACGACTATCGGACCAACGTCGAGGCGTATCCGGCATGGCAGGCGTGGATGCAGAAGACACAGCCGCGGCTGCTGGTGATCTGGGGCCGGCATGATTTGTCGTTCGACCTGGGCGAGCCGGAGCGTTACCGGAAGGATGTGCCGAAGGCGGAGGTGCACGTGCTGGATGCGGGACACTTCGCGCTGGACACCAGGGCCGATGAGATTGCAGGGCTGGTGCGGGGGTTCATGGCGCAGGGGAAGTAGCCCTTCCAGGATCCTGACGGTGCGAGCGGCCATGGGTTCGACGGTTGCCAGCCGGAAGGGACTTTCGTCAGTTGACGGGGTGAAAAGTTCGCGACCAGCGGGTTTGCGTGAAGAAGTGAAGCATTTCGTCGATGCTGTCCGAAGCGCGTTGGGAGAAAGGCGCATTATCCGGCCGTTCCGGCGTGCGAATGGACCAGTAAACGAAGAGTGGTCGCCCGAGGATGTTCGTGCGGGGCACGAAACCCCAGTAACGGCTGTCGAAACTATTTTGACGATTGTCGCCCATCACGAAATAGCTGTTGGGCGGAACCTCGATCTCTCCGTCGTGCAGGTACTGGTGCTCGATCACCGACCACTCTGCGGTTGAGCCGATATCAGGCGAAGCTGCGATGGATGGGAAGTCGTCAATGTAGGGGTTGTAGTCCGTTGCTGTGGGCCTGGATGCGAACGTCTCATGCAGCGGGGTTCCGTTGCGATAGACGATGCCGCCGCGGAGATGGATGTGATCGCCGGGAATACCGATCACACGCTTCACCATTACCCAGTGTTGACCATCCGATTCCAGGAACGGGCTGTAGAAGACGATGATGTCATCGCGGTGCACCTCGCGATAACGCACAAACGGTGCCCACGCAGAGGCTGGGGCGAGGCTGGCGCGTTCCACCAGAATATGATCTCCGACCAGAAGCGTGCTGGCCATGGAGGAAGACGGAATTGCGAAGTTCTGAAAGAGAAAAGCAAAGATGAACAGGGCGACGGCGACCACACTGCAATTGGAGGCAAAGGAAGAAAGGGGTGTCTCAGAAGGCTTAACGATATCAGTCGGCGGCGCAGTGCGTTGCTTCATGGGGAGCACAGTGTAGCACCGGCGCGGGCTTAGAGGATGTTCACCGCGCGGGCGGCGAGCAGGGCGATGGTGGCCAGCGAGATGAGGGACTGGATCATCATGAGGACTTTGGCCCAGCGCGAGAGGACCGGCACGTCGGTCGGGGAAAACGCGGTCGAGGTGTTGAAGGCGAGGAAGAGATAGTCGATGAAGCCGGGGTTCCAGCACTGTTCGCCCATAGCGATACGGGCCTGCTGATCGAGGGTCATCTGGGGGAAGAGGAAGGCGCCGTCCGTGTGAACGCCCTGTTCCTCGCGGGCGGCGGGGCCGCCGCCGTCGAGGCGCCAGTACCAGGAGGCGAAGACGAGGATGTTGGTGAGCCAGAGCGCGGAGGCGGAGATGAGAAGGTCGAGAGGGCTCTCTTTGTGCGCGGGCAGCGCGGCGATGAGCAGGCCGAGGGACCAGATCATATCGGCGGTGACGATGGCGCTGAGGAGATAGCCGAGGATCCGGTTCAGGTCGTTCAGGCCACGCCAATGAGCCCAGACGATGGGCACGGTGAGAGCGCCGATGACGGCCAGGAGGAGCCAGTCGGGGCCGATGGAGAGGGATTCGGGCAGCGCGAGGCGAAGACCGCCGACGGCGAGGAGAGCGACGCTGGCGGGCCAGCGCGGCTCCGGAGGAGGGTGGCCGTGACGGGGGGGGCGAGCTGACCGCGGTGGTCATCGATTGGGTACAGGGTACAGGGGACAGGTTACGGGTTACGGGCGGCAAAGAGAAGCCTCGCGCGGGGGGAGCGAAAGTCCTGCCGGGAAACCAGGTCAGAGGTTGCGCAGGTAGTTGAGGATTTCCGGGTTGGTCCAGTCCTGGGCGCCGATGAATTTGCGGCGGATGACGCCGCGGCGATCGATGATGTAGGTTTCGGGCGGACGGGTGGTATCGAAGGCGAGGTTGGACTGCTGGGAGAGGTCGATGACAGTCGTGATGCCGGTGATGTGATTATCGACCAGGTACTGGCGGTAGGCATTGGCGTCGGTGTCGAAGCTGACGGCGAGGACGACCACGCTGGGCAGGTCACGCTGGAGCTGCATGAGGGAGGGGAATTCCTCGAGGCAGGGCGGGCACCAGCTGGCCCAGAAATTGAGGACGACGATTTTGCCGTGGTACTGCTTCAGGCTGACGGTCTGAGCGCCGTCGCGAATGACGATGGCGGGGGCGCGCTCGCCGACCTGGGCGGGATGCGACGAGCGATTACAGGAGCCGAGCCCAGAGCACAGGGCGCAGAGCACAATCCACAGTGCAGGGCGCAGGGCGCGGTGTGCAGACTGGCGTTCCGCGTTCGGAGCCTGGCGTTCGCGTGCTGAGGGCCGCAGCTGTAAAGGTGGCGGGAGCACGTTCCTATAATAAGGTGCAGAGCCCGTGGACGCCCCGCCGCTGCAGCTTTCCGTCATGATTCCCGCACGCAACGAAGAGGATTGTGTGGGCGAGTGTGTGCGGTCGCTGGCGGCGCAGGAAGAGGAGGGGTGGAGGCTCGGCCAGGAGTGGGAGATCATCGTCGTCGACGATGGCTCGACGGACCGGACGCGGGAGATTGCGGCGGGGTTTGCGGGAGAGCACGCGGGCGTGACGATGATGGACGCGCCGAAGCTCGAGAAGGGATGGACGGGGAAGGCGAATGCGTGCTGGGCGGGTGCACAGCGTGCGCGCGGGCAGTGGCTGCTGTTTACCGACGCGGACACGATCCACGAGCCGGGGAAGGTGCGGCTGGCGATCATCGAGGCGGAGCGGCATGGGGCGGGGATGCTGTCGTACTCGCCGCGGCAGATTGTGAAGGGGCTGGCGCAGCGGGCGCTGATGCCGCTGGTGTTCGGCGACCTGGCGGCGACGTATACGCCGGCGCGGGTGAATGATCCGGCGAACCGGGTGGCGGCGGCGAACGGGCAGTTCCTGCTGGCGCGGCGCGATGTATACGAGACGATTGGCGGGCACGCGGCGGTGAAGGGCGCGGTGCTGGAAGATGTGGCACTGGCCGCGCTGGTGAAACGCCGGAAGGTGGGGCTGCGCTTCCGGTATGCGCCGGAGGCGGTGTCGGCGCGGATGTATCGCAGCTTTGGCGCGATGGTGGAGGGGTGGACGAAGAATCTGGCGCTGCTGTTTGGGAATGCGCCGACGCTGGCGGGGATGCGGCTGCTGCAACTGGGCGTACTGGTGGGGATTCCGGCGCTGGTGGGGTTTTTCTGGTGGCTGCGGGGGGTGAATCCGGCGGCGCGTACGGGAGTCCTGGGGACGCCGCTGGCGACGGCGGCCCTGGCGCTGGTGTGGCTGCGCGCGCTGTGGGGACTGTACGGGCGGGTGGCGAAGTCGAATTTTCCGCTGCGCGACTGCGCGCTGGCGCCGCTGGGGATTCCGCTGTACGCATGGCTGCTGTGGCGGAGCTGGTTTCGCGTGACGGTGGTGAAGCAGGTAGTCTGGAAGGGCAGAGAGCAGAGAATCAGCCGGTAGCGCGGGGCGAGAACGAGGCAGCGAGCGGAGCGATGATCCTGTTAACCCGGAAAGCGGAGTTTTCGGCTGCGCACTACTACTGGAATGAGGGGTGGAGCGCGGAGGAAAACGCGCGGGTCTTCGGAAAGTGCGCCAATCGTAACGGTCACGGGCACAATTACACGCTGGAAGTGACGGTAGCCGGCGAGGTGGATGGCGAGACGGGATTTGTGGTCGATCTGAAGCAACTGAAGGACACGATGGCGCGGGAGGTCGTGTCGGCGTTCGATCATCGCCACCTGAATCTGGAGGTTGCGGAGTTTCAGAGGGCGCAGCCGACGACGGAGAATATCGCGGTGGCGGTGTGGAAGCGGCTGGAGGGGAAGATTCCGGGCAAGGCCAGGCTGCATCGGGTGCGCGTCTATGAGCTGCCGGATTTGTTCGCGGATTATTACGGAGGATGAGGGGAACGGCGGACTGGGCGCTCGGCGATATTGGTCTGCCCGGACGGGTTGGCGGGCCAATCGGGTTGGGGCGTACAGAAGGGGTATGGATTTGGGCCAGGGTCCGAAATGGGACGAGGCGGTACTTTCGGATGAGCGTGGCGTGGATTTGCGTTGAACTTCGCCCTGCGGAGGAATCTTCTGCTTGCTGTGGGGTGAACCTGGCCGGGGAGCGTAAGCGGCAGGGGCAGCGGGGGCTGTGGGGGCGGGAGCTGGGGCAACCGCTCGCTCCGCGTGGAAACGGCGCCGCCGCCTTGCTTGCCGCGTTTTACCCGGAGAAGCTCGTTCAGGAAGACGGTCGATGAAGGCGTATCTGGGGCGGAGATATCGGCTGAGCGCGTCGCATCGGCTTTTCTGCGCGTCGTTGAGCGAGGTGGAGAATCGAAAGGTGTACGGGAAGTGCGCCAATCCGCACGGGCACGGTCACAATTACACGGTGGAAGTAACCGTGGGCGGCGAGATCGATGCGGTAACGGGCATGGTGTACGATCTTGCGCAACTGGATGGTTGCGTGCGGGCGCAAGTGCTGGAGCCGTTCGATCACCAAAACCTGAATACGCTGGACTGCTTTCGCTCGGTGGTGCCGACGACGGAGAATCTGGTGATGGAGATTGAGAAGAGGCTGGCAAGGGCGCTGCCGCAGAATCTGACGCTGGCGGTGCGGGTGGAAGAGACGAGCAACAATTCTTTCGAGTACAGCCGCTAGCCACTGTAGCCAGTGGCCGGCAGCAAAAAGCGGCGAAAAGCCGGGAGCGCAGCGCAAATGACGAGAACGGCAGTGAACGGAAACCGGGAAAAGCCGGGCCGGGAAGTGATGGACCGGGCCGGCCTGGAAGACTTTTCGACGCAGGAGATGTATCGCGAGATCATCCGGCGATACGATGCCGATCCGGCCCGGGAGGGTCTGAAGAAGACACCGGAGCGGATCGAAAAGGCGCTGGATTTTCTGACCAAGGGGTATCGCGAGGATCCGAAGGATGTGCTGCATGGCGCGCTGTTCGACGTGGCGTACGACGAGATGGTGATCGTGAAGGACATCGAGATGTACTCGCTGTGCGAGCATCACATGCTGCCGTTTTTTGGGAAGGTGCACGTCGCGTATATTCCGGACGGCAAGGTGATCGGGCTGAGCAAGGCGCCGCGTCTGGTGGAGGTGTTCGCGCGGCGGCTGCAGGTGCAGGAGCGGCTGACGCGGCAGATTGCCGAGGCGATCCAGGAGGCGATCCACCCGCAGGGCGTGGGGGTGGTGATCGAGGCGCGGCACCTGTGCATGATGATGCGCGGCGTGGAAAAGCAGAACTCGTCGACGGTGACCTCGGCGATGCTGGGGGTATTTCAGAAGCAGAACACGCGGGCGGAGTTTCTGTCGCTGATCCGGGAGCGTACCCCGACGACGCTGTAGACGAACGGAAGCAGGAAACTGGAAGCAGGAAGCCGGCGCGGTTATCGTAGTGGAGTGAATGGGCTCCTGATCCTGGATAAGCCGGATGGGATGACGTCGCACGACGTGGTGGCGCGGGTGCGGCGGGCGACGGGCGAGGAGTCGGTGGGGCACCTGGGGACGCTGGATCCGATGGCGACAGGGGTGCTGCCGCTGCTGCTGGGGAAGTACACGCGGCTGGCGCAATTCTTTGGGACAACGGAGAAGGCGTATGCGGGTGCGATCCGATTCGGGTTTGCGACCGATACCTATGACGCCGAGGGGCAGGTTGTTGGCGAGCAGCGGCCGGTGACGCTCACGCTCGCGGCGGTGCGCGCGGAGGCAGCGAAGTTCGTGGGCGAGATCGAGCAGATGCCACCGCCGTATTCGGCAAAGAAGATTGAGGGGAAAGCGGCGTACAAGCTGGCGCGGGCGGGGAAGACCCCGGAACTGAAGCCGGTGCGGATCACGGTGGAGGCGTTCGCGATCGAAGGGGTCGAGGGGGATGCGGCGCGCTTCGCGATGAGGATTTCGGCGGGCGGTTATGTGCGCGCGGTGGCGCATGCGATGGGGCAGGCGTTGGGCTGCGGGGCGCATCTGGCGAGTCTGCGCAGGACCGCGGTGGGGGCGTTCACGCTCGACCAGGCGCTGACGGTGGAGGCGATGGAGCGGTTGGCGCTGCAGAGCCAACTGGGGGAGGCAATGCCGCATCCGCGCACGCTGCTGCCGGAGATGCCGGCAGTGACGGCGGATGAGGGGACGGTGGGCCGGATCCGGAACGGGATGCAGGTGAATCTGCCGGAGTATTCGGGGGCAGCGCTGGTGAAGATCTTCGAGGGGCAGCGGGATCTGGTGGGGGTGGGGCGGAGGGTGGCGGGAACGCTGTTTCAGCCGATGGTGGTGCTGGTGTAGGAACCAGGGTTCAGCGTTCGGCGTTGAGGAGGGGCTCTGAGATTGTCAGGGGCCGGGGCGATCCGGCAGGGCGTTTCGACAGCTGGGCAACTGCGCCCCGGCCCGCGACGGATCGGAGTGTCCCTGCCACCACACAGGGACACCCAGGATTGCGGGGAGCCCACCCCGGCAAAACCCGCCAGGATCGGGCACCCGCTCTCTTCGCTGAGGGTGTTACCGGACCCAGGCGTTGTGCTTGTCGCGATAGATGGAGCGCGAGACGTTGTTCTGGCGGCAGGTGAGAACGGCGCGGTCGCGGGCGGTAAGGTAGCCGCCGTCGGAGCGGCGCATCGCGAATTCTTCGCGATTGATGGAGGCTTCGCGGCCTTCGAGGTTGCGCGTTTCGCCGGCGGTCAGCTGACCGCTGCGAACGCCCTGGGCGATGCGCTCCTGCTGGTAGGTCTTGCGCTCGCCGATGTTCTGGGCAAAGGCGCCGGCGGTGGTGAGGGCGAGAAGGGCAGCGGCAACGAGAGAGAGTTTCATGGCGTGGGCTCCTGGCGGCGAATGACTGACTGCGGTCGTGCTTTGTCATGCGCCTTACGCAGGGTGAAGACAGAAGGCGGGCGATTTAGTTGCCGGAAAATGCGCGCAACTAAACATTGGAGAGCGGGTCGAGGGGCAGCGGCAGAGCGGGGGCGCCAGGGTCTGGATTCCTGAGCGCCCGGCCGACTCTCTTGGTTACTATTGGACTCTGGCGAGTGCCGCGCCGACGATGCACGCAGCGAGATCCGCCGATTCAGACGGCCGTCATGCCGCCGTCGACGGACAGCTCCACCCCATTCACGAAGCTCGAATCGTCGGAAGCAAGAAACAGCGCGACCGATGCGATTTCCTCGGGACGACCGATCTTGCCCCGCGGGATCAGGGATTGAAACATCTGCTTCGTCTCCTCGTCGATTCGCTGAGAATCGGGTGTATCGATCACCCCCGGGCTTAGCACGTTCACCCGGATATTCCTGCCCTTTAATTCGTTGAGCCACGTGCGTGCGAAGGAGCGCAATGCCGCCTTGCTCGCCGCATAGACGCCGAAGCCAGGAAAGCCCTTCACCGAAGCCACGGACCCGGTCATGAAGATCGATCCGCCATCGTTGAACAGCGGCAACGCCTTTTGCACCGTAAACAGGGTTCCGCGCGTGTTCAGGCCGAAGGCCGCATCGAAGTGTTCCTCGGTAATCTCGCCCAGTTGGGCAGCTTCGCCCCTGCCGGCGCTCGCGTACAGGATGTCGATCCTGCCCTTTTCCCGCCTGACCGTATCGAACAGGCGGTCGAGGTCGTCGAGATTGGACGCATCGCCGCGCACGCCGGTCACGTTGCGGCCAATCAGCTGGACGGCCTCATCCAGCGCCTTCTGCCTTCGGCCGGTGATGAAAACGTAAGCGCCTTCTTCCACGAACCGCCTGGCGGTCGCCAGCGCCAGGCCGCTCGATCCACCCGTGATGACGGCAACCTTACCCTCCAGCTTTCCCATAACTGCTCCTTTCGGTAGTTGTGCAGCATTCACTTATAAGCGGCCAGGCGACCATGCACTCACCGGGATCCGCCGATTTCAGATGGCGGTCATGCCGCCGTCGACGAACAACTCCACCCCGTTCACGAAGCTCGAATCGTCGGAGGCAAGAAACAAGGCGACCGTCGCGACTTCCTCCGGTTGACCCATCTTTCCCCGCGGGATCAGGGATTCGAAATACTGCTTCGCTTCGCTGGTGAGAACGGCTTCCTGCATCGGTGTGGCAATTGCACCTGGGACCAGCAGGTTCACGCGAATTTTTCTGTCCTTCAGTTCGTTGAGCCAGGTGCGCGCGAAGGAGCGCAGCGCCAGCTTGCTCGCCGCATACACGCCGAAACCAGGAAAACCTTTTGCCGCGGCATTGGACCCGGTCATGAAGATGGATCCGCCATCGTTGAACAGGGGCAACGCTTTCTGCACCGTGAAGAGGGTGCCGCGCACGTTCAGGTCGAAGGTCTTGTCGAAGTGCTGCTCGGTGACCTGCCCAAGCGGGACGGGCTCGCCGATGCCGGCACTCGCGAACAGGACGTCGATTCTGCCCTTTTCCCGCCTGACTTTATCGAACAGCCGGTCGAGATCGTTGAGATTGGCTGCATCGCCCTGGACGCCGGTTACATTCCGGCCGATTACCCTGACGGCCTCGTCGATCTGCTTCTGCTTCCGCCCCGTGATGAAAACGTACGCGCCCTCTTCCACGAAGAGCTTCGCGCTCGCCAGCGCCAGGCCGCTCGACCCACCCGTGATGAGGGCAACCTTACCCTCCAGCTTTCCCATAACTGCTCCCTTCGGTCGGTGTGTAGCATCCCGTACACAGGAGTAGATTTCTCTGGCGGTAGACGAGAACTGCTCGGGAGTCCTGATCTTTTGTCTATTCGTCCAAGCATGGAGGCTAGGTTGGACCCAATCACAGACATCTTCAGAACGCTGCACGTCACCGCTTTCGGTCAGCACCGGCTCGAAGCCACCGCCCCGTGGGGCCTGATACATGAGGGGCGGACCGAAGACAAAGTCACGTCTTTCGGCAAAAAGATTTCACCCGCGGATTTGGCGCACTTCGCGATGCTGTCGCGCGGCAACTGCTGGCTGAGTGTGGAGGGGGTTCCGGAGGCGATTCCCCTCACCGGCGGTGACTGCATTTTGCTGGCCCGACGGACTTCGTTTGTTTTGCGCGACAGCTTGCGAACGCGTGCGAAGAAGAGCTTCCGCGAGGTTGCGGCGACGGACGGCAGCAATGTCGCTCATTATGGAGGCGGCGGGGCGCCGACAACCATCGTCTGCGGGTCCCTGAGTTTCGATCGCGCCAGCCTGAAGCCGATCACCCAGTTATTGCCGAGCTTCATTCTGATTCAGGCCGACCAGGCCCACACGCTCGCGCTGCATAACACCCTGCAGGCGCTGGCGTCAGAAATGGCAGAACAGGCGCCGGGATCGGCAGTCGTCGCGACGCGGCTGGCCGAGGTTCTGTTTATTCAGGTACTCCGGGCGCACATCGCGTCGGAAGCGGGATGGCGGAACAAAGGATGGCTTCGCGCGATTTTCGATCCTCAAATCGGCGCAGCTCTGAGTGCCATGCACGACAGTGTGAAGACGCCCTGGACGGTGGAATCCCTGGCCGAAGAGGCGGGCATGTCTCGCTCCGCATTCGCGGCGCGTTTTAAAGAGCTGCTTGGACAAACACCGCTGGAATACGTAACCGAATGGCGGATGCAGAAGGCGATGCAGCTAATCGAACCGCGTGACAAAAAGCTCATCGACGTTGCCCGGTCGGTCGGTTACGAGTCCGACGCTGCATTCAGCAAGGCGTTCAAGCGAGTTGTCGGAACCAGCCCGGGTGAATATTTCAAACGCGGATTTCGAGACCCGGGTCATGCCGGAATGGCGGAAGGTTTGTGAAGCGGAGGGTGCCCAGGTCCGCTGAAAACGGGCGAGCCGCCCCGTCGACGCGCACCCCACCGCGGTTCGGTGCCGGCCGGGAGCCGGTCGCGGGCACCCAGCCGGGCTTGATCGAAGTGCCGCCGGGTATCCCAGGCGAGGGCGGAGGCGGAAGAACGGGCCTGGTTCAGGGAAGGGGCGCCCAGGACCGGGTGGCCGTGCCGAGGCGGGGGGGGCGGGGGGTGGAAATCGGGGCAGGTCCGCAACTGGACCCCACCCTTGCCAGCGTAAAATGATGCATCGCCTATGGCTTTCCGGAATTCTGCGCCGCTGCCGGACGATCCTCACGACCCGCTGGATGGTCCGCTGGAGCGGCCTCCGGACGACGATGAGGGGGTTCTGGGCCCGGTTCCCGACGTTACCGAAGGGTGGGATGAGGGGGAAGAAGCGGAAAGAGCAGAGGTTGAGGGCGAGGACGAGGCTGAGATTTCCGCGCAACCTGACGATCCGAATGGGGTTAGCAGGGATATGGCAAGCGTTGCTCTCACCACGCCGGGGTTGGGCAGCCGGACAGCGGAAAGCTCCCGCGGGCTGAAGGCGCCAGCCACGGCCGCCGAATGGCGGTCGATGACCGACGCAGAGATCATGCTTCGGGTACGGGAAGGGGACGATGTAGGTTTCAACTTCCTGATTGAAAAGTACCGGAAGCCGATCATGAACTTCATGTACCGCATGGTGCATAATCAGGCCGTAGCGGAGGAGCTGGCGCAGGAGGTGTTCCTGCGGGTGTACCGCTCGCGGCAGACGTACCGGGCGGAGGCGAAGTTCACCACGTGGCTGTACCGGATCGCGACGAACCTGGGTGTGAACCACGCGCGGGATACCAAGCACGAACGGGCAGCGCAGACGATTTATCTGGACCAGCCGGATCCGGAGACGGGGACGACGCCGGATGTAGCGGATATGCATCCAGGCGCCGAAGAGGAGATGGTGAAGGACGAGCGGATGAAGGCGATCCGCAAACATGTGATGGCGCTGCCGGAGCGGCAGCGGACAGCCGTGCTGATGCACAAGTATCAGGGGATGGATTACAAGGAGATTGGCGCGGTTCTTCGGTTAAGCGAGTCGGCGACGAAGTCGCTGCTGTTCCGGGCGTATCAGACGCTGCGGGAGCGGCTGAAGGAATTCGTGGAGCAGGGCTGAAACTGGGGGATGTGGGGGAAATTATGATCTGCCGTGAAGTGAAGACGAGTTTGCCGGATCTGCTTCTTGCCCCGAAGCAGGTGCCGGCGGAGGTACGGGCGCATGTGGAGAGCTGCGCCGAGTGCGGCGGAGAACTGAAGGAGCTGGAAGCCACGATGGCCCTGATGGACACGTGGGAGGCTCCGGAGGTTTCGCCGTACTTCGAGACGCGGATGGCGGTGCGGCTGCGGGAGGAACAGCAGGCCGCGCCGGCCGGATGGCTGGAGCGGATGCGGGCACGGTTCCTGTTCGGCAATCACGTGCCGATGCGTCCGGTGATGGCCGCGGCGATGGCGCTGGTGGTGGCGGCAGGAGTGGGGACGTATGCCGGGTTTGGCGGGTTCACGCCGCAGCCGCCGAAGGCGGCGCAGGTACAGGCTTCGCCGGTGATCCGGGATCTGCAGTCGCTGGATGAGAACGCGCAGGTCTTCCAGCAGCTGAGTTCGATGGACCAGCAGGACGCGGGCGATAACGGCGGCGGGCTGTAGCCGGAAGGGAAGAATCCGGAAGGAACGAGGGCGAGGCGATGAGAAAGCAGAAACAGAGCCGGCCCGGATGGGATTGCAGTGCAGTTTGCGGTTCTGCCGTTGGGGAAGCAAGGCCATGATCTCGGGAACTCAGAACAGGACGAAGGGCAGCAAAACGCCCGGGCGCGGGATTGCGTCCGTGTGGGCGTGCATAGCGGCCGTGTGTCTGCTGGTTCTGAGTGCACCGGGAGCGCAGGCGGGTCCGCGCGGCTGGCGGATGCAGCGGGTGCAGGCACGGCGGGCGGGGGGGATGCGGGCGGCGCCGGCGCGGCAGCCCGCGCGTCCGGCGGAGGCGCCGCGGGGAAATAACGCGGGGCGTCCGGCGGGGAATCCTCCGGCGGAGATGCGGCCGGGAGTGAACGGAAACGCCGGCATGTACGGCGCGGAACGGCCCGGGCATCTGGGACAGTGGCTCAGCAATCACCAGAATCTGACGCTGCCGCAGCAGGAAGAGGAGCTGCGGCGGGAGCCGGGGTTCAACCGGCTGCGTCCGGAGGAGCAACAGCGGGTGCTGAACCGGCTGCGGACGCTGGAGGCGCGGCCGCCGGCGCAGCAGCAGAGGATGATTGGGCGGGTGGAGTTGTTCGAGAGGCTGACGCCGCAGCAGAAAGCGGATGTGCGTGCGTCGTCGCAGGCGCTGGCGGGGATGGCTCCCGACCGGAAGCGGATGGTCGGAACGGCGTTCAACGACCTGCGGCATGTTCCCCCGGACCAGCGGGCAGCGATTCTGAACTCGGCGCGGTTCCAGCAGACGTTCTCGCCGCAGGAGCGGCAGGTGCTGGGGAATCTCCTGTCGATTGAGCCGTACGCGCCGAGATAAAAGCAGGGATTCGAGCTTAGGGGTTAGGGTTTAAGGACCAGGGGCGCTCCGGAGGGGTGCCTTTTGTGTCTGGAGAAAGATCTTACCGAGTCAGGATGCGCGGACGGGATCTCAGGCCCACGCCTCAACTCGAATTGGTGAGATCTGAAGTCTATTTCCGCAGCATGTTTCTTGCGAGGAAGAGGACGTTGGCGGGGCGTTCGGCGAGGCGGCGCATGAAGTAGGGGTACCACTCGTCGCCGAAGGGGACATAGACGCGGACGCGGTAGCCTTGCTGGACGAGAGCGCGCTGCAGATCGCGGCGGACGCCGTAGAGCATCTGAAATTCGAAGGAGCTGGGGTCGACGCGCTCGGCGCGGGCGAAGTCCTTTGCGGCGGCGATCATGGCGGGGTCGTGGGTGGCGATGCCGTGGAAGACGCCGCTCTTCAGCAGAGTTTGGGTGAGAGCGACAAAGTGGGCGTCGACGTCTTTCTTGTCAGGGAAGGCGAGTTCGGCGGGTTCCTGGTAAGCGCCTTTGCAGAGGCGGATGCGGATGCGATCGCCGAGGAGGGCATCGATGTCGGCGGCGCTGCGGCGGAGGTACGCCTGAATTACGATGCCGACGTGGCCGCGGTTTTCCGGTTTGGCGTGGAGGCGGCGGACGAGGTCGATGGTGGCCTGGGTATAGGCGGTGCTTTCCATGTCGACGCGAATGAAGGAGTTGACCTGGATGGCGTGGTCGACAAGACCGGAGACGATTTCGGTGGCGAGGGCGGGGTCGAGGTCCATGCCCATCTGGGTGAGCTTGAGGCTGACGTTGGCGTCGAGACGGGCGCCGGACGGGGCGATGGCGTCGAGGAGCCAGTGGTAGACCTGGGCGGACTGGCGTGCCTGAGCGGGGGTGACAACGTTTTCACCCAGCGAATCGAGGGTGACGGCGAGGCCCTGGCCGGCCAGGTTGTTGGCTGCGGCGAGGGCGTCCTCGATGCGGAAGCCGGCGACAAAGCGGGAGGACATGCGGCGGCCGAGGGTGGACTGCTCGGCAAAGCGGCGAAGGCGGGAGTTCCGGGAGAGGCCGATAAACGTGGAGCGCAGCAGGGACATTCGTTCAGGCAGAGAGCAAACGTTCATTCTTGCACAAGCGTGCGGATGGCGGCGGGAATTCATACGAATTTTCCCCCAGGGCACCCGGCGCGGTGTCAAAATAGAACCGTTAACCGCCCGATACCAGCGCCATCGTGACGATGGTGATCCCCCGGCTAACTTATGCGGAAAACAGGACCCCAAACTTTCCGCATCCTATTTCAGGTAATCCGAGCATCTGATGTTTAGCGGGCACGAGGTCGCGAGCCGATCGTCCCGCCGAGTTTTCTTCGAACGGCAACAGCGCTGAGGATCGCCGAAGGCGGCGAGCCTGGATTCGACCGAATCGACAGCGCGCAATTGTGGAGAGTTTCTATGGTGAATCATTGCGCGAATCCGAAGTGCGCCAAGCCCCTGCACTATCTGCGGGAGGGGCGAATCTTTATTTTCGACGTATCTGCGAGCGAAGCGGACGGGAACGGCAAGCGCTCGCGGAAGATGGAACACTACTGGTTATGCGGAGAGTGTTCGCAGACGCTGGCCATGGAGCAGACGGCGGAAGGAGTGCGGGTGGTCCCGCGGACGCGGGGCTACGTGCAGGAGATTCCGCTGGGACGGTCGGCCCTGGCTTCCTGAGGGCAGACGGTCTTCCGAAACTGGCTGGGAATTGACAGTGGGGCCCGCGCAAGGCGATGCCGGCGCGGGCTTTTCTGTGCCGGGAAAACGCATACTCGGCCGATGCAGTCCACCCTTGACCCGGTGAATGCATTACCGTACAGTAATATATTACTGAAGGGTAATGTGTGGAGGATTGCATGCAGCAGGTCATCCGCTCGATTGAAATTGAGGCTCCGCCGAGCGCGGTGTGGCGCTGGGTGGCGAGCCAGGAAGGGCTGCGGCGGTGGATCAGTTCCAGCATGGAGATCGATCTGCGCGTCGGCGGCAGGTATCGTTTTCTGGGGCCCGACGATACGACCTGGATCAGCGGCACGGTTCTGGAAATGGAGCCGGAGAGAAGCCTGATCCTGTCCTGGCTGGAAGAGGGCAGCGGGTGGGTGCGCCCGGCGCGGTTCGTCATCCGGCTGGCGCCCGTTGCGGCGGGCACGCAGGTCAGCATCGTTCACGATGGGTTCGAGGAGACAGGCGGAGACTGGACGGAGAGGGTGGGGGACTATGAGCGCGGCGCCGACCGGCACAGAATCCTCGAGCGGCTGGCCGATGGGATGAGCGCAGAGGATGCCTGGCGATAGCGATGTGCTGTTCCGGATCCTGGCCGATCCGACGCGCCGGCTGATTCTCGACCTGCTGGCAGAACGCGGACCCTTGACCGTTGGCGAGCTGGCAGGTGCGTTTCCCCGCCTGGTGGCATCGGGGATCTCGAAACACCTGATGAGCCTGCGGGCAGCGGGTCTGGTGACAGCAACGCGCCACGGGCGACAGCAGATTTATCGGCTGGAAGCGGGGGCTTTGGCGGCCGGACTGACACCCTGGATGGCGAAGTATGAGCCGTACTGGTCCGCCGCGCTGGAGCGGCTGCGCGATCTGGCGCAGGAAGGCCGCGCAAAAGGGGAAGCCCGAAAGACTCGCCGCAGAGGGTGAAGGGGTGTGCGTTCCCGGAGCTTCAGGGCTTGGCGTCTTTACCTTTCGGCAGGGTTACGGTTCCACTCACTGTGACGGCGTTCTTGTCCGGTTTGCCTCCGCCACCAACCGGGGATACGGTAAAGTTTCCGTCCTCGATGAGTCGGGTTGCGTCGCACTTCGCGCCGGCCTTGCCGAGCGTCTCAAGCGGGGTGACCAGCTTGTGCTCGTGGGTAAAACCTCCCGGCTCCACGGCGAAATCGTAGGTGACCTTCCTGTTGGGCGGAATGGCGGGCCAGCCACCACCTGCATCGCAGTGTGGCTTAACCGGTGTCGCGCCGGCAATTTGCGGGGTTGCGGCTGCTGCGCTGACGGTGGCCTGCCCCGTGATCGACGCGGCTTTTACGGTGCTCCAGGCGGTGAGACCTCCGCTGCCCAACGTGCCCAGGGTGGTCAGAACGGTGGAGAGCGTCTCATCATCCACGGATGCGCTGCCCTCGCCCAGAGTTCCGTCAGAGTTCAGTTTGGCGTCGACGGAAGCGGTTCCGGTCAGGGGAGTCTTCGCATTGAGGTAATAGACCCTGGAATAATCCACGGCGGTACCGATCTCGGCTGTGTTCGATATCGGGACAAGATTGCCCTGTTGGCGTGCGGCTTCAATCCCGGCCGGCGTTTCATCGATGGGCACGACTCCGTATTTTTTCCCGATGTCCTGCCAGTGCCCAGCCACGACGGACGGACAGTAGGGCGAGTCGGCGCTGCTGATCTCGTGCGGGCCCTGCAGCGCCTTGAGGCTGGCGACGAGGTTGTTTGCGTTCAGGCTGGGATCCAGAGCCGGATCGTGATCGTGAAACGCAAGATTGTTCAGAGTCATCGTCTGGGTTACACGCTTCCCCCCTTCGGGGGTCACGGTGAGAGTCAGCGTGGTCTGGGGTTCCAGCCACACCGTGTCCTGCGTGCAGACGCCGTAATGGTTATAGAAAGGGATCCCGGGCAGTTGCTTTTCAGCGGCGGACTGCTTTTCCTGGTCCGTGGCCGCCGGAGGCAGGGCATCGGGCAAGGCGGAGGGTCCAAACACCATGACCGTTTTGTGGCAGCCGCAGAGCTGGAAAACTGTGGCCAGTGCGAGTGCCGACGAACCCAGCTGCATGCGGAAAATCGATCGCGAGCGCATCGTCTCTCCTCAAGTCACGCGATCCGGGGGATCAGGTTGAGGCAGGTTCTTCTGTTTTCGAAGCTGGCGGGAAGCTTATCACGAAGTTGTAGCTTCCGAAGGCCGAATTTGAGGGTCCCGGTCTCCGCAGTTATTCGTCGCGGAGAAGGATCATCGGGTCGACGGCGAGGGCGCGCTGTGCCGGGATCCAGGAAGCGACCAGGCCCAGCGCCAACATGGTGAGGACGACGCCGCACAGCACGAGAGGATCCCGGGGTGTGGCTTCGTAGACGATGTGCGCGAGGACTTTGGTGGCGAGCAGGCCGAGGGCGATGCCGCAGAGAGAACCGATGACGAGCAGGCGCAGGGAGCGATCGAGCGCGGCGGCGAGGATGCCGGAGCGATCGGCGCCGAGAGCCATGCGAATCCCCAGCTCGCGCATGCGCCTGCTCACCACCCAGGAGGCCATGCCGAAGATACCGGTGACGGCGAGCATGGCGCCGAGCAGGCCGAGCACGCCGAGGGCGACGCTGGCGACGCGCGCGGGAAAGAGCACCCAGGTCAGCTCGCGATCCCAGGTCTCAATCCTGACGGGAAGGCCGGGGTCGATGCCGCGGAGGGTTTCGCGCAGCGCCGCTGCGCTGCCTTCCGGGTCGCGCCGCGTATGCACGACCAGCCAGACGCGGCCGGAGGGCTGCTGCAGGAAGGAGCAAAACATGGCGGGCTGCTGGCTCTCGGTGAGCAATCCATATCTGCCGTTTTCGACGACACCGACGACCTCGACGCGGGTACCGCCCCAGGTCCTGTAGTAGCTGCCGACGGCCTTCTGCACGGAGCCGAACAGGGTGCGGGCGAAATCACGATTGACGATCGCGACGACGGGCGCGCCCGGCGCATCCTGGAGGGTAAGACTGCGTCCGGCAAGGAGCACGGTGCCGGCGGCGCGGAAGTAGCCGGGGGAGACATCGAACTGCTGGGCGTCGGCGCGGCAGTTGGAGGGGCGGAAATCGGTGTCGGTGTCGTGGTAGACGCAGGATTCGTTACCGCCGGCGCTGAGGGGAAGACGGTCGGCGTAGCCCACCGCGGTGACTCCAGGGATGTCCGCGACCGCGGTGAGCATCTTCTTCTCGGTGATCTGCTGATCGTAGCCGGGGATGCCGGCCATGCCGAGGTCGGTTTTGACGAGCATGGTTTGCGCCGGTTCAAAGCCGAAGTTGCTGTGGATGGAGCGGAGGAGTCCGCGGACGGCGACCAGCGACGCGGTGACGAGGACGGCGCAAATGGAAATCTGGACGGCGAGGAGCAGATCGCGGGTGGAGAATCGGCGCAGGGAGCGGCCGGTTGAGCCGGAGCGGATGATCAGCCAGGGATCGGCGCGGAGGATCTGGCGAACGGGCACGGTGCCGAAGAAGAATCCGCTGGCGAGGGAGAGCAGGAGTGCGATGGCATACGTGCTCGCGTCGGGGTTGACGGGCACGTTGATGGGGATGTTGGGAATGGGATTCCAGGCAGTGAGCCAGTGCAGCAGAGCGTCGCCGCCGAAGAGGCCGATGGCGCCGCCGGCGAGGGAGATCAGCACTGCTTCGGTGAGAAGCTGGCGCACGACGAGCCAGGGGCGGGAACCGAGGGCGATGCGCACGGCAATCTCGCGCGCGCGGTCGGCGGCGCGGGCCGCGAAGAGGCTGCCGAGGTTGGCGCAGGCGGCGAGCAGGATGAGGCCAGCCAGAAGCATGAGCCCGAGCATGAAAGCACGGGCCGGGCGGCCGAGGACATCACCCACCAGGCCAGGCCGGGCGAGGTCGAGCTGCAGGCCGGCGTCGTCTTTCGGCCAGGCGCTGCGGAGCGAGGCGGCGATGGTGTTCAGGTCAGCAGCGGCCTGCGCAGGCGTCACGCCGGGTTTGAGATGTCCGACGACGGCCGCGATGGGCTCACCGCGTTCGTGCAGCGGGTTGGAGCCGGGCGCGAGCTGGGGCAGATCGACCAGCGGCGCGAAGAACGCGGGCGAGAAGATCAGCTCGGTACCGCGAAAGCCCGGGGGCGCGACACCGAGGATGGTGAAAGGATGCTGGTTGATCCGGACGGTGCGGCCGACGGCCGAGGGATCGGCCTCAAAGTGGCTCTTCCAGTAGTCGTAGTTGAGAACGATGCCGGGAATGCTGTTGTCTCCGTGCTCATCGGAGGCGTGAAAGAAGCGCCCGAGAAAGGGCTGGACCTGGAGGGTATCGAAATAATTGCTGCCGACCAGATAGGGCCAGACCGCGACGGCGTTGCCGCTGCCGGTATCGAGGCCGACTTCTCCCTGGACGGCATAGGCGGTCATCGAAGCGAAGGAGTGATTGCGATCGCGCAGGTCGAGGTAGTCGGGGTAGGACAGCGACGGAGAGTCCTGGCCGCCCGGCCCGATGCGCTGTACGGTGAAGAGGCTCCGGGACGCGGGAACATTCAGGGGGCGAAGGATGACGGCGTTGAACACGCTGAAGACAACGGCATTGGCGCCGATGCCCAGGGCGAGGGTGAGCACCGCGGTGACCACGAAGCCGGGCGACCTGCGCATCTGCCGCCACGCGACGAGAATGTCAGTGAACATACGTACCTCTGAGTCTGAACGAAATTCCAGCAACCGACATCGTCATCGCGTGTGAGTGCTCCGGCTGAACGTCAGGCGTACCCCTGCGGGAGTGCATGTCGATCGCCAGACAGGGATCCCGGATGCGTAAGAAAAGGAAGAGTTTTGAAGGCGGCGAGGGGAAACGCGTGTCCGCAACTGGTCCGGTCTGTTCGGAATCGGACAGCGTGTGGGAAGAGGCTTGGCCCCGCCTTCCGCCGGAGCAGCCGGGACGGCCTTCCCGAGCCCGGCAGGTGCGCCATTCACCTTTGGGGACTGGGCGCGGAGGGGAGGCGTGGGAGCCGCTGCGCAGAATTCACCAGGTGTTGACGCGCTGACTCCCCACCTCCACAGATAATCCCTGACGACATTCATCCCCGAATTTCAACGTCAAGGAAGGTTCCCATGTTCGAAATGACCCGCAGGGTCGTTGTGTCTCTCGCCGTGTTGGCTGCGCTTGTTCCTGGCCAGGGCAGCGCGTTTGCTCAGGAAAA
>DATJNE010000025.1:0-6899 GCA_035508305.1 Acidobacteriaceae bacterium | reverse complement strand
CCGCCCTTTTCGCCCGCCGAGCCGGCTATTTCGAACGAAGAGCTTCGCCTGAAATATCGCTATCTCGACCTGCGCCGCCCCGAGATGGCCCACAACATTGAGATCCGCCACAAGATCGCGCTCGCCGTGCGTGAATACCTTAACGCCCAGGGCTTCTACGAGATCGAAACCCCCTTCCTCACCGGCTCCACGCCGGAGGGCGCGCGCGACTATCTCGTGCCCAGCCGCGTGAACCCCGGCACCTTCTACGCGCTGCCGCAGTCGCCGCAACTCTTCAAGCAGATCCTGATGATCTCCGGTCTCGATAAGTACTTCCAGATCGTCCGCTGCTTCCGCGACGAGGATCTGCGCGCCGATCGCCAGCCGGAGTTCACGCAGATCGACCTGGAAATGTCCTTCCCGCAGCAGGACACCGTCTTCGCCGTCGTCGAAGGCTTCCTGAAGTCGGCGTTCGAAGTGGCGGGCGAAGCCATCGACACGCCCTTCCCGCGGATGACCTACGACGAGGCGATTCGCCTCTACGGCAGCGACAAGCCCGACCAGCGACTGCCTCCCATCACCGACGTGCGCGATGCCTTCACCGCCGACGAGATCGCCGCGCTGAGGATTGAGGGCGGCCTGCCCATCCTGGCCATCGTCCTGCCCGGCCAGACCGAAATGAGCAACACGCAGCGGAAGGCCTTTGTCGAAGAGCTCAACACTGCCGCCGGACCCGACCTTGCCTTCCTCGATATTCGCCGCCTCGAGAAAGCTGCGCAGTTCTCCGCGCTCGCCCAGCGCATCGATGCCGCCGCCGCTCGGGCCTGCGGCCTCCCACGTGTCGAACCGGAAAACCGCCTCATCGTCTTCTCGCCGCGCCAGGGCGTCACGCCGCCCGCCCGCGATCACCTGTGGCTCTTCAAGAAGGCCGGCCAGCTTCGGCTCGACCTCGCCAGGCGCTTCGAGAACGAGCACCATGCCTTCGAGAAGAAAGGTAGCGCCGGCGATTACAAATTCCTCTGGGTTACCGATTTTCCCTTCTTCGAGTGGGATGAGGAATCGAAGACCTGGACCTTCGCCCACCATCCCTTCACCTCGCCCCACGAAGACGACCTGAAAGCCGGCCGCATGGAATCCGATCCCGAGGCGGTCCGTGCGCTCGCCTACGACATCGTGCTCAACGGCATGGAGCTTGGCTCCGGCTCCATTCGCATCCACCGCCAGGACATTCAGTCGCAGATCTTCCGCGCCCTCGGCATCTCGGACGAAGAGGCGAAGAAGCGCTTCGGCTTCTTCCTCGAAGCCCTGCAGTACGGCACGCCTCCGCACGGCGGCATTGCCCTCGGCCTCGATCGCATCATCATGATCCTGGCCGGTGCATCGAGCCTGCGCGAAGTCATCGCCTTCCCCAAAACCGCGAAGGCCATCGACCTCATGGTCGACGCGCCTTCGACCGTCCGCGATGAACAATTGAAGGAACTGCATATCCGTCCCGTGATTCGCAGCTAGTTCGCAGCCGCAGCTCGGTTCGCGGTTTCCTCGACGTCCGCTCGAAGCTCTTTCGCAGTTCGCCCTGCCCGCTCGCCGCCCTGCCTGTCGCAAGCGAGCGAGCATCGCCCTCGCGCCTCAACGCAGCGGTCGCCTGCCGGTAATCCCAGTCCCTGCCCCACTCCGTTCCTTTTGTTTATCCCCCGAATAAATGTTCACCCGAAATACACAGCATGGGGCAGTTTTCTGCCCTGAATCGGCGACTAACCGACGTTATTACTTCTACTTACTTATTGTCCTTGACAACCGTGTCATGTCTGGATTAAGGTGAAGACGGTCACTATCGACCCAACGGAGGTTTCCCATGTACCGCATCCTCGTTGCCAGTCTGCTCTCCACTTTCGCTCTGACTGCAGCTGCAGCCACCCCGAAACCCGTCAGCGAGGCTTCTGGTGCCGCGGCTCCCACAGCCGTTGTCGTCTCCACCGGCGTCACCGAAGCCCAGCTCCTCCACGCCACCGCCATCGACATCCCCTCCGATGCGCTCGCTACGATCGATAACCCTGCAAAGCTGATCCTCAGGGTCAACCTCGACCAAACCGGCACTCCCACGCACGTGCAGGTTGTTCGCTCCATCAACCCTGAAGTCGATGGCCGCGTCATGAAGGCCGTCCAGAATTTCCGCTGGCGTCCGGCCGTGCTCGACAACCAGACCATCCCGGTCGCCGTGAATCTCGTCGTTCAGGTCCAGCACTAAACCCCGGCACATTCGGCAATCTCTTTTTGTGGGCGCCACGCTCACCCAGGTGTCGTGTCTTTGCCTCCTGTGCGACACCCCGATCCTCCGGTCCTGCGGCCTCGACCCGCCGGACTGGGGGACTTTTTTTGCAAACCAAACCGTGGTTCGGTTTGTCGAAAGAGCATAACCCTGCAGCTTCCGGCGCCGTCTCCGTCCGATACGCCCCGGATGATACCCTTGTTGTTTGTTGTGTTGTTGTTGTCCATTTCCCGCAATTCCTTCGTTTGAGGTTGCCGATCGCGTGAAAGCCGTGATGTTTCGTCTCCTGGCCCTGGCCGCTGTTGGGGCTTGTCTCGTTCCCTCGCCCCGCGTCCACGCGCAGGTCACGGCCACGGCTCCTGAAACAGAAGCCCCCCAGTACGCCCACCGCTGGGACTTCTACGGCGGCGCGCAATACTCCCACTTCAATCCCAGTCCGGAACGCAGCGTCCAGGCCATCAACCTGCTCGGATGGAACGGCACCGCGACCCTGTGGCTCGGCTCTACCTTCGGCCTGGACGCCAGCGCCCGCGGCCTTTATGGCACGCTCGTTGTCCCCTCCAACAACGAGGGCATCCCCGCCAATCCGCAAATGAGCGAGCACCTGGCCCTCTTCGGCCCCAATTTCCGTCTCCTGCGCCACACCAATTACACGTTCGGGATGCACTCCCTCATCGGCGCAGCCTACGGCTCCTTCAGCAGCGGATTCCCGGCGGGCACGATGCCCCAGGATGTTGGCATTTACAACGACAAGCTCGCCCTCGGCCTGGCTGTCGGCCCCTGGGTCGACTACAACCTCGGTTCTCAGCTCTCCGTCCGCCTCATCAGCGACTGGCAGCCCACCCACTACGGGTTCACCTGGCAGAATGAATTCGCCGGCTCAGTCGGCATCGTCTACCGATTCGGCGCCCGCACCACGAAATAGGCTCGCCCGACACCGCCTTCCCACTGCGGTCTCGCCGGCCGCAGCGTCACTCCGCTGGTTTTCCCGCCCTGCTCTCTTCCGCTTTCTTTGCCGCTTCAACGTCCGCCCTGTGCGCCAGGCGCAGCGCGTGCCGAGTCGCCGAGTATTGTGCGCCGGAGAGCAGCAGCAGCCCGGTCAGGAACGCCCAGATCATGAGGCTCACCGAAACCTCGAACGGCCCGTACACCGAGTGCAGATCCATGTGCGGCAGCACCAGGATGTAGAGCAGGCGCCCCAGGTCCCACAGCAGCCCGGTAATCACCGCCGTCGGCAGCACCGCCCGCACCGGCAGGCGCCGATGCGGCAGGATCCAGTAGACGACGAAGAACATTCCCACACTCAGAACTGCCACGGCGATCTGCAAAAAGATCTGGTGGATGAACCCATATACCGCGTTCTGCGTGTGCCCGAAGAACACGAACGTCAGGATCGTGGTCTGTGCGGTCGCCACGCCAACCACGATCATCGCCAGCACCCCGATCAGCCCGGCGACCCCCAGCGACACCAGCTGGTTCATCACGTACGAACGGTTCCGGGTCACCCCCCAGACCTGATTCAGCGCCACTTCCAGCGGCAGGAACACCCCGGTCGACGAGATCAGCAGCATGATCACCGAGGCCACCTGCACGCTCCCTCGCGGGTGGACCAGCAGGCTCATATTGCGGACCACAAAGTCCTGGTTCGAGGGCAGCACGTCGTGCAGCATGCTGCCGATCTCGCGCGCCATCGCCGGAGAATGGAAGACCTGTTCGGCGACCGTGAACATCATCACGATGAACGGGAAGATTGACAGAATAGTGTTCGCCGCCACACTGAAAGCATACGTATGTACTTCTGTTTGTGAGAGATAGCGAGCCAAAGCCATCGCAACCGGCCTCCAGCCGCGCTCTCGAGGCCGAACCGGCGGTTTCGGCGCGGGCGGAGGCAGCGCGTCTTTTCCGCCTGCAGCGGGTGCTACAGCCTGCGTCTCAGGCCCTTCTCCCATGGAATGCTCTGCGGCCAATCGTAACAGAGCTCTTCACGCCCTATTGCGCCCCGCTTTGCCCCTTCGGGGACGCGCACCGAGGTTGTCCATACTTCCGTAACCTCCTGCAGAATGCGCCTCTTCCCCCACAAATTTTCCTTGATTTCAAAACCGTTTCCTGCCATAACAGGTACACGATTTCCGTCCCCAGGAAGGAGATCGGATTCAGCAGGCCAGTTCCTGATGTACCCGTACAGCTGTCACCGTAACTTTCTGTTTATCCCCCGAGCTGCCCTCGCCGCCTGAACAAGGACGGGGAAAGGCAGCTTTTGGTGTCTCTGAATTTGTTACATCCGTAACGATTTCCGAGGAAAACAGACCGTCAACGGGGACAACAACGTAGGCGCAAACGATGAAGGAGTCCCAGGTGAAAGAGCATGGAGTTGTGAAGTGGTTTAACGGAGCCAAGGGTTATGGGTTTATCCAGCGGTCAAGCGGCGAGGACGTCTTCGTCCACTTTTCCGCGATCCAGGATTCGGGGTATAGAACGCTGAACGAAGGCGAAGCCGTCGAGTTCGAATGCCAGCAGGGCCCCAAAGGCCTCAGCGCAGCGAACGTTGTGCGGAACACAGCCTGAAGCGATGGGACCTGCGAGGGCTGCAACCCCTCCTGCAGCCTCGCGGTTTCACCCGCAATTGCAAAAGGGGCCAGTCTGCCCTGGCTGAGTTGTACAACACATTCCGAAGACGATCAGAGTCGTTCCCCCCCGCTCTTATCCCGCCGTAAGTTCCCGACTGCCCAGGCGGCTGCTTCGGCCACTGCCGGATCGGTGTCGTGCGACCACTCCCGCAGCTGCGGCAGGTAGCGCGGCAGTCCGCTGTTCCCCATCGCGATCGCCAGATTGCGCCGGAAACCCCTCCATTTTGCGCGCCGCACAGGCGACCCGTTGAACCACTGCCCGAATTCAGCCTCATCCATCCCCGCCAGCCACTCCAGAGCCGGATTCACCAGTTCTCGCCGTGCCGCCAGCTCCGGATCCGCCGCGATCGGCGCCCGCCGGTTCCACGGGCACACGTCCTGGCAGATGTCGCACCCGAACACCTGCCGCCCGATTCCCGCCCGCAACCCCTCAGGAATCTCCCCGCGCTTCTCAATCGTCAGGTACGCGATGCAGCGGTTCGCATCCATCGCGCGTTCACCGGTCAGCGCACCCGTCGGACAGGCGTCAATACATCGCGTGCACGACCCGCAGCGATCGGGCGCCAGAGCCAGAGCCACCGGGGCCGCAACCTCCAGCGACGTAACCACGACCCCCAGGAACAGCCACGACCCCAGCTCCTGGTTCAGAATGCAGGTGTTCTTTCCTACCCATCCGATCCCTGCATAGCGCGCATACACCCGCTCCACCACCGGTCCCGTATCCACAAAGCACCGCGACTCGAACGGCCCGGCTTCCTGGCTCAGCCGATCCCGCAGCTTGTCCAGCCTGCGCAACAGCACCTTGTGATAATCCGTCGGACGCTTGCCGTTGCCGGTCCACGCATAACGCGCAATCCACCCCGCCCCTTCCGGCGCTGCATCCGTCGACCGCGGCGCGCCGGAATGGTAGTTGGCTGCGCACACAATCACCGATCGTGCCCAGGGCAGCACCACCCGCACCGATGACCGCACCAGCCGCCCCGCCGCGTCCCGCCGTTTCAGATATTCCATCTCCCCGGCGCGGCCTTCCTCCACCCAGGCGGCAAAGCGCTGCTGTTCCTCCAGGTCCTCGGCCGATCCCGGCTCCGGCACAGCCGCGATGCCGGCGGCGGAGAACCCGGCCGCGCGCGCTAATTCGTCGATGTGGGTTGTGTGCAGCATGGTCAGCTGGAAGCGGGAATCCAGAAGCGGGGAGCCGGGGGCAGGAACTGGGAGGCAGGAGCCTGTAGCCGGCGGCCAGTAGCGGGACAGCTATTCCTATTTCCAGTTTCCTCTTTCCTATCCCCTGTTCCCTGTTCTCTGTTTCCTGTCTACAGCATCCAGAGTACCTTTGCGGCCCGATGCCCTCCTCGCTGGTTGCCGCGTTCATCGATCCCCCGTATACTGCACCCAACGAGGGGCAATTCGCTCCTCCGAATTGAGGTGTGTCTTCAGTCAGAGCGTATCGCTGACGAACACCCCCGTGAACCCGGTTCACCGGGGAATCCGCGATCCTGAAGTTCCGCCATCCGACACATCCGCATGGCGCGCCGTGGTTCGCGTGCTTCGAAGTACGATCACAGCCACCCTCGACAGTCTCTCCACCGTCCTTTTCCCCGCCGACTGCCGCGTCTGCGGCCTCCCGCTTGCAGGTTTCACCCTTCTGCCCGTCTGCTCCTCCTGCTGGAACGATCTCTCCCCGCAATGCGGCGCGCTCTGCATTCGCTGCGGCGAAGCTCTGGACTGGAATCCATCGACCACTGGCGAAGCTCTGTGCCGTCCGTGCCGGGTTGCGCCGCCGGACTTTGCGCAGGCCGTCGCGCATGGCGTTTACAACAACAAGCTGCGGAGCCTGCTCCACCTGCTGAAATATGACGGCATGGAGCCGCTGGCCAAACCGCTGGGAACGCTGCTCGCCGAGCCGGTACTCGCGATTCCAAACCTGCCTGCGGATCTGCTGGCGGTTCCGGTTCCGCTTTATGGCAAAAAGCGCCGCAGCCGCGGATTCAACCAGTCCGAGCTGCTCGCGCGCGCGCTTCTTTTCGCGC
>DATJNE010000024.1:0-4350 GCA_035508305.1 Acidobacteriaceae bacterium | reverse complement strand
GCTGGGCGAAGTGATGCCGGTGCGGGTTCGTCATTTGTATTTCTCGGAGAAGCTGACCGATCCGAACGATCCGACGAGCGCGATCGAGTTTTATCTGACCGAAGAAGGAAAGACGCCGAAGATGTTCGATATGAATGCTCCCCCCGACCTGGTGGCGCAGCAAGGGACGGTCGAGGACTGGATCATCGAGAACCGCTCGCGGGAGTTGCACGCATTCCACATCCATCAGCTGCATTTTCTGCTGCTCGAGTACATGGGACGGCAGGTGCATGAGGACTTCCTGCGGGACACGGTGAATGTGCCGTATTACGACGGACGGCTGCTTGCGTATCCGAGCATTCGCGTGCGGGTGGATTTCCGCGACCCGAATACGGTGGGACTCTTTCCTTACCACTGTCATCTGCTGGAGCACGAAGACAAGGGGATGATGGGAACAATCCTTGTCCAGCCTGCGGGGATGGAGCCGGCGGGCGCCCGCCCGGGAGAACCGATGGCGCAGGGGAGTCCCCGGGGACTTTCTCCAGCGCCGTCGCGGGCTGTGCGGTAGTGCGCGGGTAGTATTACTTCACTGTTAATAACTGATGAATTAGTAATGTTAAATAAAACTAATATTTACCTCCTGTTAAACAGCCGGACATGTCCCTGAAATTCTCCGCGACATATTCTCAACGGGGTTGGGCCTAAGGCTCAACAGGAGGCAGTAATGACGTTGAAGCGTGTCGCATCAGGAGCTTTGCGAACGGTGCGCGCGGGTGTAATCACCGCCGCCGTCTTCCAGTTTGCAATTGGTAATTCCTTACTCCAGGCGCAATCGAATTCCCGTGATAACGAAACCACCTCGCCGATCAAGCACGTCATCGTGATTATCGGTGAAAACCGCTCATTCGATCACGTATTTGCAACTTACGTTCCAAAGCCAGGCGAGACGGTGAATAATCTTCTGTCCGAGGGCATCATCAAGGCGGACGGCACTCCGGGCCCTAACTTCTCGAAGGCGGAGCAGAAGGCCGCTTATGATGAGCAGCCGGATGCGTTCCTGCTGAGCCCAGCCAAGACGACGTTTCCCGGAGATATCCTGCCGGCTCCGCTCGTGGGCGGGCCGTCGGATTCTTACGTTCCGGGCGACAATCTGAACCTTGCCAAGGCCTCTGAAAACGGGCTGCCGGCGGACTACTACCAGTACCTGGTTTCGGGGGGAACGGGGCAGACCTCGAAGACTCCTGACCAGCGTATTTCGCACGTCGACAACCTTCCTCCGGGACCGTTCCAGCTGACCAACGGCACGACATTCACCTACAACGGCTATGCAGCGAGCCCGGTTCACCGCTTTTACCAGATGTGGCAGCAGCTGAACTGCGACAAGACCAAGACGTCGGCCACCAACGGCTCGGGCTGCGATGCTTCATTGTTTGCCTGGGTGGAAACAACAGTGGGCGCGGGCACGAACGGCATCAAGCAGCCGGCGAACTTCAGCACGGAATATGTTCCGGGCAGCGTGACCACGGGCGAAGGATCGACTGCCCTGGGTTTCTATAACGTGCAGCAGGGCGACGCTCCTTACTTCAAATACCTGGCCGATAACTATGCGATGAGCGACAACTTCCACCAGTCGGTCAACGGTGGAACGGGCGCCAATCACATCATGTTCGGCCATGGCGACATGATCTGGTTCAGCGATGGCAACGGCCATCCGGCAGTGCCACCGCACAACCAGCTGGTTGCGGCCGGATCGGCAAACGCAGGCGTGGTCGACGAGGTCGAGAATGCGGACCCGGCGCCCAATACGAACAACTGGTACAAAGAGGACGGCTACGGCGGCGGTTCTTACGGGTCGCCATCGTACGGCGGCGGATCGTACAGCGATTGCGCTGACCCCGGCCAGCCGGGCGCTGTCGGAGCGATCGTGAGCTACCTGAAGGGGTTGCCGCATCCGATCGATCCGCACTGCGAGCCGGGCCACTACTACCTGCTGAACAACTACAACCCGGGCTACTTCGGTAACGGCAACAACGCTTATACCGACACGAATCCCAACAACACAGTATTCACGGTTCCGCCATCGTCGGTGCCCAGCATCGGCGACGACCTGAGCGCAGCGGGCGTTTCGTGGAAGTACTACGGCGACCAGTGGAACAACTACATCAACGATCCGTATCAGCTGAATTATGGGGCGATCGGCAAGAACACGGACGAGTATTGCAACATCTGCAATCCGTTCCAGTACGACACGTCGATCATGGTGAATCCGAAGATTCGCGCTACCCACATCCAGGACTCGGTAGACCTTTACAACGGCATCGCGCAAGGCGTGTTGCCGGCGGTCTCCATCGTCAAACCCAGCGGATTGGTGGACGGCCACCCGGCATCTTCGAAGCTGAACCTGTTTGAAGGTTTCGTGAAGAAGATCGTTGATGGTGTGCAGGCCAATCCAGCGCTGGCTGGGAACACCGCCATCTTCATCACCTTCGATGAGGGCGGCGGCTACTATGACTCGGGCTACGTGCAGCCGCTGGATTACTTCGGTGACGGCACGCGCATTCCGCTGATCGTGGTGGCGCCCTACCTAAAGCCCGGCCACATCTCGCACAACTACTCCGACCACGTTTCGATTCTGAAGTTCATCGAGCGGAACTGGAAGGTGCCGCCGGTGTCGAGCCGCAGCCGCGACAACCTCCCGAACCCGGTTACCGCAGCCGGCAGCCCGTATGTTCCGACGAACAGCCCGGCGATTGACGATCTGTTCAGCATGTTCAACTTCCCGGCCAATCCGTAACACGTAACGGAACGAATTACATTTTGCGCCGGGGTCGAGAGACTCCGGCGTTTTTCTTTTCCGGGCACGGGGGTTTTCAGCAGTCAGGGATAAAACGGCCAGCCGTCAGGGGAAAGATTTTGTGCCGCCCTGCGGGACTCTGGTCGATATCTTGTGTCCCGGCACTTCCGTGCCGAGGCTAGAGTTGTGTCGTCCTTCGGACTGGGGTTGTAGTCAGGATCAGGGCACAGGCTCAGGGAGTAGGGCGCAGGGGTCAGGGCGCTGAAGCTATTCGGCGTGACGGATAGCGTGCTCGAGGGCGGGCACGGCGTTTTCGAGGATGGGTTTGCCGTGGCCGACGGCGATGCGCTGCGGCCGCAGCTCGAGGAGGCGGCGGGCGCTGGCGACGGCGGTCGGCTTGTGCCACGTGGCCCAGTTGGGCAGAGGAAAGACGGGCGAGGCGTCGCCGCTGACGCGCAATCCTCCGATCGTGACGAGGGCGTCGCCGGCGATCAGCGTGGCGGTGCGGGTATCGAAGAAGGCGATGTGTCCGGGAGTGTGTCCGGGGGATGCGATGATCTGGAGCGAGCCGTACATTTCGCGGCCGTTGAGCAGGACGGAGGGAATGGTGTGGACTTTGGGAAAGCTGCCGCGGATCCGGGTGTTGGGCTCAGTGGGCTCGGTGTGGAAGTCGCGCAGGAGCAGGCGTGATTCGCGGTTGCCCACCGCGACGTCGACGCCAACCAGCCGGTTGGCGAGCACGTCGAGGGAGCCGATGTGGTCCATATGGACATGCGTCAGGGCGACGCGGCGCAGCACGCGATTGAGCGAGTGCGCGGCATTGAGGATCGCTCCGGCGGAGCCGGGAATCATGGTGTCGATGAGCGTCAGGCCGTCGTCCTCACGGACGAGGTAGCAATTCACGAGACCGAAGCGGGAAAGCTGAAAGATATCCGGGGCAATTTCGACTAGCTTCATTTAGGTTCTGCTCTGCATTGTTTCATCGCCGAGTCAGGTGTGGGAAGCGGGTTCGGCTTCGGGAGTGGGTTCCTCGATGACGAGCTCGTCGACGGAGATGCCCATGAGGCGGCCGATCTCGTTGAACTTTTCCTCCCAGGCAGCGGCCCGTCTGGCTTCGGCGTCGGGGCCGGCGTCTCCGTTGGTCTTGTCTCCGTTGGCGTGAGCGCCAGCGGCGGCCTGGCGGGCGATGTCGTGGAGGTGGCGGTAGACGTTGTACCAGATGTTCTGGGCCTGCCAGAGATTGCGCTCGAAGGGCAGCTCGGAGAGCGTGCGAGCGACGAAGAGGGCGTTTTCAAGGGCAGAGGTCTGATGTTCGCCGCGGGTCACGACTTCGCGCTGGAGCTGGACCAGGGCCTGTTTCATCTGGCTGTCGGCGATGTAGCTAAGCAGCGGCTTTTCGAGCTCGACTTTGTCGGATTGCGCGAGCCCGAGGTAGCTCCTGAGCTGGACGGCGTCGATGGGCTCAGCTTCGAGGGCGCGGCGGAGGCCGGCGTTGATGGCGAACGTAGCGGCGATGGTGAGGGCGGGGGGACGCTGCAGGCCGCTCTGACTGAGGAAATGGAGCAGCGAGGCCTGGT
>DATJNE010000023.1:0-3295 GCA_035508305.1 Acidobacteriaceae bacterium | reverse complement strand
AAGCTCGCGAGGTTCCTGACAGCGACGCCTGTCTCCTTCCCGAGGTCAGCCTGGCTCGCGCCGCCGCCTCGCTCTTCGAAGTGGGCCAGCGTCAACATGCGTGACACCAACTCCTCGACGCGCTGATTGTCGGCCAGGATTCGATCGAGCCCGCTCGCGTACTCCTGCGCGGACCGGGTTCGCATGGCAAGCACCTGGATGCTCGACCGCACGACGGCGACGGCGGTCTTCAATTCGTGCGCTGCGTCGCTCACGAACCGGCGTTCGGCCTCGAAGGCGCTGCGCAGGCGGTCGACCATCTGGGCGAGCGCATCGGCGAGGGGCCGCAGCTCAGCGGTTTCTAGTGCGGACGCGGGTGCGGAGAACTCGAGTGCCGAGGGCCTGATCGGGGCGGCCGCCGCGGCGAGTTCGTTCAATGGCCGAAGCAGGCGGCGCGCCAGCAGAACCAGGAGCAGCGCGGTCAGGCAGACGGACCCGAGACTCAGCAGCAGGTAGAAACGCGTAGCCGCCACTACTTCGTGCCACACGTGATCGCTGCGCATGGCATAGACGACGGTTACGGGCCGGCGGATTCCTTGTCCACCGGTTTCTTCGCGGTCGATTATGCGGAGTCCTTCCCGCTGCAGCACACGGTAGCGGTGTCCATTCACAGTAACGTTTCGGAACGCATCGCCGTCTCCGCGAGCGACGGCGGAAAGATCGCCCCGGGAAGCTCCCACGAGGCGGCCGTTGGTGTTATATACGGCAAACTCCTCGCCCTTTCCCGGTGAAAACTCCTGGGGATCGACCATCACGTTGTCCTCGGGATCTTCGGCGTCCTGCACAGATCCGATGAGCGAATCGGAGCGACCCTGCAGGGTTTCGTCGAGGGCCCGCAGCCGCGTTCGCCACTCGTGCCACAGCGCGGTCGACGCCATGCCCAGGGCGCAGAGCAATTCGATGCCGAGCACTGCAGCCGTAGCGCGTCGTACCAGGGAGCTCGTCTTCATGCGGCGGATTCATCGTGCTGGTTGAGGCGGTATCCGCGGCCGCGTACATTCTCGATCACGGTATGCTCCATGGCGGCGCGGATCTTGCGGCGGAGGTTTGAGACATGGGCCTCCACGACGTTGGAATGATGTTCCCAGGTAAAGTCGTACAGGTGTTCGAGCAACTCACGCTTGGAGACGATCTTGCGCGGATGGAGCATCAGGTACTCGAGGATGCGATATTCGGTCGGAGAAAGCTCAATCTGCCGGCCGTCGGCTTCGACGGTCTGCGCGGTGAAGTCGAGGGTCAGGCCGCCGCAGGTCAGCGAGGTCTGGCGAACTCCCTTGCCGCGGCGAACCAGGGCACGCGCCCGCGCAATCAGCTCTCCCAGATCGAAGGGCTTGGTCATATAGTCATCGGCGCCGAGGTTCAACAGCTTGATCGTGCTTTCGATCTCGGACACCGCTGTGAGCACGAGAACCGGCATCTGTCTCCCCTTTGTCCGCAGCGTCTCAAGAACCTTGCCGCCGGATTGCCGGGGAAGCATCAGGTCGAGCACGATCAGGTCATATTCCACCGCATCGCAGGCGAGCAGAGCCTCTTCGCCGTCATGGCAAACATCCACGGCGTATCCCGGGCCCTCGCGAAACGCCGTGGCCACGTTCTCGGCCAGTCGAGTCTCATCTTCAACGATCAGGACGCGCATTCAAAGACCCTGGAAGCAGAGCGGCCGGGGAGAAAAGCACCGGCTTCTGGCAATGTCCTGCAGGTGATGATACCGCCGGCCACTAGCGGCTTTCGCGCGGCGGCCCTTCCTGCCGTGACTGCCTGAACGATTATCCGCTGGTTAGACTTAAGATTTAGTTAAGACGCATGCCACTTTTCCGCCCGTTGATGCGTCTATTTTTGAGACAAAAATAGCCGGAGCCAGCGGTAACCGACCCCGGCAACGTAGTCCAGACAAGATGATGGCGGGCATGGACGTACCGCGTCCATGGGCGTTCCCGCCATCATTGGCGTGAACACGGCGATTGAGCCCAGGTTTCGCTCAGGCTTGAAAAACAGGCAGGGTTTGTGCAGTTATCTCGCCTGCCTGCTTTCTTTCATGATCTTTTCAACCTCTTCGGCATCCTTTGGAAGAGCGCAGGTCAGGCATTCGAGCTTGCCGTTCGGGTTGGCGTAGAAGACATCTTCGATGCGCACGCCGATCTTCTCTTCAGGGATGTAGATTCCAGGCTCGATGGTAAAGACCATGCCGGGCTGGACGGGCTTGGAGTAGTCCCAGGGGTCGTGCACGTCGATGCCGACCGAGTGGCCGATGCCGTGGATAAAGTACTTGCCTAGCGGTTCGCCGTGCAGGTCTTTTCCGTGGGCGTTCATGTAATTCCAGGCGATGGTGTCGAGCGAGTCGGGATACTTGTGCTGAGGATCGTTGATGCGCGAGGTACCGGGAACGAAGGCGTCCATGGCTGCCTTCTGCGCTCCCTTGACGATGTTGTAGATCTCAAGTTGGCGCGTGGTGAAGTGGCCGTCGACGGGAACGGTGCGAGTAATGTCTGACGCGTACATCGAATATTCGCCCGCGGCGTCGACCACAACGACATCGCCGCTCTGCATCGTCTCGCTATTGTTTGAATAATGCAGGACGGTGGAGTTCTTGCCTGATCCAACGATGGGGGCATAGGACGGGCGTTCGCAGCCATTCTCCATCAACTTCTCGATGATGATGCCGGCAACGGTTCCTTCGGTGGTTCCGGGGCGTACGGCGCGCATCATAGCGAGCTGCGCCTGGATGGAAGCGTCGGAGGCTTTGTGGAGCAGTTCGATCTCGCCGGGGTCCTTGATGGCGCGGAGCTGATTGGTCAGGTTGCGGACGTTCTGGAAATTGGGAGCCTGGTCGAGGCCGAGGGTGGTTGCGGTCCAGGAGGCGAGCGAGTTGGCCTGTGAGGAGTCAGGCTCGCTCCAGAAATTACGGAGGGCAACCGGGTTCTGGTGGACGAGGTCGGTGAGAAGGGAGGGCAGCTCGGTCATGCTGTTCACTTCGTCAACGCCAGCCGTTGCTGCCGCGCCGGGAGTGTCGGCGCCCAGCTTGGGGCCGGTGTAGCGCTCCATGCGCATGTTGCGCGTGGGCAGCAGGAGGATCTCACGGTAGGGACGGGCCGGGTGGTGGTCGTCGGCTGGTATCGCGGACTGGATGAAGAGCGCTGCTCCGGGCTCGTTCCAACCAGTGAGGTAGTAGAAGTCCGGATCCTGCCGGTAGGGCATGAAGTCGAGCTGAGGCTGCTCGGCGGCGAAGAGGACTGCGATTCCTCCATTGAGCTTTTCG
>DATJNE010000022.1:0-27269 GCA_035508305.1 Acidobacteriaceae bacterium | reverse complement strand
CTGCCTTCGCGTCCGCGGCTACCTTCTGCGTCACATCCTGCGCCACCGCCGAGTACACATCCGTCAGCGGATCCAGCCCCTTGTTCGCCCTGATCGCCTGCAGCAGGTAGTAGGTGAAATACCCGTGGTGCAGCTGATCGCTTTCCAGCGACTCCTCATCCGACCGCGCCGCCGTGATCACAATCCGGCCCGAGCCCTCCGCCATCCGGTCCAGGGTCGCCGACGATGGCGCCGCGTTCGCCACGCCCTTCCCCATCAGCCTGGCGGCGTTGGCCACCGCGCCGCCGCTGTAGCACGTATCCAGAATCACCGCCGTGCGCAGCGCTTTCATCCGCGTCGCCACCGCATTGGCCAGTTCGACCATCGGCAGCGCTGTCGCATACAGCGCATCCTGATCCGGATTATCCACGCTCTTGATTTCCGTATCGTAGGTCACGATGTAATTCGCTCCGCCCGCCGAATCCAGCGACCGCGGCGACCCATGCGTTGCCACATAAATCACCACCAGATCGTTCGCCTCTGCGTGGCGGGCAATCCAGTTCAGCTGCTCCTTGATGTTCTTCGTCGTCGCCTGATCGTCGGTGAGCACCCGCACGTTGGCCGCCGGAAATCTCCCGATATTGGGATCCTCCAGCTCCTGTGCGAAGGCCTGCGCATCCTGCGTGGTGTAGTTCAGCACCGGAACCGCGCGATCCGCAAAGTGGCTGATCCCCACCACCAGCGCCCACTTGTTCTGGACCGGCCCCGCCACGGCAGGCGTACCGGCGGGCGGCTCACCCGGTTGCGCCGACCCACCCGGCAAAGCACGGCTGCGGATCGGCGTCGCCAGCACAAACGGATTCAGCCCCTGCTGCATCGCCTCGGAGCCGAACATTTTGGCCTTGCTCAGCGAATACACCGCCAGTCTCGCGTCGCCCAGCCGCTGCTCCACCAAGCTCCGGTAGTACCACGCATCTCCCAGTTCGGCGCACGTTGAAACCGCTGTCTTGAGCAGCTCCAGCGAATCTTCGAAGGCGTCGTTGCCGCTGGTCGGTGTCACCCGCTCCAACGCCTGCACCACCAGATCCTTCCCCGCACCGCAGCGATCGTCCTGGGCCCGCGCACCCGCGCCGCCCGCAAGCGCCAGCAGAAGGAATGCCGCCGCAACCGACCAGCGCATCCGCATCATGGTCTTAGTTCCCGCTCGAAAGCTCATGCGCCCAGCGGATCTTCATCGCGTTCACCACCGCCGGACTCACTCCGCTTTCCTCCAGACGACGCCGCGCCTCCGAACTCAGATCGAAATCCACCGCCTTCGCCGTCCGCACCGACTGGGCGATCGTATCGTCCGCCACACCCGCCTTCACCATCGCGATGATCTGCGCATTCGTCAGCGCCCGCTCGGCGTGCCCCGAATGAATCGTGCCGCTGCGCGGCGTCGTGCCTGTCGAAGCATGCCGTACCGCCGGCACAACCTTCGGCGTCGCCCCTGCCGGGTTGGGTGCCGGTGATGGCGGCGAAGAGGTTGCCGCTGCGACCACCACAGGCGGAGCCGTCTTCTCCTGTTCCAGCTTCCGGTAATGCGTGATCGCCGTCTCGATCCGCTTCTGCGGTCCCAGAAAATACTTCTCGCTCGGCTTCGCGTCGATCGCCTTGCCATAATCGATCGCCGCCTCTTCCAGGAACTTCATCGCCGACTTCGAGTCTTCTGCCGCATATCCCAGCGCTTCGTTCGCCACTCCGATGTCGTACAGCCGATACGCATCGTCCTCTCTCTTCGACAGCGGCTGTGCTGTTTCAAACGTCTCCAGCGCCCGCTGCCACAAACCCGCTTCCGCTTCCTTATCTCCTTCGTCAATCGGGCCCTTGTCCTTTGCCAGGAACACATCGATCGACTCACTGGTGTTCACGATGTTCTCGGCGATCCGGTGCACCGCCGAATCCAGCAGCAGCGAACGCAGCTCCGCCGGTGTCGGTGCCTGCGCCTCCGCATCGTCGTTCCCCGAGTTCCCCTTCAGCCGATGCCACGAGTTATGCAGGCTTCCCATAATCCCGTGCGATACGTTGGCGCCCGTACTGTCGAACTGCTGGTCGTAATTCACCTGGACGTTATCGGACCCCAGCATCCGGCCGTCCCGCGCCTTCGCCTGGAACGACACACTCAGCTGGCCCGTGATCCGTGTGTTCACCCCCGCCGGCTGATTCCCGATCGCCGGCTGCTTCACCAGTATCGGCGCCGGATGAGCATAGTTCGTGATCTGGCAATGCACCGTCTCTGCGGGATCGTTTTCGTCGTCCTGCAGCTGCGGATTGTCTTTCAGCAGCTCCGTCTCCAGCAGCGATTGCAGGTCGTTGGCGAGGTCCGCCTCATCCGCGTGTCCGGTCACCCGCACCCGGATCGTGTTTCCCGGCAGGTGGTACAGGGCCGGCAGCTTGCGCTGCAGCGTCACCTTCGTCTTCGCCATGCCAAAGTTCTGCCCCTGCACCGGCAGCCCTATGGCCGCAAAGGCCAGCGCCGCCGCAGTCGCCGTTCCGCGCATCTTCATACTTCAACTCCCTCGGACCCTGGGGACCCGAAACTGCTACGGTTCACTGCCTGTCGCCGGCTGGCCCATGCTTGTCTCTCAACCCCTGCCGCTTCGCCCTGCCCGTCCGGCGCAACCGTTGCGCCGCGGGTACCGGAAATCCGCCGCCCGATCCCTGCCGCCCGCTCTGCCCTGCGCCGTCAATACCCTGCTTCGCGAGGGCAACATCATAGCAATTACTCCCGCCATCCGAGCAGCCTTTTGCCCCTTGTTCTCAATTCCCGGCCCGGCTCGCCCTCTGGAACCCTCAATCTCGACAAGTCTTCGTGCGCCGCGGAATCTTTCGCAGCTCCGGGATCAGCATCCTTCGCAGATGCCCCATCGTTCCATTGTGTTGAAGAGGTTTTCGCTTCCCCAACGAAGGATTGGCCCCGAGGCTCCCGCGGAGGAAGACAGCCACACACCTGCCATCGTGCCGAAATTCGGGGGAAGAATGCACCTATCCTGGCACGAGCCCGGCGCGTCCGGCAATGACAATCACGTCACCTCTGTGGCGACGCAAAAGGTAACACCATGGTTACTAGCGAAGTCTTACTCGGCGAACCCGCCCGCCCGCCGCAGAGCCGCGATGTCGATCTTCTTCATCTGCATCATCGCCTGCATCGCCCGCTTCCCGCCTTCCGCATCCTTGCCCTGCAGCAATACCCCCATGTTGTGCGGAACCACCTGCCAGGACAGCCCGAACTTGTCCTTCACCCATCCGCACTGCACTTCGCCGCCGCCGGCCGACAGCTTCTCCCACATCGCGTCGATCTCCGCCTGGTTCTCGCACGGCACAACAAACGAAATCGACTCGTTGAACCTGAAGTGCGGTCCGCCGTTCAGCGCCATAAATTCCAGATCGCCGATCGTGAAGGTCGCCGTCATCACGCTCCCCGCTTTTCCCGGCGCTCCTTCCGGATACCGCGTCACCATGCCTGCCCTTGCATTCGGAAAAACCGACAGGTAGAACTGCACCGCCTCTTCGGCGTTGTCATCGAACCACAAAAACGGCGCGATTGCCCGCATAAGACCCTCGCTGCTGTCGAATTTGTATCGTTGCTGTTACCCGATCCTGCCTTCCCTGCCCGCAATGCGTCGCAGCAAACCTGCCTGCCCGGTGTGATAAGCCTGATGGAACATCGCCGTCGTCAGAAGCGAACGCACCGTCTCGTCCGCCCGCTTCTGCGGCGAGAACGGCGCCGGCTCATCCAGACGCTCGGCCGTCAGGCCGGCAAGGCCCGCATCGAAGCGCGCCCCCTGCTCCTGAGCGGCGCGCAGCAACTCTTCGAGCGGCAGCGCTTCCGCGCCATCGCGGAGTTCCGCCGACCCGCGGGCGTAGCGGCGCAGCACCTCGGTCCCCAGCACCGGCTCTTGTCCCACCACGGGGAGCACCGTGTCGCCCACATAGACCAGATGACCCACGACCCAGTTCAGGCAGTTCCCGCCCGCACGCGGCTGCACCAGGCTGTCTTCCTGCGTCAGGCCTTCCGTATTTTTTTGAAGCACGCCATAAGCTGCCCTTGCCTGTTGCCGCAGAACCCGAATCTCGCCAACGTCGGTTGCCTGTGCTGTCGTCATCGCTCCTCCTTCCCGCTCCGATGTCCCCTGCCCATGTCCACGACCAACCATCCCACCCACCCCTGCATCGGCAGGCGCCTCCGCCGGGGCGGGCTAGCCTCCCGCGATCGCGCCGATCACCAGCAGCGGCTCCTTCCCCGTCGCTACCGCCTCCGGCAGCGGCTCATCCACCGGCTCGTGCGACCAGTCCTGCTCGCACACAAAGAATCGCAGAAACGCCCGCCGCTGCTGCGTATCATGATCCCGAATCGTCCCCCGCAGCACCGGATACCGTGCCTCCAACACATCCAGCGCGCGGCGCAAGGTCACCGGCTGCTCGACCTCCAGCGTCACCTCGCCGCTCACCTGCGCCAGTGTCCGTAAATGGTGCGGCAACTCGAGGCGGATCATGACAACGTCTGCACTTCCACCGACAGCACGGCCGGCAGGTCCCGCACGATCGGCTTCCAGTGATCGCCTCCGTCCGGCGACGCATACACTTGTCCGCCGGTCGTCCCGAAATACACTCCGCAGTCCTCCAGCGTATCCACCGCCATCGCGTCGCGCAGCACGTTCACGTAGCAGTCCTTCTGCGGGAGTCCGTCCGTCATCGCCTGCCACTCGTTGCCGCCCGTTTTGCTCCGCCAGATCTGCAGCTTCCCCTCCATCGGATAGTGCAGCGAATCGCTGGTGATCGGCGCAACATAAATCGTTTCCGGCTCGTGCGCATGCACGTCGATGGCAAATCCGAAATCCGTCGGCAGATTCCCGCTGACCTCCCGCCACTGATCGCCCCCATCGTCGCTCCGCATCACATCCCAGTGCTTCTGCATGAACAACACCCCGGGCCGCCGCGGACTCATCGCGATGTGATGCACGCAATGCCCCACTTCCGCATCATGATCCGGAATGAACTGCGAGCGCAGTCCCTTGTTGATCGGCTTCCACGTCTGCCCGCCATCGTCCGTGCGAAAGGCGCCCGCCGCCGAAATCGCAATATAAATCCGATTCGGATCCTTCGGGTCCAGCACAATCGTGTGCAGACACATCCCGCCCGCGCCCGGCTGCCACTGCGGCCCCGTTCCGTGTCCCCGCAAGCCCGGAAATTCCTGCCACGAGTGCGCGCCGTCTTTCGAATAAAACAGGGCCGCGTCTTCCACTCCTGCATACACCGCATCCGCGTCTGTCAGCGATGGCTCCAGGTGCCACACCCGCTTGAATTCCCACGGATGCTGCGTCCCGTCATACCACTGGTGCGTCGTCAGCGGAGCCGCCGCCGCGTCGTAGACGAAGCGGTTGCTCTCTCCCATCGGCCACCCCTGGGGCGACTTCTGCTGCCCGCCGCCCGGCGCCATCCACGTCTTCCCGCCATCATCCGATCGCTGGATGATCTGCCCAAACCATCCGCTCGTCTGCGATGCATAAATCCGGTCCGGATTCACCGGCGATCCCTTCAGGTGGTACACCTCCCATCCCGCGAAGAATGGCCCGTCCACCTGCCAGTTTTCCCGCTTGCCGTCCGCTGTCAGCACAAACGCGCCCTTCTTTGTCCCCACCAACACCCGCACTTTGCTCATGGGTTCTCCTGAGAGTGAAATTCTGTCCACACGTTCCAGCAGCGGTCAAAACCACTTTGCAGAGCCGCCTGGCGCGACCCGCTATTGCTGTCCCTGCCTACATCGGCTTGTTGACGTTGATCATCCATTTGGTGCCGAAGCGGTCCGTGAACATGGCATACCGCTTTGCCCAGAAGGTTTCCTGCAGCGGCATCTCGATCCTGCCGCCTTCGGAGAGGGGAGTGTAAATCCGCTCAGCCTCGGTTTCGTCGGCGCAGTCGAGACAGACGGCGTAGCCCTGAGGCTGCTGAAAATGCTGCGCCGGTGCATCGCTGCCCATCAGCGTCTGGTCGCCGACCTTCATGGAGACATGCATCACCTTGTCGTCCCACTCTTTGCCGTAGCGGCCGGCCATGGGGCTCTGGCCGAAGTGAAACACACCCTGATAGTCGCCTCCCAGAACCTTTGCATACAGCTGGAACGCCTCTTCGCAGTTCCCGCTGAAATTCAGATACGGCATCATCTTCATGGTTGCTCCTTCTCCCTTTGGATTCGTTTTCTTTCATTGAATTCGTAACGGTCACCCGTCATCTCTGCCGTTCGCAGATCACCGTCCACGAGACCCCGAACCGGTCGCGCAGCATACCGAACCGCGAGGCAAAGAACGTCTCAGCCAGCGGCATGTAGACCTCGCCCTGCTCACGCAGCACAGCATAAATTCGCTCCGCCTCGCCCGCCGAATCGACAGCGAGATAAAGGTACACGCTGCGCATCGGCTGAAAGTGGCTTGCCGGCACATCGTTTCCGATCAGCTCCGTTTGCCCGATCGTCATACGCGCATGAGCAATCGCCCCGGGCTCGGCACCGGGAGCGCGGCTTCCCGGCGGCACGTCGCCCTGCGTCATCATCATGCTGATGACCCCGCCAATTTTCTGTTCATAGAACTCAAAGGCCTCGCGGCAGTTGCCGCCAAAATTCAGGTGCGCGTAGAGCCTCATTCGTTTTCCTCGCAAACCAGGAGTTTGACCTTTTCACGCCGGCTTCTTCACCGGTATCAGTTCTGCCAGCCGCGGTTCGCGCAGCCACAACGCCAGCCACGTCAGCACACCGAAGTAAACCGGAAACAGCGTATGACTGAACACCGGCTCCAGCAGCCGCATGTTCGTCGCTACCGCCCCGCCAAAATACCCCGTCAGCAGAATCGCCCCGAGCACCGCCGTCCGCGGAATCAGATACAGCAGCACACTGGTCAGCAGGATCGCCCCCAGCGGTACGGACAATTCCAACGGCCATCCCGTCCGCACAAACGCCTCGGCCACCTGCGGCGGCTTCACGAACTTCATCGCCGCATCCAGCAGCATAAACGCCGAAATCAGTCCTGCGATAACCCTTCCCGTCCACAACCGCCCTGCAGAAACTGCGCCCGTTTCGCGGCCCATCCTGCTCTTTTCCATCGTTGTCTCCATCTCCGCGTCTCCTCCATGTCCACTTTGCGAATTTCCGATGAACCCACCTGCCCGTTTACTCCTTGCTCGCCGAGCGTCGAACGCCCCGCGCCAAACGCGCCTCTTCTGAACCCCGAACTCCGGGCCGCGAACGCCTCTTAGTTCCTCCCAGCCACGGCAGCAGCGGTGCCGGATCCCGCTCCCTCCACCGGCGTCTTGCCTCCTCCACCACCGCTCGCCGATTCCTCGCCATCTCCGCAATCACTTCCGGCGGCGCGCCGGTGTTTTCGTGCTGTGCCCCCCACAGCAGCAATTCCAGCATCACCGGCGCCAGGTCGATTCCCTTCTCCGTCAACCGATAGATCACCCGCCGCCGGTCCTTCTCATCCTTCTCCCCCGTCACAATCCCGCACTGTTGCAGCTTCCTGAGCCGGTCCGCGAGGATATTCGTGGCAATCCCCTCGCCGGACTCCACAAAATCCTGAAATGTCGTGAATCCACGCACCATCAGGTCGCGCACGATCAGCAGCGACCACCGGTCCCCGAACACCTCCAGCGACACATTCACCGGACAACCGGAACGGTGCTTCGAAAACCTCTTGCCTGCCACGCTCCGAACCCTATCAAAGATCGCTTGCAATTTGCAAGCTAGTTTTCAACAAAGTGACGAACCGGCGGGGCAACAACCGCATGGCAGTCTCACTCTGGCTGCTTTATTCCTGGCTGCTCCACCCCTGGCCGTTTCAGCCGCGACTGCTTACCATGGTTCTCCGATGCCCGTCGCCGCCATGTTCCTCGAACTCCGCATCGAGCACGCCCACTCGCTCAAGGACCGCCGCCAGGTCGTCCGCAGCCTCAGGGAAAAACTCGGCCACGCCTTCAATATCTCCATTGCCGAAATGGATGACGCCCTCACCTGGCAGTCCGCCACCCTCGGCATCGCCTCCATCTCCGGGTCTCGCGACTACCTGTCCGGTCTCATGCTCCAGGTGGAGTCCGCCGCCACCCGCATCGCGCACGGCCTCGGGGCCGAGATCTCCATCGTCTGGGATTTCCTCGAATCCGACCCTCCCTCCTGATCCCTTCTGGCCGTTCTCGTCCTTCCTGCAGCGTCGTCCGTCTACCTGATCGCTGTCCCTGTACCCTGTAGCCCATACCTTGTACGCTGATCCCTGTTGTCCCGGAGGAGTCCATGAAAAAGGTCATCGGTCCCTGGGCAGTTCTCACAGCTCTCGCCTTTTGTCTTTTCACGCTTCCCACCCACGCACAGCGCCCTGAAGGCGGGCATCCCGCCCCCTCGTCGCATCCGGCGCCCACCTCGCACGTCGCTCCCAAACCCGTCGGACCCGCTCGTCCTCCCGTCGGCGGCGGCTATATTCCGCAGCACGGTCCCATCACCCACACGCCTCTTCCCACCGGCCATCCCGATCAGCCTGGCCATCCCACGGCTCCCCACGTCGACGCGGGCACCGGGCGCTGGATCGGTCACGTTCCCAACCCCACCGCCTATCACCTCGACCATCCCTGGGAGCATGGCCACTTCCCCGGCCGCACCGGCGCCGGGCAGGTCTGGCGTCTCGCCGGCGGCGATCCTTCCCGTTTCGCGTTCGGCGGATTCTACTTCAGCGTCGCTCCGGCCGATGTCGCCTACTGCGACGGTTGGCTCTGGGACTCCGACGACATCATCCTCTACCCCGATCCGGATGACGTGGGCTGGTACCTCGCCTACAACGTCCGTCTCGGCATTTTCGTCCACGTCATGTACCTCGGAACGTAGCGTTCGAGACACACCCCGGCACCGCTAGCATACCCAGTCCTGCATCCGCCATCAGGCCCGTTCACCGGAATCCGCTCCCCGCGAACGGGCCTCGCCGTCGTCATCGGCCCTCAGCCCAGCCGTCGCGCCCTCGCATGTAACCTTTCGGCCTTTCGTGCACACTAATCAGGTAAGGGTTTTACATGCCTTTTGAACGTTCTTCAGGACTCCTGCTCCATATTGCTTCTCTACCTTCCTCCGGAGGCATCGGCGACCTGGGTCCCGCCGCCTACGCTTTTGCCGACTTTCTCGCCGCCTCCAAACAGCGGCTTTGGCAGGTGCTCCCTCTCGGTCCCACCGGCTACGGCAATTCGCCTTACGCCGCGCTCTCCGCCTTCGCCGGCAATCCCCTCCTCATCTCCCTCGAATTCCTCGCCGATCGCAACTGGATCCCCCACGATCGCCTGGCTTCGCTCCCCGCCCGCTCAGGTCCCATCGACTACGAAGCCGTCCATACGACGAAACTCCCTCTCCTCGAGGAAGCCGCTCGCAATTTCCTCCACACCCACACTCCCGAAGACTGGTCCCGCTTCGACGCCTACTGCACCACGAACGCCTCCTGGCTCAACGACTGGGCTCTCTACTCGGTCCTCCGCCGCCGCTTCGAGAACGCCTCCTGGCACGACTGGCCTGGCGATGTGAAGCACCGCGAGCCTGGCGCCCTCGAGCGCCTCCGCATCGAGCACGGCGAAGAGCTCGCCACCTCCCAGCTCCTCCAGTTCGCCTTCGACGAGCAGTGGCGCGCCCTGCGCGAATACTGCGCCGCCCGCGGCATTGCCTTCGTCGGCGACATCGCCATCTTCGTGAATTACGACTCCGCCGACGTCTGGACCCATCCGGAACTCTTCGAGCTCAACCCCAACCTCACCCCCATCCGCGTTGCCGGCGTTCCACCCGATTATTTCTCCGCCACCGGCCAGCGCTGGGGCAATCCCCTCTACAAATGGGATGTCCTCCGCCAATCCGGATTTGCCTGGTGGGTCGACCGCATCCGCCGCGCCCATTCGGTCTACGACATCATCCGCCTCGATCACTTCCGCGGCTTTGAAGCCTATTGGGCTATCCCCGCTCAGGACGAAACCGCCGTCAACGGCCAGTGGATCAAGGCCCCCGGCGCTGCGTTCTTTCAGGCGCTGCGCGACCAGATCGGCCAGCTCCCCTTCATTGCCGAAGACCTCGGCCTCATTACCCCCGAAGTCGATGCCCTGCGCGAGCACTTCGGATTCCCCGGTATGAAAGTCCTGCAGTTCGGATTCTCCGGCCGCGGCGCCCACCTTCATTTGCCTCACCGATTTGTCACCAACACGGTGGCGTATACAGGCACCCACGATAACGACACCACCCGCGGCTGGTGGGATCATGGCGCCACCGACGCAGAGAAGGCCGCAGCGTCGGTCTACCTGGGCGCCCCCTCCAACAGTCCCGCCGCCGATGTCGTCTGGCCCCTCATCCGCGCCGCCGCCTCATCGGTCGCCGATCTCGTCCTTTTCCCCGTGCAGGACATCCTCGCCCTCGGCAGCGAAGCCCGCATGAACGTGCCCTCGCGCCCCAGCGGCAACTGGAGCTGGCGCTGCCCGGAAAACGCCCTCAGCCCCGCTCTCGCCCAAAAGCTCGGCGCCCTCACTGAGACCACGGACCGCGACCAGCACGACGCACCAGCGTGAAACTTCGGCCAGGTGCAACGTATGTAAAACGAGGTCCAGAGCCGAATTGGGGAAAGCGCCCGCCTTGCCTGAACGCTGACCTTGCTCCTACTCCCGGCTCCCCAAAAACACCGGAAACTCCGCAAACATCGCCTTCAGCGGCAAGCGCCCATCCGCCTCCAACCGCACCAGTTCTCCGGTGAAGGCATTTTCCAGCGTCGCGCCCGCCATCTGTGGCGCCACCAGATCTCCGCGCCCCCATGCCTGATCCAGCGGCAGCCGCGCTTTCCCGCCCATCAGCGTGTACGCGAATCGCGGAACCACCGCCAGAACCAGCCCGCCGCGCGTAAACCCCAGCACATGCTCCGCCAGGCCATTCGTAGCTGTCACCGGCACATATTCTCCACGCCGAAACGTCTCCGCCATCCGGTTGCGCAGCTGCAGCGCCCGGTGGATCGTCCACAGCTTCACCCGCCCGTCGCTCAGACGGTCCAGGACGGCGCGGCACACCGCCAGCTCGCCTTCGCTGGTCGCCCGCTCCTGCAATCCCTCCAGCGCCCGCCGCCGCACCTCATAGTCCACCGGCCGCCGGTTGTCCGGATCCACCAGGCTCAGATCCCACATCTCCGTTCCCTGGTAAAAATCCGGAACCCCCGGAGACGCCACCTTCAGCACCACCTGCGCCAGCGAGTTCACCGCCCCAAACATCCGCAGCGCCGGCAGGATCTCCCCCATCGTCTCCACAAACCGCGGCTCCCGCCCGCGCGCGTCCGGCATCAGGATCGCCCGCAGAAAACTGTGCACCGCCTCCACATACGCGGGGTTGGGATTCGTCCAGCTCAGATTGACCTTCGCCTCGCTCAGCGCCTTGGTCGCATATTGCTGCATCCGACCGAGGAACTCCTCACGCTCGCCGCGCTCCTTCATCCGCCACGGCCACGACCCCGCCAGAGTCTGATAGAGGAAATATTCCTCGTTCGGGCTCGGCGCCATGCGCCCATCCGCCAGCGTCCGCTTGTGGCGCGCATTCAGCCGCACCCACTGGCGCACGTACGACGGCCACACGTACGTCATCTCCGACAGCACATCCATCCGGCTGCGCACGTCCTCGCTGCGCTTCGTATCGTGCGTCGACGTCGCCAGCATCGCATCCGGCGCCACTTGCAGCCGCGCCCCGTTGGCATCGTGAAATTCCTCCATTTCGATCCCAAAGGCATCCATCGAGCTGCCCACGTCGTTCGACGCCAGAAACCGGTTGTAGACGTAGAAGGCTGTGTCCTCTACACCCTTCGCCATCACCGGCCCGCTCAGCTGCTGGAATTTCAGCGCGAAATACAGTTCTCCGGGATCGATCTCCTCGGCCGCCCTGCCGTGGAGAAGCAGCGTGTTCTCCAGAAAGTCGAACACCGACTCGTCCGTCTCCCGGTTCCGCCGCTTCGCCCGCGCCACCGCCAGCCGGATGAAGGCGCGATCCCTCTCCGTGTACTGCCCGCGATCGTCGATGTACGTCCGATACACCGGAAAGCACGCAATCGTCTCCCGGATCGCGGTCTCCAGCAGATCGTCGGTGAAGTCCCGCACCTTGCGGTTCGCCGATGCCAGCCGGCTCAGCAGATTCGTCAGCACATACGTCTCGCTCGACAGCGCGTTCCGCATCACGTTCAGCTTCGACTCGTAGATAAGAGTCTCCGGATCCGTCGTCTCGCCCGTCAGCCTGGTGTAAAACTCCGTGAACCGCCGCTCGTTCGCCTTGTAGATGAAAACCTGATTTCCCAGGTAAACAAAGTCATACCCTGACGTGCCCCGCACCGGCCACTCCCGCGGCAGCGACTCCCGTGGTTCCAGAATCTTTTCCACCACCACGTACAGCGGCCCCTGCGCCGACGACCAGTCCAGGCCGCGCATCGCATCGCGCACCTCGTTCTCGATCCCGTTCGCCCCCGTTGGCCCCTGGGCCGTTTCCCCGCAGCAGTGCGCCGCTACATAAAGTAACTGCAGACGGATCAAATACTGACGCGGATTGAACATCCCGTCCGCATGATCGATCCGCAGCCCCGTCACCTCGCCGCGCGCCAGCAGCCGCCGGATCAGACAATGCGTCGCCGCGAATACCTCCGCATTCTCCATTCGCAGTCCGGCCAGGTCGTTAATATCGAAAAATCGCCGGTAATTGATCTCCTCGCTCGAAACGCGCCAGAACGCCAGCCGGTACGGCTGCTGCTCCAGCAGGTCGTGCAGCCGGTCGAAGCTCCGCGCATCCCCCTCCGCCCCGTTGATCCGCTCCAGCGCCCGTTCCAGCGCCGGCTGCATCTCTGCGCTCCTCAGCGCCTCCTGCAATCGCGGTTTCAGCTCCGCCATCTGCTGCTGGCGCTGCGCCACCAGGGTCGCGTCCGTCGTGTCGTGCGGAGGAATATGGGCCGTCTCGCGCAGCAAATCCCTGAGGCTTTGCGGGGCCCCCAGTTCGTCCAGTTCCGCGTCCGGAAAAATCGCCGGCAGTGTGCGCGGCGCAATCGGAATCAGATGATCGAAATACCGCACCATCAGCCGCCCGTCCACCGCCGCCATCTGGATCCGCTTCGCTTCCAGTTCGTCGCCGTATTGCGACCCCAGGATCGGCAGGAGCAGCTTGTCCTTCATGTCGGGATTCAGCGGATTCCAGTCGATGTCGAAGTAGCTGGCGTACTGCGACGCGCGCCCGTTCTCCAGCACATCCTGCCACCATTGCGAATCATTCCCCACGCCCATGTGGTTCGGCACGATATCCAGCAGCAAACCCATGCCCAGCTCGCGCAGCCGCCCCGCCAACCGGGCGAAACCCGCCTCGCCCCCCAGTTCCGGATTCAGCCGGTCGTGCCGCGTCACATCGTAGCCGTGCATGCTTCCCGGCCGCGCTTCGAAAATCGGCGAAGCATAGCAGTCCCCGATGCCCAGCGCCCGCAGATACGGCAGCACCGCCTCCGCGTCCGCGAAGCCGAACCCTCCATGCAGCTGTAAACGATACGTCGACAGCGGAGCCCGCGCTTCCATCCGCGGCGTCCGCTCAATGCACTCTTTCATTTCTCTGATCGTGTACCGCGATTCCGCATTGGATGCGGACGCCGGGTCGTCGAGCAGCCCGGCAGGCGTCGCTGTCGTGGTCATGCGCTGCCTCACCAGAAAGAAAAGTCCCCGCACCCCGTCGAGGGATGAAAACCGCGCACCTGCATCAAGGCAGCTGACTGAATGATTTCGTCACCCGGCGGATCTTATACGAAGTGATCCCCGTCGGCTGAAGCATGCACCTCATGCGCGTCCACTGCATGCTCCTTTTTTCGCAGCACGTCGAATCCCGCCCGCAGCCCGCTCAGCAGCGCGCTTGCCTGCCGCACCGGACCCGTCACCGCTTTCTGCATCGTCGCGGTCGCGTGCGCCACGACTTCCAGCGTCCCCGTTACCATCTCATCCACGCGATCCGCCTGCACCGCCGCCTTCCGCAGCAGATCTTCCACGGCACCCGCGACCTGCGTCGACTGCGTCCGCACCTTCTCGCCCACTTCCTTAGCCGTCAGGCTCACTTCCATCAGGTTCTGCGTCGTCACCTTCAGCTTGGGAGAAACATCGTGCAGCAGGTCCCGCGTCGACTCCAGCAGCGGCATTGCCTGCGTTTCCACTTTGCCGGCGACCTCATTCAGCCGCTTCAGGCCGCCCCTCAGCGCGATCAGCATCCCCAGCAGCACCAGCGCCTGCAGCAGCACACCCGCCGCCGTCACGGCGGTAAACGTGATGTACACCCACTCCGGAATGTTATGAGGCATGGTCTGCTCCCTGCCGGAATCTCCGTGCCAACGCCACCGGCACGGAACACCGCGCCCGCCGTTCTTCTCCAGCGGGCCGCTCGCCGCTCTCTCTGCTAAACGCCTTCGGGATTCGTCGATGCGTTGTTCTGATACGCCTGCCGGCCGGCTTCCATTGCCGCCGAAACACGCCCGCCCTGATCGTTCACGAACTGGCGCCCCTGGTTCACGAATTCGTCCCACTGCGCCCGGCCGCGCTCCACATATTCCTTGCCACGGCCCACGTATTCGTTCACCTGCGTCTTCCCGCGATCGACCAGGTCGTTCACGGAATCGACCGCGTCGCGGCTCTTCTGTTTCAGATACTCCCGTCCCTCGCGCGCGCTGCTGATCAGCTCCTCACGCGTCTCTTTCCCCGCCTTCGGCGCATACAGCACCCCGATCAGGGCGCCAAGCCCCAGGCCTGCCAGGAACCAGCTGAACCCGCTGAACTGCTTCTCTTCCGCCATAACTTTATCTCCTTAGGAATAAACCGGATTCCGCCGACTGTATGGTACCGGGAAGGTTACACGCGTGCAACACAATCTCCCCTCCCCTCCCACCTTCGAGCGATAACGTTCTCGATTCTCGCGCCCTCTCCATCCACCCCTTCTCGGTCTGATGCCCCCTCGTATCCCTCAGGTGTCCATCGCGAGAGGCTGCTCCCGACTCCCGGTTCCCCGTTACCTGCTCCCCGTTCCCCGCCTTTCCAGATCCACCAGCTTCACCCCGTCGATCTCCTGTCCCAGAAACCGGCTTCCCAGCGCCCGAAACTTCGTCACCGAATCCGTCGCGAAGAATCTCGCCGTCGCGCCAGCCCCGCTCTCCGGGATACGCAGCCGCTGCGCCACCTGTTCCGCCGTCACCTCTGCCGAGTCGATCACCCGCAGCCTCTCCGGCACAGCCTTCTCGATCTGCGCCCGCAGCAGCGGATAGTGCGTACACCCCAGCACCAGCGTGTCTGCGTTCAGCCCCGCCGCTCGCGCCTGCTCCATCAACTCCGCCATATAGATGCGCACCACCTCGGCCGTCACTGGATGCTCGATCCACCCCTCTTCCACCAGCGGTACCAGGAGCGGGCACGCCTTCTCGATCGCCCGCAGCCTCCGCTCCGCGCACGCTGCCGCGTACGCATGGCTCTCCACCGTCGCCGCTGTCGCAATCACCATCACGTCCCGCGTCTTCGAGCTCGCCTCCGCCGCGTTCGCCCCCGTCTCCACCACGCCCAGCACCGGAACCCCTACCGCGTCGCGAATTTCCTCCAGCGCCAGCGCGCTGGCCGTGTTGCACGCGATCACCAGAAACTCCGTGCCCTGCTCGTCCACGAGAAACTTTGCGCTCGATACCGCGTACCGCGCCACCGTCTCCCGCGACTTCGCCCCATACGGGAGCCGTGCCGTGTCCCCCAGATACACATACTCCGCCGGAACCCGCTGGAGCAGCGCCCGCAGCACAGTCAGCCCGCCAAACCCCGAATCGAACACCCCAATCTTCATTCGCCGCTCCGCGCTGCAGCCGGCAGCCCGGAGCCGGGAGCCGGGAGGGTAGCTGGAAGCCGGGAGCCGGTAGCCCGCAGCGGACTCGCTGGCTCGCTGACTTGCTGACTCGCGCCAGGTAACCCGTAACCCGTACCCCGCAACCCGTTCTCTTCACCCGGAACGCGGAGCGCCGAACGCTGAACGCTCGGCTCCTCCCCCGCCAGATAGGTCCGCGTCATATCCGCATGCCCGGCCAGCGTCTCCCGCGCCTGCCCATCCACCAGAAAATGCACCTCTGTCACGGCCGGCAGATTTGCATGCAGCGTCGCCATCATCGAAAGCAGCGTCAACGTCTCCGGTTCGATCCCTGAAGGCTGCGCCGCCGCCAACGCACCGCTCAGGTCGATCACCGCCATCTCTCCGCCGCCCGTGCCATCCTTCCCCTGCGGGACCGGCACAAAGTACACATCGTCGATCCCCGACGCCACCTGCATCGGGTGTGTCGACCCTGGCGCGTTATACGCCTCCACCAGCTTCTCCAGAATCACCCGCGCCTGCGCATTCCGGCCCGCCGGCAGCGAAAGGCTCGTGTCCACCGTCGTCAATGAGTCGTCCAGATCGTTCGGCACATACAGCGTCACCGTCGTCGGCGGGCTCGTCGTCTCCGCCATCTCCGCCGGAGCCGCGGTGGCCTGCGCCGCCAGCCGGTCCTGCGCCCGATTCCGCAGGCGGATCAGGAACGCCGCCATGCCCACGCACGCCACCAGCATCGCGAAAAACAAATACTTCTGGAACTTCGAAATCATCAGGGCTTCCAGTCGCTGCGCCACTGCTCCAGCGCCGCCGCTATCGCATCCACTACCTGCTTCTGATAACCCGCGTCCGTCACCGCCTTCGCCGTCGACACATGCCCCGCCACCACCGGCGCCACCTCCACCGCCACCTCCGGACACGTCATGCTGTCCATCGGCGCCACCGACGCCCGTCCCAGCGTCACCGGGATGGCCGCATGCGCCAGCGCCGAATCGATTTCCGACTCCAGCTTCATGCTCTGCGTCACGTAAGCCGACTGCGCCGTCTGCCACGGTAAAAACCGCGCATTCGCTGTCGGCGTCAGCGACGACGTAAAGAGATGCACCCCGCTCCCCGTCGCCGTCGCGTGAATCGTGAGGCAGGCCGATGCCTGCGCATGGTTCGCCGTCTCCGCCCGGTTCACCGGCGCCACATCCACATCCGCCGTCCGCACCATCAGCACATCGACTCCCCGCGCCCGCAGCGTCGATCGCAGCCGTCCCGCGATCCCCAGCGTGATCTCCTTCTCCAGAACGCCGTTCCTCAGCCGCGCTCCAATGTCGCTGCCCCCGTGCGCCGCGTCCACCACCACCAGGAACTGCGGCGGCTGCACCCGCGGCGGCGCTACCGGCGCCGGCGCCACGGGCACCGCCGGGTTCTGCGCCAGCGGCGCCGCCGGCTGGCTCTGCTGTTGAAACCCTGCGGCCCCTGCAGCCATACCCAGCACCGCCGCCGCCTCAATCCAGCGCATAGATCGCCAGACCGCTCAGCAGCTTCGGATAAAAGTCCGTCGACTTCTGCGGCATCACCTCACCGGCAAACGCGACCTCCCGCAGCTGCTCCATCGTCACCGGATTCATCAGAAACGCCACATCCCCCTCGCCCCGCGCCACCTGGTCGGCCGCCTCCGCCGCGTCGCGCAGATAACGCAGATGCCTCTGCTCCCGCATCGCCTCCGGCGAAATCCCCAGCAGCTTCTCCAGCACCAGGCGGTGCAGTTGCACCACATCCAGCTGCCGCTGCCGCGCTGATTTCCCCTGCAGCACCCCGGCCATCGCTTCCGCCTTCGCCCGCAGCAGGAACCATTCCTTCGCTGTCAACGCCAAGAACGCGGTTCCACCGCTTGCGGTCTCCTCCTCAATGCGGACCGCCCCTCGCTGACTCGCTGACTCGTGCTCTGAACCCTGAGCCCTGTTCAGCCTCGCCATCGCTGCTGCCAGATCCCGCTCTCTCAGTTCTTCAACCTCGAAATACGGCCGTACCGCCTCCAGCATCCGCGCCGCTTCAAATCCTGCCAGCCCGAATACCACCCGATGCGTCGGCAAAATCGTCAGCCCTTCGGAATCCATATTCACGAACGTCATCATCGCCGCCGCTTCCGGATACGCCGGCTGCGGCAGCCCCGCGCTCATCCGCTCGCACGCCTCTCCTGCGCCCGGCTTCCCCCGTTCCTTCATATAGTGGAGCGCCGTCTCGTACCGATGGTGCCCATCCGCGATGATCAGCTTCTTGTCCTCCATCGCCGTTGCCACCAGGTTGATCTTCGCCGGGTCGGTCACTTTCCACACCCGGTGCACCACCCCATACTCGTCCGTCACTTCGATATCCGGCAGCGTCTCCCCCACCGATCCGTCGCCGAACAACACCTCCTCCGCGCTGTGCGCCGGGTCCGAATACAACATAAAGATCTGCCCGAAGTGCGCCCGCGTCGCCCGCAGCAGGTTCAGCCGGTCGCTCTTCGGCCCCGAGAGCGTCTGCTCGTGCCGGAACACCACCTCCCTGCTGTACTCATACAGTTCACCGAGCGCGATCAGCCCCCGCCGTTCCTGTATCGCCCCCGGCTGTCCCGGAACGGAAAACCGCTGGGCGCAGGCGAAGATGCACGGCTGACCTTCCTGCGCCAGGATCCCGTGCTCCCGCCACGAGCGGAAATCCCGGGCCGCGTTCTCGTACCCGTCGCCCTCCTGATCGAACAGCTCCGGCATGCGCAGGACGATCCGGCAAAGGTTATAGGGACTGCGCTGGTAGTACGCCTGCTGCATGGCCGGCGTGATCTTGTCATAGGGTTGGGTCACTACATCCTGAGCGGCGACCTGGGCAAGGTTGTAGCGCAGCGCGCGAAAGGGATAAATGCGAGCCATAAGTTGCGTCTATCGCACGATTCTATCGCGCCGCTTCCTGCATCCCGCTTCTTCCTTCCAGCTTCCCGCTTTCCCTTTTCCTGCATCAAAGTGCGTACGGCCCAGCAGCGGGGACACGCAGCAATTGTCATTGGTTCGTTCAAAACCCCGATTGGCTATTGCCGAAGCCCCCTCAGTCGTGCCAGTATCGACACACGAGAGGTCAGGCCATGGCGTCCATCTTTGGGCGCGATCCTAGTGCCACTGCATCTCCGCGGTTTCCGGCGCGTTCCTGCAAAACGTGCTCGGGTGGTTCGAAGGCGTTCTCCCCCAGTCAATTTTTCGCGTGCTGGGATGGATTTCCCGAGCCCCAACCGGCGGTCCGCCTCGCCCGGCGCATCCCGCTGTTGTCCCTTCTCCTCGCCCCAATTCTCCTCTTCCTCGTTGCTCCGGCCTTCGGTCAGGACACCTCCGCCGACGATCCCCTCAACGAAGTCCACGTCAACACGCCGCCGCCCGTCGCGGCCAAAACCGATCCCTCCATCCCCCTCACCGCCGGCGCCTCTCTGCGCACCGGCATTCAGTTCCGGGTCGACACGAACATCGTCCTTATCCCCCTGACCGTCACCGATCCCATGGATCGTCTCGTCACCGGCCTCGAGAAGCAGAACTTCACCATCCTCGAAGACAATCACCCGGAAAACATCCGCACCTTCGCCTGCGACGACGCCCCCGTTTCCATCGGCGTCATCCTCGATCTGAGCGGCAGCATGAGTAATAAGGTGGTCCGCGCCCGCGGCGCCGTCCTCCAGTTCATGAAGACTTCCAACCCCCAGGACGAGTTCTTCGTCATCGGCTTCAACGACCGCCCTGAGCTCATTTCCGACTTCACCTCCTCCACCGACGACATCGAGGCGCGCCTCGCCACGGTCCAGGCCGGTCATCGCACCGCCCTGCTCGACGCCATCTACATGGGTCTGGAGAAAATGAAGCAGGCCAGGTACCAGCGCAAGGCCCTCCTTATCGTCTCCGATGGGGGCGACAACAGCAGCCGCTACACCGAAAATGAGGTCCGCGCCGCCGTCAAGGAGGCCGACGTCCAGATCTACTCCATCGGCATCTTCGATCCCGAAGCCGCCACCGTCGAAGAACGCAACGGCCCCATACTCCTCAACGACATCAGCAGCGACACCGGCGGCCGCCTCTTCCGCGTCGACGACCTCTCCGAGATGGGCGACATCGCCACTCGCATCAGCGCCGAACTGCGCAATGAATATGTCCTCGGTTACAAAACCGACGACGCCCGCATGGATGGCAAATGGCGCAAGGTGAAGGTGAAGCTGTCACCCCCCCCGGGCCTGCCCCAGCTCACCGTCCACGCCCGCGCAGGCTACTACGCGCCCCTGCAGTAAGGCATGAATGCCACCCCGGGGCTGGCCGCCAACCAGTCCGGACCCACGCAATTTGGCGTAAATTGTAGACAGGGTTGCAGCCTCCGCCGGGTTCGCCGCAACTTACTGTACATGCACGTGCTGGACTCTATGCGCCCCTGCAGCAGCCTCCGACTCCTCCTCGCCTCCCTGGTCGCAGCCGCTCCCCTCGGCCTCCTCGCCCAGGCCGCTACGCCGGCGCCGCAATCCGCTCCGCCAGCCCAGGCCGCCCCGGCCACCACGCCCAATCCGCAGCAGCCGGAAACGCAGCCGCCCCTCGACGTCGACCACGACCCCATCGTCTCGCCAGACGCCGCCGATAACGCCGCCGTCAGCCCCTCCCACCCCAACCCCTCCGCCGTGACCGACCAGGAAGTCCAGCGCCAGCACGGCGTCTATACCCTCACCCGCGATGTCGATGAAGTCGTCCTGAACTGCACGGTGGTCGACGGCGATGGCCACCTCGTCCAGGACCTCAGCCGCGACGATTTTCACGTCTTCGAGGACAACACACCGCAGAACATCGTCTCCTTCTCCCACTCCGACGTTCCCATCTCTCTCGGCATCCTCGTCGATAATTCCGGCTCCATGCGCGACAAGCGCGCGGCCGTCAACACCGCCGCTCTCGATCTTATCCGCGCCTCCAACCCTGAGGACGAAGCCTTCGTCGTCAACTTCTCCGACGAGGCTTTTCTCGACCAGGACTTCACCTCCGACATCAACAAACTCCGCCAGGGCCTCTCTCACATCGATTCCCGGGGCGGCACAGCCCTCTACGACGCGGTCGTCGCCTCCGCCGACCAACTCGCCCAGGGCGCGCACCGCTCCAAGCAGGTCATCCTCATCATTACCGACGGCGAAGACAACGCTTCCACCCTCAACCTCGAGCAGACGATCCGCCGCGTCCAGGACCTTCAGGGTCCCGTCGTCTACTCCATCGGCCTGCTCTTCGGCGACGACGATCGCGGCCAGGAAGCTCATCGGGCCCGCCGCGCGCTCCAGCTTCTCTCCGATGAAACCGGCGGCCTGGCCTTCTTCCCCAAATCGCTCGCCGACGTCGATGTCGTGGCCGCTGAAGTGGCCCGCGACATCCGCAACCAGTACACCATCGGCTATCACTCCTCGAAGCCGGCCAGCCTCGGCGGTTATCGCACCATCCGCGTCGACGCCCATGCCCCCCACCACGGCAAGCTCTACGTCCGTACCCGCTCCGGCTACTACCCCCGTCCCCTCAGCCCGGCCAAAACCCGCGTCGCCTCGGAAACTGCGCCGCCGCAGTAGCGGCTATTTCCGCGTCAGCCGCAGTTCGATCATCAGCCGCTCGTTCCCTTTGTCATCGATGAGGTAATGGCGATGGACCAGCACGCGGCCGTCGTCCTCAAGATGCGCGCGCGCGACCGTCTTGCGTCCCGGACGATCGGGATCGAACGCGGTCGCCCACAGGACGATGTTCTTCCCGTCGAAAGTGCCGTCGCTCTGCCGAATCGACATGGTCGTCTGCCGCGAGTCGAACCACACGGTCGTGAAGCGATTCGTTTTGGAATCGAACCCGGAAATTCCGGTGCCCGTGCTCTTCGTCCCGTCCGCATTGAAGAAGGTGAAGTCCGATTCGAGAAACTTCCCGTCCTGGACCATGGACTGCCTGCATTCGCCCTTCGTCACGATCGGCGAACCCTTCATCGGATAGAACGTCTTGACCACATCCCAGTTACCCACGAACTGCGCCAGCAGTTTCTGCCCGGCGCCCGGCGTGTTGGGCGGCTCATACTCGTTGTGGGTTTGCTGGGCCAAGGCTGTGGTTGCCAGGAGCAATGTGGCGACGATCCATGTCCTCATAGCGCGTGATCATAAGCGAAAGCGCATGGTTTTGCACGACGCCGCCACCGCTGCGTGCTGCACGGTCACCCCGGCACCGCGCTCACGTCTCCGTTCGCCAGGCGGGCTTGTCATAGAACCCGCCCACAATCGCTCCCACGATCACCGTCGCCAGAACGATGTAACCCGCTTCGATTGTCAACAGCTCATGCGGTAGTCCTGCGATGCCATACCAGCTCGTCACGATGACGGCTCCGCACAGCAGCACCGCCATCAGCACGCCCATCAGGACGCCTCTGCGGTGACACACCACGAGCAGCCAGGCGACTCCATAGGCAAACAGCAGACAGACCGCCAGAGTCAGCAGATGCGGCGAGTTCCACCATGCCATCTGCCTCGCCTGCGCGCGCGTCAGCCCGATCGCGTCGATCAGCAGCGGCCGGAACAGATACTGCGAATGCCAGATGGCTCCCAGGCACCACGCCGCAAACGCGGCGAGAAGGATGGGGAGGTGGTGGATCGGTTTCGCCGCCACCCTCCCTTCGCCAGCTTCCGGCCGAGCCGCCTGGGACAGACACCCCCGGCCGCACTTCGCGTGTTCCGGCCAGCGCGTGCATGCGCACAAACGCAACTCCGGGTATCCATGCATTCCGGTCGCCAGCGCATGTCGTACGTCAATGCCGACGGCGGCAGTTTGCTGGTTTTCCGGGCATGCCACCACCCGGCTGCCAGTATAGCGCCGGTAAATCTCACGCTGCCAGATTGCTGCGGGGAGCAGGATCAGGAAAAGAGCGACAACGCAGAGCACGAGCCAAAGAAGGAATAGCATGGCCCACCTCTTCTGGCTTGGATTGTCCGCCTTCGGTGCCGTTTCCTCAGTGATTCCCGTCACGATGCCTGGCCCCCCGGGAAACAAGTTCGAATCGCCAAAACGAGTGGGCGAAAGACCCCCCGCCACCAGAGGCTCCCTCCCATCTCCCGGCTCCATCCGGGGAACTGCCCCCGTCAATTACCCTCCCCATTGCCCTCCCCAACTCATTCCCTTTCAAGAGCTTGCCACACACCCAAACACGCCCTGCCGCGACCCATGCCCAATCAGCCTATGCCGCACACCCACCGCAGGAGGAGGGGGGCAAGACCCTCGTCGCACCATCCCGTCCCGCAGCTGCAACCATGAGGTATCTCCAGCCGCACCCCGCAGCCAATAGGTGCTTCCCCAACCCCGGACCCTCGACCCGCACTGCTATGATGTCCTGTCCTATGCCTCAACCCGGCGCCCTCTCCACCCTCCGCACCGCAGCCGACGTTACCGCCCTCATCGGCCACACCCCCGTCCTTGAGTTGCGGCGCATCCCGGATTCCGTCTCCGCCGCACTCTTCGCCAAGATCGAGTTCCTCAACCCCGGCGGCTCCGTCAAGGACCGCGCCGCCCTGGGTATGATCCTCGACGCCGAGCGCCGCGGCCTCCTCCACCGGGACTCGATCATCACCGAAGCTACCGCCGGCAACACCGGCGTCGGGCTCGCCCTGGTCGGCGTCAACCGCGGCTACCGCGTCATCCTCTTCGTGCCGGAAGGCTTCGCCGAAGAAAAGTGCGCCCTCATGCGCGGCTTCGGAGCCGAAGTCCATCGCACCCCCGAAGGCGAAGGCATGGCCGGCGCGATCCGCCAGGCCCTCGCTCTTGCCAAATCCGATCCCAACGTCTGGGCCGCTCTCCAGTTCGAGAATCCCGCCAACCCACAGTTTCACCACGACACCACCGCCGTCGAACTATGGGAGCAAATGGATGGCCGCATCGATGCCTTCGTTGCCGGCGTCGGCACCGGCGGGACCTTCTCCGGCATCGCCCGCTTCCTCAAAGAGAAGGACCCGCGCATCCTCACGGTTGCCGTCGAGACACAGGGCTCCATTCTGCAGGGCGGCGCGCCCGGTCCGCACAAGGTGGAAGGCATCGGCGTCCACTTCGTCCCCGCCACCTTCGATCGTTCCTGCTGCGACGAAATTGTCGCAGTCGCGGATACAGATGCATTCGCCATGGTGAAGCGCCTCGCTGCGGAAGAAGGCCTTCTCGCCGGCTCCAGTTCCGGCGCCGTGGTTCACGCTGCCATCCGGATCGCGCAACGCCTCGGCCCCGCCAGGCGCGTCGCCACCCTCATCCCCGACTCCGCCGAACGCTACCTCAGCAAGAAGATCTTCGAAGGCGGCCTCTGACGCAAAGGGACGACCTGCGCACCGCCCTGCCCCGTCGGCCAGTCAACCGGCGGCCTCCCGCCCGTTCACGCCAGCGCGAGCGGCACCGCCTCTGCCCACCGTCCCTGCGCCTTCAGGATCAGCTCGATCACTTCCCGCGCGGCTCCGTGTCCACCCGGCAGCCGTGTCGTAAAGTGGCAGACCGCCGCCAGTTCCGGAGCGCCGCCCGCCACACACACCGCCAGCCCCGCCCGCTGCGCCAGCGGAATGTCGGGCAGATCGTCGCCCAGATACGCGACCTCTTCCGCCGTCACTCCGGCCTTCTGCATGCATTCCTCAAAGGCCTGCGTTTTCTTTGCCTGTCCCAGATAAACAAACGTGACCCTTAGCTCCGCGGCGCGGCGCGCCACCGCGGGCGAAGACCGCCCGGTGATGAAACCTGTCTGGATCCCCATCGTGTGCGCCAGCGACAGGCCCTGCCCGTCCCGCGCGTTGAAGACCTTCATCTCCGATACGAGCGGATCCGCGGCTCCCTGCGCGCCCACGGTTGAGATGAGGCATACGCCGCCGTCGGTGAGCGTCCCATCCACATCCATCAGAAACAACTTGATCCGGCGCGCGCGCTGCAGCACCTCCGGCGAGGCGAGAGACGAAACCGTAGGATCGGCCATGGATGGATTCTACCGAGCGCCACCTTCGTCCGCCGGAACGACCGGCCTGTGAACGAAAGGCGGCTCCCGGACCCCACCCTGTCGCGCTCCTCCGCGGGATGGGTGGGGTTGGTTCCTACTTACCCGGCTGGAAAAGCGTCAGCCGAACGTGCCACTCGACGGACTTGCCGGGATCGAGCGTCACCATGCCAGTGTTCATCTTGCCCCACTCTTTCCCGAAGGGATCGGCGAAGTTGAACTGCTCCTCGATCGCGGCGAATTCCTTCGTTGGCGGCGCGTAGACCTGAATTGTCCGGATGTCGGGCGACAGGCCCAGAACGTGCACGCCGTAGTCCGTCGCCGGATCGGCCAGAGTCACATCGACGACCCCGTCCGTCCGGGTCAGCGTCGACCAGTTGTCGTCGAAGTAGTCGTCGTCCAGCGCCTTGCCCTTCGGCGCCGTGAAGTCGTACTTCGTTCCCTTCACCGGCATCAGATCCCCGGTCGGGAAAACGTCCTGGTAGTTGTTGATCGCGGCCACCTTCGTGGCCGGAATGTGCAGCAGGGCCTGCTTGCGATCGCCGCTCGGGATCGCGAAGTAAGGATGCCAGCCGATCGCCATCGGCTCAGGCTCCTTGCCCACGTTCTTCGCCACGATCACAGCATCCACCGCGGGGCCGGTCAGCGAAACGGTGAATGTCAGATCGGTCTGCGACAGCCAGTGTCCGCCGAAGTCGCCCGCGTGGATCACGCCCGTCACGCTCTGCCCGTCGGGAATGTTCTGCGTCGCCACGTCCTGGGTCTGCGAAGCCAGGATCAGCCCGTGCATCGCGTGTTTGTCCTTGGTCGGGTCGGCGCTTGAGTGCCAGTTGGCCGGCAGCATGATCGTCTTACCGTGCCAGTGCGTGATGACCGATTTGCCGTCGGGCGTGAGCGGCCCGATGATCCGGTTGGGATACGGTACCAGGAACGCACCGCCGAAGCTGAAACTCGCGTTGCCGTACTGATCGTCCGCGCCGCCGTTGAGCTTCTGTGCCGCCTCTTCCAGAGTCGGCGAGGCGAGGATCGGGATCTCGCCCTTGCCTGGCACATTCGCGGTGATCTGGAAAACGTTCATGCCGCGTCCCGGAAACAGCGTCGCCGAGAGGAACTCCATCCCCTGGCCGTTGGTAGTGGCCGGGCGTGTGATTTTGACGACCGGTTCGCCGCCGATCTGCGGAATGGGCGGCTGCGCCGGCTGGCTGGCTTCCGGCGCCGGCTGCGGGGACTTGCTGCAGCCGGAGAAGATAAGGAGGAGCGCCATGGTCATGGGCGCAAGAAAAAGCTTCGTTCGATTGAGCATGGAATTCGTCTCCCGGGTAGGCAGAACTGGTGCTTGCGTAAACGCTTTCCTGAAGCGCCCCCATTCTACGCCTCACGTCCCTTTTCGCATCGCCCTCTACAATCGCCATGTGCCTCCTGCTGCAACTGAAAACCCCGCGCTGGCCGCTCTCAACCAGCGCATCGTCGCCTGCAACCTCTGCCCCCGTCTGCGCGATCACTCCATCGCTGTCGCCGAAAAGAAGCGCCGCGCCTTCGCTTCCTGGGTTTACTGGGGCAAGCCGGTTCCCTCTTTCGGCGATCCGCGCGCGCGCGTGCTCTTTGTGGGCCTGGCGCCGGGCGCGCACGGCTCGAATCGAACCGGGCGTCCCTTCACCGGTGACGGCTCCGGAGACTTTTTGTACCCCCTTCTTCATCGCGCCGGTTTCGCATCCCAGCCCACATCTACGCATCGCGGCGATGGCATGCAGCTCCGCGACGCCCAAATCACCTCCGTCGTGCGCTGCGCTCCACCGGGCAACAAGCCGCTGCCCGACGAGATCGCCAGGTGCGCGCCCTTCCTCGATGAAGAAATCGCCGCGCTTCCCGAACTGCGTGCGATTGTCTGCCTCGGCAGGATCGCTTTCGATGGCGTCGTCGCGCATCTGCTGCGCACCGGTCAGATCGAGCGCCGCGGGCCGCTGGTCTTCGGTCATGGAGCCGAATACAGCATCCCCGGCAACCGTTGGCTGCTGGCCAGCTACCACCCGTCTCTGCAGAACACCAACACCGGCAAGCTCACCGCCGCCATGATGCTGCGCGTCTTTCGCCGCGCCCGGACCCTCGCCGGGTTGCCTGCGATTTAGCGCCGGCGCGGAACATCCCCGCGCCAATCGCCGCGCATCCAGATGGAGAGCCAGGGAGCGACTCAAGACTCCCGCGCACGAGGAACCCACATGATTACGATTTTGATCATCCTTTTGATCCTGATGCTGATCGGCGCTTTTCCCGCATGGCCCCACAGCCGCAGCTGGGGCTACTACCCGAGCGGAGGTCTCGGCCTCATCCTGCTCATCATCGTCATTCTTTTGCTGCTGCGAGTGATTTAGAGCGGAGAGCG
>DATJNE010000021.1:0-12368 GCA_035508305.1 Acidobacteriaceae bacterium | reverse complement strand
TGAAGACTTCCTGGCCAAACCGTTCCTGGCAGCCCACCCGGAGTACGCCTGGATGGCGCCGATCCTGCGCGACATGAAAGCCGGTCCGTGGACGCAGTTTTCCTCGGGAGAAACACGCTAAGCGTGGATCGAGCCTGGCGGGTCCCAATCCTGGCGAGATCCTGCGGTGCGAGCAATCTTCTCGATCTGCCGTCGCTCCTTAGCCCGCGACCTGCGGTTCCGTCGTGGTCGCCTGCGATCGCGGCGTCATCTCATTTCTTCGCTTCGAGGTACTTATCGAACGGAATCTCAAAGTAGAACAGCTCGTTTCCGCTGGAGTCGCGCAGCTCCCGCAGGATGAGCTTGCCCCCGTGCAGCGGCGTATTGCCCAGGCCCTGCATGTCGTAGAACAGGAACCCGGCTCGGGTCGTGTGGGGTTCCACCGCCAGCGCGGCGTATTCGAAGTGATCGAAATCGGCTTCGATCTTGCTGTCCGAGGCGCTGCCCTTGGTGTGAACTTTGATCGGCCCGACCGGAATATCGTAGCCGCGGCTGTCGCGTGGTTTCACCCGCCGTTCCACGTCTTCCGGCTCCGCAGCCGGAATGCGGTCGCCGGCGGCGCTCACGAAGAAGATACGCGCATCGCGCAGCGAAATGGGCTTGTCGCCGGTGTTGGTGACGATGATGCGGATGGGAAGGAAATTGTATTTCAGATAATCGACGTTAAAGATTTTGCACTTCTCCGGCGTGTCGTAGGGTTCTGCCGCGATCGCCACCTGCTCCCTGGCATGAAAATCGAAAGCAGGGTAAGCCATAGCCTCCTTCGCCGGAGGTGGGTCGGATTCGGCCAGAGTAAGCGGGACGATTGCAACCAGCAGAAGATACAACGGCCACCGGCGTCGCAGAGCAGCGCGGAGCGAACACGAGCGCATGGTCACCATTATCATCTTGCCTTATGACCAGAGGAAGGTGAGATTGGTAAGCGGATGTTGATTCTGTATAGTCTCGCCCTTTTGCTGGTCCTGGTCGTTAGCGCCCCGTGGTGGCTGTTGCGCATGGCCACCAGCGGAAAGTACCGTGAAGGTCTCAGCGAGCGGCTCGGCTTCGTTCCTCGGCGCCTCCGGCCAGCATTAGACGGAAGAAGGATCGTCTGGGTTCACGCCGTCTCTGTCGGAGAAGTGCTGGCCGTCAGCCGGCTCATCGACGAACTGGATGCGCAACTGACCGGTTCACAGGGAGAGCGCGTGCAGGAGCCGTGGTGCGTGACGATCTCAACGACTACGCGTACCGGGCAAAATCTGGCGCGGCAGCGTTTCGGCACGGATCGGGTCTTCTATTTCCCCCTGGATTTTCGCTTCGCCGTGCGTGCCTGGCTGCGTGCGCTGCGGCCCCGGCTGCTCGTGCTGGCGGAGACCGAATTCTGGCCGCGCATGCTCGTCGAGTGCCGCCGCGCCGGAATCCCCGTCGCGGTGGTGAACGCACGCATCTCGGATCGTTCGTGGCCGCGCTATCGGCGATTCGCGCGGCTCTGGCGGCCGCTCCTGCGCGACCTGGCGCTGGTGCTCGCCCAGACTGAACTGGACGCCGTGCGGCTGACCGCTCTCGGCGCCACCCACGTTCAGGTCACCGGCAACCTGAAGTACGATGTGCGCGCAGCGGGTTCGTCGCCGATCGCGGCCATGCTGCGCGAGCATCTGGCTCCGGATTCACGCGTGCTGGTCTGCGGCTCCACGCTCGCCGGCGAGGAACAGGTCCTGCTGGAATTTGTCCCTCCGGACGTTGTTACCATCCTCGCGCCCCGCCACCCAGAGCGCTTTGGCGAGGTCACCCAGATCCTCATGGCCCGCGCAGGGAACTGGGTCCAGCGCACCGAATGGGCCGAATCTCCCGAGCCCATCGAGCCCGGAACCGTCTTTCTGCTGGATTCCATCGGCGAGCTGGCCTCCATCTATTCCCTGGCCCAGGCAGCTTTTGTGGGCGGAAGCCTGGTTCCGTTGGGCGGGCACAATCCCCTCGAGCCGGCGCAATTTGCCGTGCCTGTGATGATGGGGCCGAGTTACGAGAATTTCCGCGGCATCGTGGAGAAGCTGCGCGAGCGCGACGCGATCTGCATCGTACGGCCCAGCGAGCTGGAGGAGACACTTCCCGCCATGCTGTCGGGCTCCGCCGAATCGCGCGCCATGGGTGCGCGGGGCAAGGAAGTCTTCGAGAGCGAGGCAGGCGCGACCGAGCGCGCTGTTCAGGCACTCCTCGAACTGATCCGAGCGCCAAAATCCAAAGCGGCAGAGACGCGGGCGAAGCCCGATGAGGTCCGCGCATGAGCCGCGCCCTCGCGCCGCTCCGCCCTCTTTATGCCGCTGCTGCCGGCGCGAAGAATTTCGCCTGGAACCACGGCTGGCTGGCGCAAAAGCATCTCCAGGGACCCGTGATCAGCGTCGGCAATCTCTCCGTCGGCGGCTCGGGCAAGACGCCGCTGACCATCCGCCTGGCGCAGTTGCTGTGCGAACGCGGCATTGGCGTGGACGTCCTCTCGCGCGGCTACGGCCGGCGATCTGGCGCTGTTGAGAAAGTCGACCCCGACGGCTCGGCTGAGGAATTTGGAGACGAGCCGTTGCTGATTGCGCAGAGCGCAGAGGTGCCGGTCTTCGTTGGAGCCAGTCGCTACCAGGCCGGAGTGCTGGCGGAATCTTCCTCTGCCGGTCCCGCTCTGCATCTGCTCGACGATGGCTTCCAGCATCGCGGACTCGCACGCGACGTGGACATTGTGGCGCTGCACTGTGACGATTTCCGCGACAAGCTGCTGCCCGCGGGACGCCTCCGGGAGGGGTTTCCGTCGCTGTCGCGGGCACAATTTGTCGCCATGCGCCAGGAAGATCGGGATCTGGAACCTGAGCTGCGCCGCCGCGGGTTTGCCGGGCCTGTCTGGTGGATGGAACGCCGGCTGGCACTACCCGCTGCGAATCGCGTGATCGCTTTCTGCGCAATTGCCCGGGTCGGCGAATTCTTCTCCGGACTGCGATCCTGCGGGATCACCGTGGCCGCCATGCGCGCCTGGCGCGATCATCATGCCTATACCGATCGCGACATCGCGGAGCTGATTGAGCTGCGGCGTCAACATGAAGCTGAGGCATTTTTCACCACCGAGAAAGACATGACGCGCCTCAACCCGTACCTGCGCCGCATGCTGGAGAGCACCGCTCCGCTCCACGCCGCGCGGCTGGTGGTTCGACTCGACGATGAGTCCGGCGCGATCGATCGGCTCCTCGCGCTGCTGCCCGCTCTCGGCCATCCGCAAGCCCGACAGGCGGTAGCCAACGCCGTGAGAAAATAGAGGATTGGTTGACAATCCCAGGCACCTGCGTTTGCTCGTCGTCCGCCTGGGCGCGATGGGCGACATCCTCCATTCCATGCCGGCCGTCACCGCACTGCGCCAGGCCCATCCGGAGTGGACGATCGGCTGGGCAATCGAGCCGCAATGGCGCGGGCTGTTCTGCGCCGCCGGTTGCCAGCCGCTCACGGAAACCATGCCGCTCGTCGACCGTATCCACATCGTGCCGGCCAAGCAATGGGCAAAGTCGCCGCTGAGTCCCGCAACCTGGCGCGACATGCGCCGCGTGCGCAGCCAGTTGCGCGCGATGAAGTACGACGTCGCCGTCGAAATGCAGGGCGCGCTGCGCGCCGTGATGGTGGCTCGCTGGGCGCGAACCCGTCGCATCATTGGCGAGGAGAAACCGCGAGAAGCTCCGGCGCGATGGTTTTTCGATCAGAAAGTTCCCACCTGTGGCGTCCACGTCATTGAGCAGTCGCTCGAAGTAGCAAATGCCATCTTCGGGGAAAATCTCCCCTTGTCCATGCCGCTTTTGCCGTGCGATCCCGACGCGGAGGTGAAGGCAGCGCAGTTGCCGCAGCCTTTCGTGCTCCTCAGTCCCGGTGCAGGCTGGGGCGCAAAACGCTGGCCCGCGGATCGCTATGGCGCGGTGGCACGGCAGCTTGCCATTGCGGGCTACTCCGTCGTCATCAACACCGGGCCGGCGGAGGAGTACCTCGCGCAGCAAATTGCGGAGAGCGGTGGCGGGACAGCCCGTGCTCTCACCCTCGATCTGCCCGGGTTGATCGCCGTCACGCGGCGCGCCGCCCTCGCCATTGCCGGCGATACCGGTCCTCTGCATCTGGCCAGTGCCCTGGGGCGTCCCGTCGTCGGCATTTACGGACCCACCGATCCGGCGCGCAACGGTCCCTTCCATGGGCCAGGCCGCGTCCTGCGCCATCCGGAGAGCGTCCGCGACCACGCGCGCCGCAGCGAGCCCGAGGCCGGTTTGCTGACCATCACGCCGCAAGCCGTCGTCGAGGCCGCCCTCGAACTCCTCCAGGAGGTGCGCTGAGTGGCCGTCGCATGGAAGCGCATCGCGCGGCGCATCCGCGTCCCCCTCGGATTCGCCTTCGCCGTTGTGTTCTTCTGGTCCGCGCGGCCGTCACCGCTTTTCCTTCTGCTGAGCCTCGTGCTCGTCGCACCGGGGTTGCTGCTGCGCGGCTACGCCTCCGGCTATGTAAAAAAGAACGCCGAGCTCACCACCACCGGTCCGTATGCGCACACGCGCAATCCCCTCTATCTTGGATCGATGATGATCGCCTTCGGATTTGCTCTCGCCGCGCGCAGCCTTTGGCTCGCCGCGGCCATGGTCGCGCTCTTTGCGGCGATCTACATTCCGGTCATTCGTGCGGAAGAGGAATATCTGCGCTCCGCCTTTCCCGGGTTTGATGCCTGGGCGGCGACCGTACCGCGCCTCCTGCCCAGGCTGGTTGCCGCCGGAGGTTCCGGGCACGCCAACGGGGTATTCTCGGCGGCACTGTACCGCACACATCGTGAATATAACGCGCTGCTGGGCGCGGCGGGCATGTATGCTGCCCTCATCCTGAAGCTCATCCTGCTGAGGAACTAAAGGAGTCGATTGCGAAGGGATCGTCTTTTGCCTGAAAGCGCCGATAAGACCTGGGTGCTTCCGGTATCGAAATGGCTGATGGCCGCCGGGCTGCTGCTTCTCCCTGCGGCTGGCGCACAGACGCCGAGTACTGTGCCCCTCCCTCCTCCGCGCGCCGGATACACCTATCCCTCGAATGAGACCCTCACCTATGCCGTCGACTGGCGCGTCTTTCCTGCCGGGACCACGGTGATGCATCTCCAGCAGGATGGCGGCGAGGAGCGCGTCTCGGCCAGCGGCGACACCCTGGGTGCCATCAATCTGATCTACCGCGTCAGCGATCGCTTTCAGTCCTCCTTCAATCGCACCACCGGCTGCTCCGCCGGTTTTGCCAAGCAATTGCAGGAGGGCCGCCGCCAGGTTAGCACCGACCTCAGGTTTGACTACGCGCAGGGCAAAGCGCTGCTGAACGAGAAGAATCTGGTGAAGGGAACCAGCAAGCACTCTGCAGCACCGGTTGGTCCCTGCGTCACCGATCTGCTGTCGGCGATTTTCTATCCCGCCTCGCAGACGCTCACCCCAGGCCAGAACTTTCAGGTTCCCGTGGCCGATGCAATGCACACCGTTACCGTCACCATGCATGTCGAAGCTCGTGAGACCGTGCGGGTGCCGTTGGGAAATTATCAGACCATCCGCGTCCAGCCGACCGCGGCCGCCGGCACGGTGAAGGCGCGCGGCAACATCTGGATCTGGTACACCGACGACGATCGGCACATCCCCGTGCAGATGAGGGCACGCCTCTTCTGGGGAACGATTACGTTCCGGCTGACGGCGCTCGAACAAAAATAGAAGAAGAGCGGGCGCGGCGAACGCTTAGTGGATTCGAAAGCGTTCGCGCATAAGCCGCTGCAGACGCGGCTTGTAGATGAGATCGAAAGCCAGTTCCTTGCCCGGAAACATGACGAGAGCGGCGCGGCGCGTGTCGGCCACCATCTCTGAGGCTTCGTCCACCGTCAGCGACATGTCCTGGCCGATCACCGACATCACCATGTTCACCATGATTTGCAGGCGGCGCAGCCGGCGCTGCTCATCCTGCAGCTCCTGAGGAGTTTGCGGGACCGACTCCGGCTGGTAGCCGAAAGCGGGATACTCCGTTTGTGACCCCATGCAAAACGAACCTCCGTTGCTGGATCGTACAACGATTCAGACACGGAACGGAACGGAAAAGATGCACACGCCCGTAGCCGAATCGCGTCAGACGCCATGACCGTCGCGTCTGATTTTCGCGGAAGGAAAGGCAGCGCGCGCCTGAGGCAGAAATACGGCGATCTCCTCTTCCGTCATGCGCAGACATTGTCGCGTTGCGAAGGCGCGTCCCAGGTAGCGCGGTGATCGATCGAGCCACCGCTGCCGCGAAGGAGTATCGCTGCGCGCCGGATCGAGCGACGCGGCTGCCATCGGCGCGATCCGCGCCATCGATCGCGAAGGATCGTCGTCCATCGACCAGGCGACGAGAGAGGTGCCCGCATCAGGGAAATCCTGCGCAGGCACAGCTACCGCGCCGTGTTCCCTGAAGCCGCCTGCAGCTCGCTCCGGAACGGCCGACAGCAGATCGGGCTGCAGACCGCGCTCCATCATCGCATCCATGCATGCGTGCGGATCGGCTGTAAGGCCGACCGCGATGGCCCGTCCCCGTCGAATTTCGTTCTTGAGAATCCGCAGCGCCTCGTCCGAATTTCCCACAGCAAAATCGACAAAACCCGCGCGCAGCCCGTCGCGAAGACGGTCCGCGTCCGCGTCCACGCAAAGCGATGCCGCTCCGGCAATGCTGGCCGCAATCGCCGCCGCGATCCCCTCGGCGTCCAGTCCGCATCGCAGCAGCAGCTTGCCACCCAGCGAGTCCGCGAACCGCTCGCGAGCGAGGCGGCTCAGCCAGAGAAATCGTTCGTGAATCTGCGGAAGTTCAGGCAGAAGCATGCCGGCCTTAGCCATTCTTCCACGGCACGTCCATCGCCTGGCTCACCACGTCGAATACGGCTGCCCGTTCGAGCCCTCTTCCTCCGAACCGCTGTGCACGTCGTTGATACCCGGCTCGGTCTCGTCCAGATCCGCATACGTGTCGTCGCTCGCCGTCACCCACGTATCCCGGCTGTGCGTGAAGGGGTCCTGCGGGATCTCCTTCAGATAGCCGCTCTGCACCAGGTCGTCGAGCGATTGCGGCGCCTTGTTTTTGTCCATCGTGTAGGAATCGATGGCGTCCCGCATCACATGCAGATCTTCCTTCAGCGCAGCTTCCTTCGCGCTTTTGATGGCCGCCACAAAGCTGGGGATCGCCACCGCGGCCAGAATGCCGATGATCAGCATCACCACCATCAGCTCCACCAGCGTGAAGCCGTCTTCCGATCGACGAATTGGAGTTTTCAGCCGCAATTTACCAGTCCGAATATTTAGTTCCGTCCAGAGCCGTACCGTCGGATTTCGAGTAGACGTCGAACACATTCTGCCCGCCCCACGAGTCGCTGTCCGGGTCGTCCTGCATCGACCGCAGTCCCCAGTCGTCGTTCCCCGTCATGGGATCGACTGGAATGCGCCGCAGGAAGCGCACTTTCTTGCCCTGCACATCCACGCCATCTACCAGCGTCTGCAGATCCGGAGGATAGTTCTGGCTGTCCACCTTCGTCTGGAAGGCGTGCTTGTCCGCCGCGTCCTTATACTCGTCGATCGCTCGCCGCATCTGCCACAGGTCGTAGCGCAGCATGCGCTCCTTCTCCCGCTTTACCTGAAAGCGCGCAATTGGCACCGCGGCCGACGCAAGAATGCTCAGGATCGCGACCGTAACGATCAGCTCCACCAGAGTTAGACCGGCTTCCCGGTCCTTCGCGTTTCTCCTCTGCCTGTAACCGCTCAACTGCATAACTTCATTCCCGCCCAGCCGCTCACTGGATGTGCACGACTGCCTGTGATCCGATCGCGGGCACCGGCTGTTGCTGGCTGTTGCGCACCACCGGGTGCGTAACGGCTACCGTTGCGTCGCCGCCCGCCTTTGCCTGGAACGTCAGCACACACAGCGTGCCCGATGCCCCGCTCACCCCCTTCGTTCCCGGTGGACGCGAGGCTGCGATTGCGATGTTGCCCTGGCCGTCGTCGCGATGCACCAGTGCCACGGCCTGCCCGTCTCTGCCCAGCACATTCGGGTGCTGGGGATCGTCCGAGTCGACATTGATGAGCGACAGCTTCGACGGGTCGTACTGCACATCCATCGGAACCCCGAATACGTCGTTGCCGCCCGAAAGATTCACGTACAGTTTGAAGCTCGAACCCACCTTCACCGTTGACTGCGGCGGGCTCACCTGCAAACTCACCGGAGCGGCGTTGGCCTGCTGCTCCATGTTGGCCATCGCCCGCTGTGCGGCCGCTGCCGCCGACGGTGCCGCCGCCGGCGCCGTCTGCTGTCCTGCCGAGGGAGTTCCCGGCGTTGCCGATGCCGGCAGCTGGGGCGCCACCTGCATCAGGTTGATTGGCCGCAGCTGGATGTCGTTCGTCGTCCCCGTGTCGATCTCCTGCAGGTCGCCCGGATCCAGCTGTTCTGCCCGCACCACATGCGGAACGATCAGGAAGACAATCTCGTCGTCGGTGGTTTCCTTCTCCTGCGTGCTGAAGAAGTACTTCAGCAGCGGGAGCTCGGCCAGCCCCGGCGTTCCGCTGATCGACCAGGTCGTCTGGTGCTGCACGATCCCGCCCAGCAGGCTCGGCTCGCCATCCTTCAGGCGAATCGTCTGATCGACCACGCGCTGCGTAATGATCGGTTCGGTGATGCCGCCGATGTTGGAACTGCCGTTGGTGGCCAGATCCTCCACCTTGAGCTTCATGCTCACGTCGCGATCGAAGTGCACCGTCGGCTTAATGGTCAGATTCACGCCCACGTCGATGTACTGGAACTGCGTGTTGACCAGCGAACTGACGATTGCCGTGGCCGCACCCGTCTGATACGACCCGGTGGCGATCGGAATGCGTTCACCGATCTTCAGCGTCGCCTCCTGCCCGTCCGAAGCGCGAATCTGCGGATTCTGGATAATGCGCGAGCGCGTGTCGGTGAGCAGCAGGTTCACCGCCGCCTGCCCGATGCTCACCGCGAAGTTGGTCGAGTTCAGATGTGCCAGGTTGTTCAGTGTGATGCTGCTCGTCGTCGTCGATGTGCTGCTGGTGGAGGTGCTGGTGCTGCTGCTGCTGTTGTTGTTATTCAGATTGGCATTGGAGGGCTGGAAGTTGATGCTCGCCGTTTGCGGCAGCTGGATGCCGATATTCCGCAGCAGATCGCGGCTCACTTCCAGCACCGCCACGTCGATCACCACTTCCGGCTTTGGCTTGTCCAGATCCTCGATCAGCCGCTTCGCCAGCAGCAGCTCGTCCGGTGTGGCCCGCATCACAATCGCGTTCTCGCTGGCGACGCCGTTGATGCGCGCCCCCTGCGAAAACAAATTGCGCAGCACCGTCTGAATCTCGGTGAAGTCGTTCTGCTGCGAGACGTTGTGCAGGTAAAACGTCTCTACTGCCTGCTCATCCAGCTCGGTGTGCTTGCTCCGCGAGTTCTCCGCCACAAAGATCGTGTTCGACGTAATCGGACGCCAGAACGTATTCGACACCGTCGCCACAATGCGCAGCGCATCGGCCAGGGTTACGTTATTCAGATCCACCTGGATCCGCTTCGAGCTGTACGCCGGATCGAACAGAACGTTAATGCCCGCAGCTTTCCCGATGGCCTGGTAGATGATGCGGCTGTCCTCGACCATGTGCAGCGTCAGCGGCTCGTTGGAGATCGGCTTGAGCTCGATCGGCGCCGCCAGCTCCAGAGCTTCGTCGGTCGTTCGCGGCGCGCTCTCCGGCGCCGGCTTCTCCGCGTTCATCTTCGCGCGCGTGGCCTGAATGTCCTGCGACGCCAGCTCGTTGCCGGGATCGATCTCGATGGCCCGCAGAAACTCCGTCAGCGCACCCGTGTAATCCCCCTGGTCGCGGATCTTTTCTCCGCGCTCCACGTGGATCGCTGCCGCCAGAAAGCGCGTCCGCTCCCACGCCAGCCGGTAGCGCTCGTCTGTGGGCTTCTTCTGGTACGCCTGATAGTAGGCCTCGTAGGCCGCCAGCGTATCGCCTTTGGCTTCGGCCGTCGCGCCCTGCTTAAACCAGTGCGACGCCGACTGCGCACGCGCCGCCTGTACCGCCGCCAGCATCGTGGCGAGGACTGCCAGGATCACAAGACTTCGCTTCATGCAGCTCCATCGTGGAGACAGGGAATCGTGGAAGCCGGAGCGGCTGATCCCTGCGTTCCCCGGAGTAAGGACCGAGTGGCCGGCGCCACCGCTTCGTGCCCGGTATAGTATCGCACCCCAGACCCGGGATGTGTCCTTAACCTCATGTTGCTGCGGTAATTGCTCCCCTGCCTCGCCCCGCCCGTTTCGCGCTCCGCCCCCGCGTTATACGATGAGAATCTGCGACTGCCCCCATGGCCCGTTCCGTCACCCATCCCGGAAAACCCGCCGCCCCGGCCAAAGCCAAACCGCGCGATCCGGTCGCTTCCGGCGCGCGCGACGCCGCCCAGAACCGCTCCGCCTCGCACAACTACTTCCTGCTCGAGAAATATGAAGCCGGCGTAGCCCTCCGCGGCACCGAGGTCAAGTCGATCCGGGAAGGCAAAGCCAATCTCAGGGATGCCTACGGCCTCATTAAGGATGGGGAGGCCTTTCTGCTGAATGCGCATATCGGGGCGTATTCCCACGGCAGCTACAACAACCATGACGCGCTGCGCACACGCAAGCTGCTGCTCCACCAGGAGGAAATTCGAAAGCTCACGGGAAAGACGCAGCAAAAGGGCCTCACGCTCATCCCCACGCGCTTTTATTTTCGCAACGGCCGGGTCAAATGCGAACTGGCCGTGGCCCGCGGCAAACAGGACTGGGATAAACGAGAAACCGAACGCCGCCGCGAAGCCGACCGCGAAGCCCGCGCCGCCATCGCCCGGGGGCGGAAATCCTAATCTCCCCGGAAGATCCATCAAGTTATGAACACGAACCTTTCGTTTTCCCCGCCCTCCGATGTTGCCACCGGCCTCCTCGCCGTCTTCGCCGTCGACGCCGCCCCGAAAGCCGCTGCCAGGCCGGAAGTTCGCCTTCTGGCTCCCGACGATGCTCCGGCCAAAGCCGCCCAGTCCATCCTCGACACGGGCGAGTTCAAAGCCGAGTCCTGCGAAACCCTCCTGCTGCATAACCCCGCCGGTCTCCAGGCAAAGCGCCTCCTGATCGTCGGCCTCGGCAAGGCGGCAAAGCTCACCCCGCACGAGGTGCGCAAAGCCGCCGCCACTGCCGCTCGCTTCGCCAAACCCCGCGGTCTGCGCGAGATCGCCATCGCCGTTCCCATCGGCGATGCTCTCGATCCGAAGCTCACCGTTCGCGCTCTAACCGAAGGCGCCCTCCTCGGTGATTTCGACTCGGACACCTACCGCTCCGACCGCAAAGATCGCAGCGTGCAGACCGTCCAGGTGGTCGCGCCCGCTTCTTCCGACCGCGCGACAGCGGAAGCGGCCCTGCGCGAGGGCGTGATCGTGGCCGAATCGCAGAACTTCGCCCGCGCGCTCATCAACGAGCCCGGCAATCGCCTTACCCCCACCATCCTCGGCCAGCGCGCCGCCGAAATGTGCCGCACGTTCGGCATCCAGTGTCAGGTCCACGGCACGGAGAAGATGCGTGAGCTCGAAATGGGCGCCTTCCTCAGCGTCACCCAGGGCTCCGACGAGCCGCCCGCGCTCATCGTCATGACCTACGAGCCGAAAGGCGCCCCTGTGAGCCCCGTCCTCGGATTGGTCGGGAAGGGAATTACCTTCGATACCGGCGGCATCTCCATCAAGCCCTCCGACAACATGGAGAAGATGAAGTACGACATGGCCGGAGGAGCAGCCATGATCGGCGCCATGCGCGCCATCGCCCAGCTCCAGCCCGCGGTCAAGGTCATCGGCATCGTCTGCGCGGCGGAAAACATGCCCTCTGGAAAGGCGCAGAAGCCCGGCGACGTGCAGATCGCCATGCCCGCCCCCGGCAAGCCCGGGAAAGCCATTGAGATCATCAATACCGACGCCGAGGGCCGCCTCGTCCTCGCCGACGGCATCACCTACGCCAAACAGCTCGGCGCTACGCACCTCATCGATGCCGCCACCCTCACCGGTGCTGTCGCCGTCGCTCTGGGCCAGCTCAACGCCGGCATCTTCGCCAACGACGAGGACAGCTACCACCGTTTCACCCAGGGCCTCAACGTCTCCGGCGAGCACTTCTGGCGTCTCCCGCTCGACGATGACTACCGCGATGTCATCAAATCCAGTATTGCTGACATCAAAAATACCGGCGGCCGCTACGGCGGCGCCATCAACGCGGCCATGTTCCTCAGGGAGTTCGCCGAGGACACCCCGTGGCTGCACCTCGACATCGC
>DATJNE010000020.1:0-13975 GCA_035508305.1 Acidobacteriaceae bacterium | reverse complement strand
CGGCCCAGCTTTTCGCCGCGCACCTGGCCGCGATCCGCGGACTCAATCCCGACCGCCCCAGAACGCTCCACAAAATCACGAGGACGATGTGAGCAAGAGAGAAGCCGTGTCCAGAGCGCCTGGAAAGTCTCCTTCCGATTGGTTTTCCTCTGCGTTCTCCCGTTTTTCTCCGCGTCTCTGCGCGCCGCCGCCCCTACGGAAAGGACCCCGGGCATGCAACTGACCCCGCTGGATTGGCTGTACATCGCCCTCTACTTTGCCGCCAACGCCGCCGTCGGTTTCTACTACCGCGCGCGCGCCGGGAAGAGCGTCAACGAGTTCTTCCTTTCCGGCCGCAACGTGCCCTGGTGGCTCGCCGGCACCTCCATGGTCGCCACCACTTTCGCCGCCGATACGCCTCTTGCCGTTACGGGCATGGTTGCGCGCGGCGGCATCGCCGGCAACTGGCTGTGGTGGAGTTTCGTTGCCAGCGGCATGTTGACGGTCTTCTTCTACGCCCGGCTGTGGCGCCGCTGCGGCGTGATGACCGATATCGAATTCACCGAGATCCGCTACTCCGGCAAGCCGGCGGCCTTCCTGCGCGGCTTTCGCGCGCTGTATCTCGGCATTCCCATCAACTGCATCATCCTCGGCTGGGTCAACCTGGCGATGGTGAAAATCCTCATGCTGGTGCTGGGGGTGACGCGGCTGGAAGCGCTGGCGCTGGTGCTGGGGCTGATCGCCATCACGTCGTTCATCTCCACGCTTTCCGGTCTATGGGGGGTGCTGGTGACGGATCTTTTCCAGTTCGTCATCAAAATGACCATGGTGACGGTGCTGGCGGTGGTGGCCGTCGACGCCGTGGGCGGCATCGCCACGATGAAGGCGAAGCTCAACGCCATCAACCCGGCGGTACTGAAATTCGTGCCCAGCGCGCATTCCGCCTATCTGCCGGTGATCACCTTCCTGGTCTATATTTCGCTGAACTGGTGGGCCACCTGGTATCCCGGCGCAGAGCCGGGCGGCGGCGGCTACATTGCGCAGCGCATGTTTTCGGCGAAAGACGAGAAGCACTCGCTTCTGGCCACGCTGTGGTTCAACATCGCGCATTTCGCCATCCGGCCGTGGCCGTGGATTCTGGTGGCGCTCACATCGCTGATTCTGTTTCCCGGGCTGGCCGATCCGGAAACCGGCTACATCCGGGTGATGGTGGCGTACCTGCCGGCATCGCTGCGCGGCGTGATGCTGGCGGCGTTCGCGGCGGCCTACATGTCCACCATCGCCACGCAGTTGAACTGGGGCGCCAGCTACATCGTGAACGATTTTTACCGCCGCTTCGTGCGTCGCGAGGCCAGCGACCATCATTACGTGCGCATATCGCAGCTAGCCACCGTGCTGATCACGCTGATTTCCGCGGGCGCAACCTTTTACATGAGCTCGATCGCGGGCGCCTGGAAGCTGCTGATCGTCACCGGCGCAGGCACGGGCCTGGTGCTGCTGCTGCGCTGGTTCTGGTGGCGCATCAACGCGTGGAGCGAGATTTCCGCCATGATCGTCGCAGCCCTGGTCGCTCTCGGCCTCTCCCGCGTTCACTTCTCCGGCAGCGATGCCGTCGTCTTCGCGAAGAGCACCCTCATTACCGCCGGCATCACCACTATCGCCTGGATCGCCGCCACCTTCCTCACTCCCGCCGAGCCCGATGCAACCCTGCTCGCCTTCTACCGGCGCGTGCATCCCATGATCCATGGCTGGAAACGCATTGCACGCGAAGCGCCGGAGCTCCCGCCGGTCCGCGACTTCCGCGCCAACGCCTTCGATACCATTCTCGGCTGCGTCCTCGTTTACGGCTGTCTCTTTGGAATCGGCAAACTCATCTTCGGCGCCTGGTCCGTCGCCCTGGCCCTGCTCGCCGCCGCCGCCATCGCCGGTTCTCTCATCGCGTGGAACCTTTCCCGCCGCGGCTGGGAGACTTGGTCCGGGGCTGCTCCCTCCCCCCGGGCGGCGACTGAAATCGTCTCGCAACCGGGCGAGAGTTAAGCTGAATCTTCGCGAGGGGTTGATCGATGGCTCGTAGCGTTCCGTTTACCGGCGAACATCTTGCCCGGTTTCTGGCCGGACAAAAGCGCTGGAATGACGCCCGCGAGTGGCGGGCCAGGCAAACCGAGGCCGGCCGCCCTTCCACCTGGCTCGATTTTTGCCGCTCCCACGGCATATGTGCCGCCTGTGCCGCTGCCGGCGTCGCCCTGAACGGCAACGGCGTCGGCTTTAAAACCCTCGGCTGGAGCGCGAATCTCCCCCTCTATGAAGAATGCACCGCCTGCGGCGGCACCGGAAAAGTCGTTACCCCCAGCTGATGAACCGGTCGCCGGGTGCCTGAATTGCAACGGGAAAACCCAACTTCCAGTTGCTGTTTCACGCCTCCGCACACGAACATAGGAGAGGAATGACTCCCACCGATTACCTTCCCCGCGCATCTCACCTGCCTGGTCGCCTCTCTTTTGCCCCGAGCGCCTCGCGCTCCTGCATCCCGGCCGGCGCTGCATGAAGACTGCTGTCATTATCGGAGCCGGCCCCGCCGGTCTCACCGCTGCCCTCGAGTTGCTGCGCCGCTCCGACGTGCGCCCCATCGTTCTCGAAGCCACCCGGCGCATCGGCGGCATCTCCTGCACCATCCGCCACAACGGCAATCGCATGGATATCGGCGGCCATCGTTTTTTCTCCAAAGCCGACCGCGTCATGCAATGGTGGACCGACCTGATGCCCATCGCCTCCACTGAAAACGGCGCCGGCTTCCACACCATTCACTACCAGAACCAGGAACGTCTCGTCCCCGCGGGAACCGATACCGCTGCGGACCCCGATCTGGTCATGCTCGTCCGTCCGCGTAAAAGCCGCATTTACTTCCTGCGCGGCTTCTTCGATTACCCCGTTGCCCTCAACGGCCGCACCATCCGCCAGCTCGGCCCCTGGCGCATGACCAAAATCGGCCTCGGCTATCTGCGCGCAAAGCTCTTCCCGCGCCGCAATGAGAAAACCCTCGAGGATTTCCTCATCAACCGCTTCGGCACCGAGCTCTACCTCACGTTCTTCAAGTCCTATACCGAAAAAGTCTGGGGCGTGCCCTGCAATCAGATCAGCGCCGAATGGGGCGCGCAGCGCATCAAGGGGCTCTCGCTTCGCACCGCCATCGCCCACTTCCTCAAAAAGACCTTCAGCCGCGCCGGCTCCGGCGACATCGCGCAAAAATCCACCGAAACCTCTCTGATCGAGAAATTCCTCTACCCCAAATATGGCCCCGGCCAGCTGTGGGAATATGTCGCAGACCTGGTGACAAAAAAAGGCGGCGAAGTCCGCATGGGCTGGCGCGCCACCCGGCTGCACGTCGAAAACAACCGCGTTGTCTCCCTCGAAGCGACCGACCCGCAGGGCGTCCCTCACACCCTCCCCGCCGACTACGTCTTCTCCACCATGCCCGTCCGCGATCTCATCCGCAGCCTCGACGTCGATGTCCCGGCCGACATCCGCGCCATCGCCGACGGCCTCATCTACCGCGACTTCATCACCGTCGGCCTCCTCGTCGACCGCCTCACCGTCACCGAGCCCGACGGCGGTCCCCTCAAAGATACCTGGATCTACATCCAGGAGCCCGACGTCCTCGTCGGCCGCCTCCAGATCTTCAATAACTGGAGCCCCTTCATGGTCGCCGATCCTTCCAAAGTCTGGATCGGCCTCGAATACTTCTGCTACGAAACCGACGAGCTCTGGAACCTCCCCGACGAACAGATCGCCCGCTTTGCCATCGCCGAAGTCGAGAAAATCGGCATCCTCCGCGCCGAGCACGTCCGCGACACCCATGTCGTCCGCGTCCCCAAAACCTACCCCGCCTACTTCGGCACCTACGATCGCTTCGACGAGGTTGTCCGCTACATGGATCGCTTCCGGAATCTCTTCCTGGTCGGTCGCAATGGCATGCACAAATACAACAACCAGGACCACTCCATGCTGACCGCGATGACCGCCGTCGATCAGATCGCCGCCGGCCGCATCGACAAAGCCGCGCTCTGGGAAATCAACACCGAGCAGGAGTACCACGAAGAAAAGAAGTAGCACCGTCCCGCGCGCTGCCGGCGACTCTCTACCGGCTACCGGCTACCGGCTACCGGCTGCGGGCTACCGGCTGCGGGCTACAGGCTACCGGCTACAGGCTACGGGCTACAGGCTACGGGCTACCGGCTACAGGCCGCCGGCCCCGTCCTCTACTCCCACTGCGTCGTGTGCCGCCGCAGCCACCAGCACGCCGGCGCGCCGCCATGCGGAAACAGCGCCCGCGCGCACGTCACGTCCGCCGTCCCCATGTAGTCGTACTCCTGCTTGTTGCCCTTGAGCGCCGTCGACAGGAACTCCTCCACCTGCACCGCATCGAACGCCGTTCCCCGCGCGACACGCACCCGGAACACCGCCCAGTCGGCGAGCCACACCACCACCGCCGCCACCACCACCACCTTCGCCGTCCCTTCCAGAAATCTCAGAAATCGCTTCATGGTGACCGCAGTAGCCGCACCGGGGACTGCAGGAACTTCCGCCCCTGCCATTTTCCTGTGCGTCGAAACCCTGCAACCTTTACCCTGTCTTCCATGGACCTCGACGCGATCCAGGCCGCCCTGCGCAGCGCCGGTATCGACGCGTGGTTATTCTACGACCACCACCATCGCGATCCCCTCGCCGCCGCCATTCTCGGCCTCCCCGATCACGGTCTCGTCAGCCGCCGCTGGTTTTACGCCATCCCTGCCTCAGGCTCCCCGCGCAAATTCGTCCACCGCATCGAAGCCGGCAAGCTCGACTCTCTCCCCGGCTCCAAGGGCGCCTATTCCTCCTGGCAGGAGCTCGAGAGCGGCCTCAAGGCCATGCTGGCTCCATGGAGTCGCATCGCCATGCAGTACTCGCCGCGCAACGCCATCATGTACGTGTCCATGGTCGACGCCGGCACCGTCGAACTCCTCCGCTCCCTCGGCAAAGACATCGTCAGCTCCGCCGACCTCGTCAGCCGCTTCCAGGCCGTCCTCACCGAAGATCAGATCCAGAGCCACTACACCGCGCAGAAAGCCCTCGACGAAATCCTCACCGAGGGCTTTCAGCAGATCGGCAGCCGCGCCCGTTCCGGCTCTCCCGCCACCGAGTACGGCATGATGGTCTGGTTCCAGGAAGCCATGACCCGTGCCGGCCTCACCACCGACCACGGCCCCAACGTCTCCGTCGGCGCCAACAGCTCCGACTCCCACTACGAGCCTGCCCCCGAATCCAGCCGCCCCATCGCCGCCGGTTCCTTCGTGCTCATCGACATCTGGGCCCGCGTCAATCGCCCCGGCACCTGCTGGTACGACATCACCTGGACCGGCGTCGTCGGTCGCGAGCCCACCGACCAGGAGCACACCGTCTTTGCCGTCGTGCGCGACGCCCGCGATGCCGCCATCGATGCCGTGCACAGCGCCTTTGTCAACGGCGGCCATCCCATCGCCGGTTTTGAAGCCGACGACGCCGCCCGCGGCGTGATCCGCAATGCCGGATACGGCCAGTCCTTCACCCACCGCACCGGCCACAACATCTCTGCGGAGCTGCACGGCTTCGGCGCCCATCTCGACAACCTCGAAACCCACGACGAGCGCCGCATCCTGCCCTTCACCTGCTTCTCCGTCGAGCCCGGCATCTACCTGCCCGAATTCGGCGTTCGCAGCGAAGTCAATATGATCACCTCCCGCGACAATGCCGTCGTGACCGGCCGCATCCAGAGAGACCTGCTCCGCATCTGAGCCATCCCCGCACGCGGCCACAATCCAGGCGCCGCGTTCATTTATAGTCATAGGAAGCATGGCCTCGAAAGCGCAGACCCCTGCTCCACCAAAATCCCCCGGCTTCGCCTACTCCGCGCTCCTCCTCGGCTGGCTGGTGCCCGGCGCCGGTCACCTTCTCACCCGTCACTGGATCCGCGCCCTCCTCCTGTTTGTCACGATCACCGTCATGTTTGCCCTGGGCCTCGCCATGCAGGCCCAGGTCTACGTGCCCAACACCGGCGACCCCCTCGAAATGCTGGGCTTCGCCGGCGACCTTGGCACCGGCCTCCTCTACGTCATCGCCCGCGTCTTCTCGCTCGGCCAGAGCACCGTCCAGCTGGTCACCGCCGACTACGGCACCAAGTTCGTGGTCGTTGCCGGTCTGCTCAACTTCGTTGCCGCCGTCGACGCCCACAACCTCCGCATCGGGAGGAAGGTCTAGATGCTCACCCCCTCCCACTTCACCGCCGTCTTGCTCTTCGCCACCTGCACCTCGGTCGTCTTCGCCATCACCCAGCGCTCCACCACCCGCGCCATGGTCCGCTACGGCATCTACTGCTGGATGCTCTTTGTCGGATCCGTGATCGCCGCCAGCTGGCTCATGTTCCTCATCCGCCGCTGACCGCCTCCTGCACTTTCCCGCCGCCCTCGTCTTCACCGCGTACACCGAACTCCGCGCCCCGATGAACAGCGTCCGCCGCTGCTTCCCTCCGAAGCACAGGCTCCCCGGCCGCTCCGGGACCTCCAGCACTCCCTCCGCCCGCCCCTCCCGATCGTAGACATACACCTGGCCGCTCGCGATGTACACGTTCCCCGCCGTATCTTCGACCGCCGACGTCCCTCCCCGCTCGGCGAACAACTCCGCCGCCATCCGGCCATCGGAGCCGAGCGTTCCACGCCACGTCTTCGCATCGTCCTCGCTCACCACCGGCCGCGTCTCCCCCGGCCTGAAGCGCGCCAGCTGGCTGCTCTCGTGCAGGGAGCGGAACATCGGAATCGCCATCGCCGGGAGCGCCGTCTTCCCGTCACTGGTATAGAAGTACGCTTCCGGCTCCTCGATCAACCCGCTGCGCAGCGCCGTATTGCTCCCCACCCGATACTGGTACCCCTCGTGTTCGAGCAACAGCGTCAGCTTCTCCAGTTCGCTGTGCAGCCCCACCGGCAGCTCCAGCGTCGCCCCCGCCCGCAGCGGTCCGCTCGCGCTTGCCAGCTCCGTCACATTCCCCAGCTCCGCGTCCGTCGCAATCTCGCTCGCCGTCGTGTCCCGATTCAGCGACAGCAACCGCCCCGGCGCGACCCACGCCAACGCCATCGGCGACTGCGGCACAATCGCCACCGTCGTCGCCTTCCCCTCCGCGGCATCCAGGCGATACACCGTGTTCTCCGCCGCATCCGTGAAGTAGACCGTCCCGTCGGGACCTGCCGTCAGCCCATCCGCGTTGCTGAACCCTGTCGCCACCCGCTCCAGCTGCGCTCCCGGCGCAAACGCCGCGGGCAACGGCAGCGGCGCGCCCTTCTTCCCATCCGGCCCCAGCACGAACGACACGAAGTGATGCGCCCGCACCTCCACGCCGCTTCCTACATCCAACACGCTGTTGTCAAACGCCAGCCGCGTCTGGCTGAACACCTTCACGTTGTCGAACGCCACTCCACTGGAGTCGTGTGCCACCACCGCGTCCTTCCTTGGCAGCACCGTCCGCGACACTCGATACATGTACGTGTTCGCAAACACCACGTCCCGTGCCCCCTCCAGCGTCACCGGCACCGCTTCCTGCCCCTCCGGATTCTCCTCCTCCGTCTGCAGATCGTCGATGCGCCAGTGTGCCGCGTGATCGATGCGCACCTCGTTCTGCATGTGGTGCTCGCACGAGAACTGATAGATCGCTCCCGGCGTCGTCGTGTTCTCGATCGCGAGCCCGGCTCGTGCGGTCCCCGCATGCGACCAGATCCCCCGCAGCACGCCGCCCCCGCCATCCTTCACCCACAGGCTCGGATACTGCGCGTTCAGCTGCATCGGCGGTCTCTGCGCAAACGGCAGCGGCGCTGGCGCCATCGGCTCCAGCGCTTTGACGTATTCGCTGCGCCCCCGCCAGAAGTCCACATCTTCCAGCAGCGAGTGCGGTCCTGCCTTCCACACCACGCCCGCCGCCCGCGCATTGGCATTCCCGGTCGCAATCCCAATCCCGGTCACGATATTCGTCCCGCCCTCGGGCGCAATCACCAGCGGCACCGCCGGCCCCGCTCCCTGGAAGTGCGGGTCGTCGTCCGCCAGGACGAACTGCGTCGTGAACGGGCTCAACCCGATCAGCACCGTATTCGCCCGCAGGTGCAGCGATCCGCTCAGCCGATAGAACCCGCTCGGAAAATACAGCGCCTGGTGCGCGTCAATCGCCTTTTGCAAAACGCCCGTGTCGTCGCTTCCGCCATCGCCCTTCGCGCCCAGATCGCGCACATTCACCCACATCCCCATCGGCGGCAGCGCCGGAATGTCGCTCGCGAAGGCCGGAGCTGCGCCTCGCAGTGGTGTTTCGTGGTGTTCCAGCCGGATGCCCCGTTCCCGCCCATCCGGCCCAATCTCCATCCCCAGCGTGAACCGATCCTCGACGAAATCTCCCGTCAGGCGGGCCTCGGGTTGCTCTTCTGTGCTCTGTGCCCTGCGGCCTGAGACCGTGCCCGGATCCGCAACAAAGTTGCGAATCCGTTCGCACTCCACATCCTCCAGCGTGATCTCATTGCGCAAATTCTCGGTGTCCCCCAGCCGCAACACCGTACCCACCTTCCGCATCCCCAGGTCGCGTCCGTACAACTGCTCCACCTCGCCCGGCGGAATCTCGATCGCCACCGGCGTGTCCGCGAAGCGGTCCCGCACCAGCGTCATCCCCGCCTCGTGCGTGCTGATCGCCGCCACGCTCTGCCCTGCAAAACTCGAATCCATCAGCAGAAATTGCCACGCCGGCGACGTCTTTCCCGTCACGATCCCGTACTGCCCGCCCTCCACATGAATGTCGAACGCCTGATTGCCCACCTGTTCGATCGCTGCCCGCGCCGATCCCAGATAAAAATTCGCATGCGCGATAAAGCTGTGCTGCGCCACGTTGAAGCGCACCGCCACCGCCGCCGCATTCCCGGCCCCAATCGCAAAATCGATATTCGATACCGCGCTGAAGAACGTGAACTCGCTCGCGTCGGCGATCGGCTCCCCCTCCGGCGTCCTCTCGTCGGTGAACCACAACATAGATTTGCCCGGACCGCGATCGAATCCCGGCGTCTGCGGCGCCAGCACGAACACCGGCCGCCTTGCGCCGTATCCGATCAGCCGGATTCCCGCCCACACATGGATCGTCCGCGTCAGCCGGTACCGCCCCTCCGGCACGAAGACAATCCCGTGATGTACCGTCTCCTGCGCCCGGTCGATCGCCCGCTGCAGCGCCGCGGAATCGTCGGCCCTTCCGTCGCCCTGTGCGCCAAAGTCCTGCCGCGTCAGATAAACCGCATGCCCATCCTCCGGCCGCTGCGGATACACCGATTGCCCCTCCGCACGCCATCCCCCCAAAGCCGCCAGTCCCAGGAAGAAAAACAGGCGCAGCCAACGCCTTCCGGCCGGCTGCAAAAGAGATCCATCCATGCCCACGGTCCCGATGGTACTCCGCCCATCGCGCCGCAACGCCGATCCGCCACGCACGTTCGGGTCACGCACGCCGGATCACGCACCCCGGGATTTCGATTTCCGGCGCCATCGCCGCATCCCGCGCGCAAGAATTTTCCCCGCTGGCATTGACGCGCCCGCCCGGCTGCCCTATCCTGAACCAGTTGGTTATATAACCAACTGGTTTGATTCCCGATGCAGGACCCTCTCAGCAACACCTTCGCCGCCCTCGCCGATCCCACCCGCCGCGCCATCCTCGCCCGCCTGGCGCTGGGCGTATCCTCGGTCACCGAACTCGCCCGGCCCTTTGAGATCTCCATGCCCGCCGTCTCCAAACACCTTAAAGTCCTCGAGCGCGCCGGCCTCGTCGTGCGCGGCCGCGAGGCGCAGTGGCGTCCCTGCCGCCTGCAGGCCGCCCCGCTCAAAGACGCCGCCGGCTGGCTGGAGAACTACCGCCGTTTCTGGTCGATCCACCTGGACGCCCTCGAACGCCACCTCGACCGCATGGACCAGGTCAACCCGAAGGAAGCTCAGGCAGCACCGCGGCATCGCCGCCATCTCTCAAAACGAGGACAACGATGAAGATCAAAATCACCAGCGTCTACGTCGACGATCAGGAGAAGGCCCTGCGCTTCTATACCGAAGTGCTGGGCTTCGTGAAGAAATCCGACTTCAGCAACGGGCCCTATCGCTGGCTCACCGTCGCCTCCCCCGAGGAGCCGGACGGCACCGAGCTGCAGCTGGCCCTCAACAGCAACCCGGCCGCCCAAACCTGGCAGCAGGCCTTGCTCCAGCAAAACCAGCCTGCCGCCATGTTTTTTACGGACGACCTGCAGGCCGACTATGAGCGCATGAAAGCGCACGGCGCCGAGTTCACCATGCCGCCAACCGACGTCACCGCCTCCAAAATCGCCATGTTGAAGGACACCTGCGGCAACATCGTTCAGCTCACCCAGCTGATGCGCTGGCAGGGCTGACGCAGCAGCGAGCGCCATCTCGCGCCGTTCCTGGCCAGTGGTGATCGGTTTGGAAGGGAAGAACCTCGGATTGGGACGGGGAACCCTGGCCGCAATTACCGGACTTCGATCTGCCGTCCGACGATCCCGGTACCGCGCTTACGCCCGCAGCCGGCTGCGCAGATCCTCGGGGATCCGGTCCTGCAGCACCCGCGCCTGCTCGATCGCCACCCCGGTGATGTACACCGGTACCGGCGTCGCGATCGCCACCAGAATCCACGCGGCCAGAGAGGCCAGCAGGCCCAGCACCGCCGCGGCCTGCAGCGTCAGCACCACCATCCGATGTTCGAGGTGCATCACCACCGCCGCCGTCCGCAGCGGTTCCACATGGTGGATCACCGCCAGCGCCAGCAGGAACGCCACAATGCAAAGACTGCTCAGCGTGATGAGCGCAACGTCAATGGTCCGGTGCAGCCGCTGCCGCGACCGGCAGTACGCACACGTCGCCAGATGTTCCTCGTAGTCCACACGCATCTCGGGGGAAATCCCCGAAATGTCGTACCGCCAGCTCGATAATATGTCCCCGACGACCGAATCGGTGCAGGAGCTCATCGTTTCAGGTCCTCATTTTCCCCTCACCTCGCCAACGCCCGGCCGACAACCCTGAGGTGAGACTCCAACGAAAAGGGGCGGCTCCACTAATTATAACCCTGTCTCTTTACAGGACAATCGCTTCCAGCGGCCGGTCCTGCTCTGCCAGTAACAGGTGGTTCGCCAGCAGGCTCATCCTGTCCCGCAGCGCCCGCTCCGCGCTGATGCGCGCCAGCTCCGGAAGGTTATTGTTCTCCGACAAGTGCGCCAGCACCACGTACGCCGCGCCGCCGTCGTAGCCCCTCGCCAGAAACTCTCCCGCCGCATCGTTCGACAGGTGACCGACCCGCGACATCACACGCTGCTTCACCGACCACGGATACGGCCCGTCGCGCAGCATCTCCACGTCATGGTTCGATTCCAGCATCAGTACGTCGCAGCCTCGCAGCTGCATATTGACGTTAGATGGCATGTAGCCCAGGTCCGTCGCAATTGCGATCCGAACCCCCTCTGCCTCGAACACAAATCCAACCGGATCAACAGCATCGTGCGGAATCGTAAACGGCGTCACCGCGATGTCTCCGATCCGGAACCCGTTCCCGGCCCGGAAATATTCCACCGCGGGCAGGGAAGTGGGGTCCCTTTCCGGCTCCCGCGCCGCCTCGGCAATCGCCTCCTCGGCCGCCGCCTTCTCCTCCGCGTCCGGCTCCAACGCCGCCGCCAGTCGCCCGCTTCCCGCTTCCGCCTCTTCCTGAACGCTGAGCCCTGAACGCTGAACGCTGGCCCCGCGCTCTGCGCTCTGCGCCCCGCTTCCCGCTTCCGGCTCTTCCTGAACGCTGAGCCCGGAACGCTGAACGCTGGCTTTTCGCTGCTCCAGCCACTCCGCGTACGTGATCCGCCTCTGCGGCGTCATCCACCGCACCCACGCCCGGTGCGTCGGCTCCGTCAGATACACCGGGATCCCCAGCTTCCGCGCCGTCACCGCCATCCCCTGCACATGGTCCTGGTGCTCGTGCGTGATCAGAATCGCGTCCAGCCCCCTCGGCTCTTCCCCCGCCGCCTTCATCCGCTTCATCAGCTCGCGGCAGCTCAGCCCCGCATCCACCAGAATCCGCGTCTTCGCGCTGGCGACAATCGTGCTGTTGCCCCTCGAACCGCTGGCCAGCACCCGCATCCGCACCATATTCGGAGCATACGCCCGATCCGTGTGGGAATGCCGTCCCTCTCCCCGCCGCGAACCACCGCAGCTACACCGTCGTGCCCGCAGCCGGCCCCACTCCCCTCAGTTCGCCGACGGCGCCTCCACATGATCGATCACCACCACCTGCACCGCACCCTTCTGCGCCTCCAGCTTCAGCCCCAGCTGCTCTTCCACCGCCGTGAACAACCCCGGCTCATCCGGATCCGCTCCCGCCGCCTTCGTCCCGTCGTCCATCCCCCGCATCGCCATCCCCACCGTGGGCGTCCAGCTCAGGTTCAGATCGTACTTTCCCGTCAGCCCCGTCTTATCGACCACCACCCGTCCCCCCGCGTCCGGCTGATTCGTCAGCATCGTCGCCAGCACGTCCATCGTCACATCCGTGCCGTTCATCTCCACCTTCGTCCCCGACATGCGGATCGTCCACATGCCCCTGGGGACGCCTCGCGCCCTGCCCGGTCCGCCCGGCGGCGGCGGCCCTGGCGGCGGCTGATCCGGCGGTGTCGCCGGCTCCGGCGCCGACGCCTTCAGCTTCGGCCCTCCCTTCGCCACCACCAGCGCATACACCGGCTGCTCCCGCGTCTCCGTGTGTACCTTCAGATGAAACCGCTCCGCCAGCAGCGACTGCAGCATCAGCTCCCGCTCGCGCTCCGAATCGTCCCGCGACATCTTTCGCATCGCCGCCGCCACCGTCGCATCCGCCTTGGCGTTGATGTCGAAGTGCGTCCCCAGCAGCGCATCCGGCCCCCCGATGATCTGCGCATCCGACGTCGCGTTGTACGCCGTCCGGATCACCGAACGCAGCGCCACATTGTCGGTGCGATACGTGTCCTCCTGCCACTGGATGCGCATCATGCGTCCGCCCTCCGGCGAGGTCCGGATCGTCGCCACTTCAAACGTCGGCATCGTCTCCCCGTCCTTCGGCAGCACCAGCTGCGCCGCCAGCTGCACCACCCCTGCCAGCCCCACCACGGCCGCCACTCCCACCACCCATCCTCTCGACTTCAGCCCTCGCATCGGCTGCACTCCTCCCCGCGCCGGCCCCGCGCCCGCCGGTTCTGCAGACTACCTTACCCTGGCATCCTCCATCCCTGCCGACCGTCCTCCTGAACGAACAGCCCCCCAACCACGAACGTCATCCCGGCCCCCGGCGCCACGAATCTGACCAAAGGAGAAGGAATCCAATCGGCGCGCCGTGGAGGGACCCCCGCAGCCCGCGCATCGTTTTCCGCCACGTACTCTTAGGCTGAGGGGACTCGGTCGCGCAGCGGCCGGCCGAATCTCTCCCCAGACTCTGTCGGAGGAACGCGATCCGCAACCCCGACATCCCCGACAAGCCGGCCTCTCATCACAACCGACCGGTTTTGAAAGGGCACGGCTTCAGCCGTGCCGAGAGAGTCCCCCGAAGGACCGGGCTTCCGCCCCTGCGGGATGTTCTCGACATTTTCGTGTTGCCGCTGGCCCACCCGCAGCGGCGATTCCTGCGGACCTGCGGCGCCGCGCCAGCGGCGCGACGGTAGAAGCCACGGGCTTTAGCCCGTGGAATCCCTCGCTCAGGAGGGAAGGGCCTTCAGGCCCGGGCCTTGCACATCTGAAACGTCCGATATGCCGGCCTCACGCCCCAATTCTGGCCGCCGTCTCTGCCCCCGTGCTGCGCAGCAGCACGACGGAGAAAGCCCCGGCCTTCAGGCCGGGGAATCAGCCCCCGCAATCTTCAACCGCCCCGCCCCCTCCGAAAAACTGTCAAGCCCCCACCGAAAAATCCAAAGTAATCGCC
>DATJNE010000019.1:0-19965 GCA_035508305.1 Acidobacteriaceae bacterium | reverse complement strand
CGGCGAGAGCGGCTGGGTCGTCTCCGATCCCCTCAACTCACGCTACGTCTACGCCGGCTCCTACGACGGCCTCCTCACCCGCTACGACCGCCTCACCGGCTCCGAGCGCGATATCAACGTCTGGCCCGACAATCCCATGGGCTCCGGCGTCGAAGCCATGAAGTATCGCTTCCAGTGGAGCTTCCCGCTCCTCTTCTCACCCCACAACCCGCACCGCCTCTACGCGGGCGCCAATGTCCTGCTCGCCACCGACGATGAAGGCCAGCACTGGACCGTGATGAGCCCGGACCTCACGCGGAATGACAAATCCAAACAAGGCCCGTCCGGCGGTCCCATCACGAAGGACAACACTGCGGTCGAGTACTACGACACCATCTTCACCATCGATGAATCGCCGGTGAAAGCCGGCGTGATCTGGGTCGGCTCCGACGACGGCCTCATCCACGTCACCCAGGACGATGGCAAAACCTGGCAGGACGTCACCCCCAAAGACATGCCGGAGTGGATCCGCATCAACTGCATCGCGGCGTCACCCTTCGAACCGGGCGCCGCCTACGTCGCCGCAACAATGTATCTCTCCGATGACTTCCATCCCTTCCTCTACAAGACCACCGACTACGGCAAAAACTGGACGAAGATCGTCAACGGCATCCCCGACGACGACTTCACTCGTGCCATCCGGCCCGACCCCAATCAGAAGGGTCTCCTCTTCGCCGGCACCGAATCCCACCTCTACATTTCTTATGACGACGGCGACCACTGGCTGCCCTTCCAGCTCAACCTGCCCGCGGTTCCCGTCACCGACATCACCTTCCAGAAGCAGTGGGACGACATGGTCCTCGCCACGCAGGGGCGCGGCTTTTACGTGCTCGACGACCTGCCGCTGGTCCGCGCTCTGAACCCGGCCAGCTTCCAGCGCTCCTCCGACGTCGTTCTCTTCCCCGTCAAGAAAGTCATCCGCATCGACGGGGGAGGCGGCTTTGGCCGTCCCGCCCCCGATGCAGGCGCCAATCCGCCCAGTGGTGCAGTCTTCTACTACTACCTGAAGGACAAACCCGAAGGCGAGGTGAAACTCCGCATCCTCACCGCCGACGGCAAGCTCGTCCGCGAAATTTCGAGCAAGCCGCCAAAGGATACGGGCGTCGATGACGAAGACTTCGGCCCGCGCCGCACTCCGCCGGCTCCCGCCAAGGCCGGACTCAACCGCTATGTCTGGAACCTGCGCTACGAGGACGCCACCGGCTTCCCCGGCCTGCTCATGTGGGACGGCTCTCTGCGCGGCCCCGTCGCCAATCCCGGCGAGTACAAAGTAGAGCTGGTCGTCAACGGCAAGACGGAGTCGCAGAACTTCACCGTCATCAAGGATCCTCGCGCGCCCACCACGCCGGAGGACTTCCAGAAGCAGCTGGACTTCGCCCTCAAAATCCGCGATCGCGTCTCGCTGGCCAACCAGAGCGTCATCGACATCCGCGCCGCGAAGGAGCAGCTCAAGCCTTATTTGTCCAGCTCAAACGATGCGGTCAAGAAGAGCGCGAAGGACCTCACCGACCAGCTCACCACCGTCGAAGAGGCCATCTACCAGACCAAACTGAAAGCGGGGGAAGACGCTCTCAACTATCCGATCAAGCTGAACAACAAGCTCGCCGCGGTGGAGAATACCGTGGAAGATACCGACGTTGCGCCAACCGCGCAGTCGTACGAGGTCTACGACGAGCTCTCCGCCCAGCTGCAAACCCAGCTCGACCAGCTCCACAAGCTTGAGACGGCCGGCTTTGCCAACTTCAACAAGCTCATCCGCGAGCAGAACGTGCCCGCTGTCACGGTCCCGGCTCACGCCGAGGGCAGTGCGCCCAATCCGTAGTCTGCTACCTGTTCGGCGATGGAGCGAGCCGCTTCAGGCTCGCCCCACCGTCCGGCACACTTATCGTCCCTCTCTCAGCCGCTCCGCCAGGCGATCCGGCAACCCGGCCTGCACGATCCGGTCCTGCGCCTCTCGCACGTCGTACGGAACCCTGTACCACGTCACCGTCATCCGCGCATCGTCGTAGAGGGCAAACGCGGCCCGCCAGTCGCCATCCCGCGGCTGCCCCACCGATCCCGGATTCAGCAGGTACCGCGCTCCTTCGCGCAACTGCAGCTCGTCCTCGTCAGCCTCGTCCGGCACTCCGCGCGCCCTGTGTCCTCTTCGATGGCTCTCGTACCCCGGCGTCAGCCTGTACCACTCGTCGCCGTTCGTGGCGAACCCGCCCTGCACGTGCGTGTGTCCGAAAAAGGTAATCCGCGCATCGGTGGCCGCCAGCGCCGGCCAGGCATCGCGCACGGTCAGCAGATATTCGTCTTCATCGATCGGCGACCCGTGCACGCATCGCACGTACGGGCCGTCCGGCGCAATGGGACCCACTGTCATGTGGCGCAGCCAGTCGCGGTGTTCGCCCGTCAGCACGCATTCGGTCCATCGCGCCGCCCGTTGCGCCACCGGATTGAACTCCTCAATCCCGCCCAGCCCGCTGCATACGCGGTCGTGATTGCCGCGCACAAAGACGGTTCCGAGCCGCCGCGTCTCTTCGATCACTTCGTTGGGGTTCGCGCCATATCCCACCACATCGCCCAGATTCCACACCACGTCATGCTCCGGAGCAGCCGCCATCACGGCTTCCAGAGCTTCCAGGTTGGCGTGAATATCGGAAAGGAGCAGCGCGCGCATGAAACCCCTGCCAGATCTTCGGCCGCCGTGAGGATCCGATGCACCTTCTCCAGGGCATCGCACAAAGGGCCGTTAACCACTTTATTCGATGGAAGCCGCGCTTGTCGCGGTTTTTCAGCAGGGCTGGCTGCCGGCTCCAAGCTACTGCCTGCCGGCGTACTCCGCCCTTACCCAGTGCCCCGGCGCGGCCTCCCGCAGCGGCGCATCGGCTGCGTCGTCCGCCAGGCTCCCGTCTTGTGCCTCCTGTCTCCTCGCAGCGCCGATCTGCGCCAGCGGCCGAGCGAGATCCGTCCGCATGGTCGGCACCGCTCCCAGCAGGCTTCGCGTGTAGGCATGCAGCGGTTCGCGAAAGATCGCTGCCCGGGGCGCCTCCTCCAGCAGAAGGCCATGCCGCATCACCGCCACGCGATCCGCTACCTGCGAAACCACCGCGAGATCGTGCGAGATGAAGAGCATGGCCAGCCCGAATCGCTTCCGCAAGTCCGCCAGCAGTTCCAGGATCTGCGCCTGCACCGTCACGTCCAGGGCCGTCGTCGGCTCGTCCGCGATCAGCAGCCGGGGGTGGTTTGCAACCGCCATAGCGATGAGAATTCGCTGCCGCTGGCCGCCCGAGAACTGGTGCGGATAGTCACCGTAGCGCGCTGCCGGATCCGGCAGCGCAACCGCGTGCATCGCCTCCAGCACCTTCTCGCGCACCGCGCCGCGCGACAGCGCGCGCTGATGCACGCGCACGGCCTCGGCAATCTGTTCGCCCACCGGCATCACCGGGTTCAGTGCCGTCATCGGCTCCTGGAAGATCATCGCGATCTCCTGCCCGCGCAATCGCCGCATCTCCTCCGGCGCAAGAGCCAGCAGATCGCGCCCGTCGAACGCGATCCTGCCCTCCACCTTGGCCGCCGCATCCAGCAGCCGTAACACGGCCAGCGCCGTCACCGATTTTCCCGAGCCCGATTCACCCACCAGCCCCAGCGATTCGCCCGCTGCTATGCGCAGCGACAGGCCGCGCACCGCCTGGGTCGCGCCAAAGCGAATCGTCAGATTGTCGATCGTCAGCAGCGCCACAGCGCCATCCTACAGGACCGCCGAGCCACGGCTCCTTACCAACGGCAAGAGCAAAAGGGAGCGGATGCACCCGCTCCCTTCGCACTCCAACCGGTTCAGGCCCGGAACTACTTCTTCGGCGGAGCGATCGAATCCTTCGCCGATTTCGCCACGCGGAACTTCACGACCGTCTTGGCCTTGATCTTGATCTGCTCGCCTGTCTGCGGATTGCGGCCCATGCGCGCCTTCCGCTCCGCCTTCACCAGGCGGCCGAGTCCCGGAATCACAAACACGCCGCTTTTCTTGGTCTCCTTGATCGCCGTGTCCGCCAGCAGATCGAGGAACGCCGCTGCCTGCTTGTTCGTGAGTTCCAGCTTCTCCGCCATCTGGCGAACCAGAGCGGTCTTCGTCATTGTTGCTGCCATTGAGTCTTCCTCCTTGTTTTTTCTTCGAGGTCGCCGGAGCTACTTCGCTCCCAACCTGTGCCGAAGCCAGTATTGACGCGGCTCCGAAAGAACCTGCCGCCGTTTACCTTGCGGCTTTCCGAAGCGTTTGTCAATGGCAAAACCCCCGTTTCCACAGGTTTTTTGCGGTTTTTCCTGGTTTTCTTCTGGAAAACCCTGTTTTTAGCTTGTTTTTGAGCCGGGCTGGCGCCGGAACCCGCATTTGGCGCGCCTCTGCGGTCCCTCGCGCTCTCTCATTTGTGCTCGCCGTGGAGTCTATTCCTTCCCTCGCGCCCAGCGCAATTCTCGTCACCCGTGCAGCCTTCCTCCCGTCCACACCGGCCGCGGCCGCGCCGCTCGCGCCAGGGGCGCGTTCAGAAAATCCACCAGGGGCGCCGCCCTCCGAAAGCGCTTTTCGATCTCCTCCGCCAGTCCCGCCTTCAGCGCCGTCTCCGCCGGCAGGTGCGCCGTCACACCCCACTGCCGCCACTTGATCCACTCCATCGCCGGATGCTCCGCGGGAAACCCCTTCGGCGGCCGCGTCAGAGCCATCGGATCGTGCACCTTGAAAGCGCGCAGCAGCTGCTTATCCTCGATCAGCTTCTTCCACTCCGCATGATGCTCGAGCAGCTGCCTGCGGATCGCCAGCAGCTGATTCTTTTCCGGCATATAGACGCCTGCCGCGATCACAAACTCCTCCGCGCCCACGTGCATGTAGTAGCCGCCGCCGGAAGTCTTCTCCAGCCCCTGGCGCGCCCACCACGCTCCCAGATGCGTCTTGTACGGCGACTTGTCCGAGGAGAAGCGCGTGTCCCGGTAGATCCGGAACATGCACTTTCCCGCCGGCCGCATGTGCGCGGGCGCATACTCCGCCATCCCTTCGGTCAGCCGCTCGATCAGCGCCAGCATCGGCGCCTTCAGCTTCGTCTCGTACCGCTCCCGACGCGCCTCAAACCACTCGCGCTTGTTGTTGCGTTTCAACCCGCGCAGAAACCGCAAGGCCTCTTCGTCGAAATACGCTTTCTTCGCCACTCGCCCATTCTAGCGGCGGACCGCGGTGGATTCACCGCCCGTTGTATTGCGTCCTGCCGCCCCTTCGCCTCACACTGGAACCATGTCTCACAGGCTTTGCCTCGCCGCCGGTCTCGCCCTGGCCGCGTCTCTGTGCGTTGCCGCTGCATCCCCCCATCGCCAGATCACGCCCCACCAGGCCCACGAAATCGTGAACCTCGTCGCCCGCCACGACAACATCGACCTCACCGACACGCACGTCGAAGTCAACAGCATGGACCTCGGCCGCGACTTCACCCCCGGCTTCTACAGCTTCATCCTCATTCGCGAGAGTTCCTCCCCCGGGCCCGATGAAACCCTGCGCCGCTACGCCATCGACCGCCGGACCGGCGATGTGTGGGAGATGACCCTCTGCACCCACTACGACTTCCCGGAGCTTACCCACCTGCAGCGCACCTTCTCCGGCCTCGCCATCACCGATGCCGCAGAGATTTCCGCGCAGAGCAAGCGTCTCGGCTGCTCGAAGCACGAATCCTCACCCACCTCGTAGCCGTGGAAGCTCGGTCGGACCGCGTCGCCGAAAGCCGTGCCGCTGGTCTCTAACCCGCCACGCCCGGCGATCCGATCTGGCGCACCACCCGCCACGCGTAGTGGAAGCCGGAAAACAGCGTCAGGATCACCGTCGCCGTCAGCGACCACGACCGGATATGCAGCACCCACGGCGGCCGGTAAAACTGCGCCAGCATCACCGCCGCCAGCGCCAGAATCTGCGCCACGGTGTTCGCCTTGCCAAAGATGCTGGGGCGGAAATTGCGGATCGACGTCGTCGCGTACAGAATTGCCGCCACCACCATGATTCCCAGGTCGCGCGCGAACACCAGCACCGTCACCCGCCGCGAGATCAGCGTCTCATGGTGCAGCACCAGAAACAGCGTGCTGAGCAGCAGCTTGTCCACCACCGGGTCCAGATACTGCCCCAGCAGCGTTCTCTGTTGCAGCCATCGCGCCAGCAGTCCGTCCAGCGCGTCGGTCATCCCCGCCAGAACGAAGAGAAAGAACGCCATCTCGAAACGCCCGTCCAGAACGGCGAGCACCAGAAACGGGACGATGCAGAGCCGCAGAAACGTCAGCAGATTCGGAGTCGCCTGAAGATCGTTCATCGAGTCGATGGCCGTGCCGTTGCGCGCGCCACCGCTGCGTGGGCGCATTGCGCGAAGGATTCATGGTATCGCAGCCTCCCCCGCTTGCCCACGGCGAACCGTCCTCGGCCTGCTCTTTCTCCCTGCCGCTCGCCGCGCGGCGCAGCCCTTCCCCGAGCCAGGCGCCTCCGCCACTCCCCTTTGCACCTGCTATCATGAAACCCAGGCCGTTCCGCCTCGCGTAGGCGCGTAGCTCAGTTGGTTAGAGCGCTACCTTGACACGGTAGAGGTCAGGAGTTCGAGTCTCCTCGTGCCTACCATACAACCCTCTGCAAGACAGCCGATTGCCGGCCCTGCAGCACTCCTCATTACTGGGTGCGCAGGATCTGGGTGGGATCGGTGCGCAGCGCGCGGAGCACAGCCGGGAGCGTGGCGACGACGGCCGTGAGCAGCATGGCACACGCCGGCAGCGCAATCATATCCGCATCGGTTGGTTTCACCTGATAGAAAAGCGACGCGACATAATGTGCCGCGCCAAATCCGAGCGCGACGCCCGTGCAGCCTCCGAACGCGATCATCAGGAAGACATCGAGTGTCACGATGCGCACGATCCCGGCACGCGTGGAGCCAATGGCCATGCGGATACCGATCTCGCGGCGGCGCTGCAGTACGGAATAGTTGAGCACAGCGTAGAGACCGATCCCGGCGAGGAGCAGCGCGACGGCGGCAAAGAAACCGGCCAGCACGGCGATCAGGCGCTCGCGAAGGGTCTGGTCGCGGACCAGATCGAGTTGCGTCGTGACATTCGAGACGCGCAGGCCGTTGTGGCGCTGCGCGATGAGTTTCCGAAGAGAAGGGGCGAGGGCGAGCGGGTTTTGCGTCTCGGTGTGAACGGTGAAGGTCGCGAACTCCACGGTTTGGGGGGCGGAGTGGTTGTCGACCTCGTCGAAGGGGACGTAGTAGACGGCCCGGCTGGGCTCACGCAGGCTGCGATAAGGCACATCGGGAGTCACGCCGATGATCGTGTATTGACCAGGCGTGGGGAAGTATCGATTGGTAGCGCGATCAAACGTGCGCCCGATTGAGTCCTGGCCGGGAAAGAAGGTCCTTGCGAAGGTCTGGTTGACGATGGCCGCTCCCGGGGCGGTGTCCTGAGGACGAAAATCATGGCCCCCGAGCAGGGGAATCTTCATCGTGGCCAGCCAGCCTGGGGAAACATCCAGGAACCACCCGGGAGTGGGGCTGGGAGGCGCGCCGTTGATGGAGATATCGCTGTTGATCGCGATGCCGCCGAGAAGGGGCCAGCTGGCGATGGCGACCGACTCGACCCCCGGCACGGCACGCAGCGCCTCGGCTGTCTGGTTCCAGACCACGGGGAGCTGGCCTTTGCCGGAAACGGTTTCCAGCAGAAGCAGACGGTCGGTGGAGAAACCGAGGAGGCGGTTCTGCAGGCGCTGGAACGACGCGACAAAGAGCGAAGACAGAAAGAGAACGAGGAAACAAAACGCGACCTGAAGAGCGATGGCTCCACGCAACAGGCGGCGTGGCGAGTGCGGATCTTCGCCGCCTTTGAGGGCGGCGACCGGTCGCACGGCCGAGGCGCGGAGGGCGGGAAGCAGGCCGAGCAGCAGCACGACGAGGATCATGAGTACGAAACCGAAGAGAAGCACGCGCCAGTCGGCTGGAAGGGCGAGGCGCGCCGGGTTGGCGGGCGGATTGACGCGGCTGAGTACAAAGGGCGCCGACCACGCCGCAAGGAATGCGCCCAGCAGCGAAGCCAGAAGGGCAAGCAGCGCGCTCTGGCACAGAATGAGCTGAACCAGACGACGCCGGCCGGCGCCGATTGAGATTCTGAGTGCCATCTCCTGGGCGCGAGCCGCGGCCTGGGCGGTCATCATGTTCGCTACGTTGACGCAGGCGATGAGCAACACCAGTCCCGCCAGCAGGCCGAGGATGCCGAGCGATCGGCGATAGTCCTTCTGCAGGTCGGAGATGCCGGCGCCCGCCGGAGAGAAGACAAGCGTCTGATGGAGATAGCGGTCGATCGAAGCCTGGGGCACGCCCCGCCAGCACGTGGCGCACCCGACCTCAAAGGCGTGGCTGACGGCGGAGAGATGCTGGCGGAGAGGCTCGAGGGCCGTGGCCGGGTTGATGCCCGGTTTCAGCATGAGGAAAGTATGGTGCCAGGTCACGCTCTCCTGGGTGGCGAAACTGCTCATGCTGAGCGGGAGAAAGATGTCGGTGACCGTCCCGGTTTCCGTTCCCGTGAAATCGCGTGGACCGACGCCGATGATTTCGAAGGTTTGGCCGCCGATATCGAGCGAGCGGCCCAGCACGTGGGGATCGCGGCCGAAGCGGTGATTCCAGTAGTCCCAGGAGAGGACCGCATACGGCCCGATCCCGGGGCTGCGGTCATCGGCGGGGACCAGCAAGCGGCCCAGCGCGGGCTTCAGTCCAAAGAGCGGAAACATATTGCCGGAGACATAAACGACGTGGGCCTTCTCCATGTTGTCATCGCTGGACCAGGTGATGTCGGTGCGGTCGGCGTCGCTGATGGCGATGAGGTCGGCCTGGCCGCTCGCGGCATCGCGCATCAGCTTGTAGTCCGGAGTGGCCCAATAGCTGTCCTCGGCAGGCTTGCCGTACAGGCCGATCATCCTGCGGGTGAGGACATAGAGTCTGCTGGCGCCCGAGATGGGCAGCGGGCGCCACAGCAGCGCGTCCATCAAACGGAAGGCACCCACGCAGGAGCCGATTCCCAGGGCGAGCGAAAGCACTGCGGCCGCGGAGTTGATTCTGTTGCGGCCCAGCTGCCGCCAGCCGAAACGAAGATCCGCAAGCAGAGACTCCAGCCATCCGGCGACACGAATCGTGTGGCTCGCTTCGCGGGTTCGTAATGCCGATCCAAAAGCACGGCGCGCTTCCCCGGGATCCCGTCCTGCAGCAATGGCTTCGTCAAGGTGCGACTGCAGCTCTTCCTCGATCTCCCGGTTCAGGCGCTCGCCCTGCACAGCATTCGAGATACGCGACCACCACGACATGTCATGCCTCCCGGAGAACCCGATTGATGGCCAGGCTCACCGACTGCCAGCGCGACTCTTCCGCGCCCAGCTGCTTTTTACCCGCCGCCGTCAATTCGTACACGCGCGCCCGCCGGCCGGAATCCTTTTTGATCCACTCCGCGCGGATCCAGCCGGCCTCCTCCATCCGGTACAGGGCCGGGTAGAGGGAGCCTTCCTCGGCGCGCAGCACCTCCCCGGAGGTGCTGGCAATGGCGGCCATGATGGCGTATCCGTGAAGGCGCGGGCGCCGCGACAGGATCTTGAGCACCAGCAAATCGAGCGAGCCTTGCAGAGCGTCGGTCCTTGGCATACTTAGATATCTTTATATAGATAACTGGGTATTACGGTCAACATCGGCCAGGATCGAGGAAAGCGAGTGCCTCTTTGCGCAGGGCTACCGCCATTTCCACACCAGCGCCTGAATTTGCACACAAATATTCCTCTCCTCGCCCGGGACGCGCGTGCCATAATCCTCGGCACCGGGAAGAGAAATCTTCCTTAAGAAGAGAGCAGATCGGCCGTCTCGCGAGCCCTGGCAACAAGGCTCACCGACCCTCCGGGCAACTGGATGTCCTGAGACGGCACGGAGCTTCCTCAGCGGTGCTCCTGGGATGTCTGGGTCGGCGAGGTCAAACTCGCAGTTCCCAAACCCTCCCGAGCCAACACCAATGCGGTCCGGTAGCCGGATCCGGATCTTCGTAAGTTCGGTCAGAGGGGGCGAGATTCCGCAAGGGGTTTCGCCCCTTTGCTTTTCTCACCGCCGAATGTTCTGGACGGCGCATCATCTGCAACTCCAGTAACCAGATCGGGGATACTCCCTCCCTGAAAGTGGGATACCTCGGTCACCAGCCTCTCCCTATAGTCCCAAATAGCTTTCTGCCAGGATGCGGAACGATTCCGAGCCGAACCCGGCTCGTCTTTCCGCCCTCCTGCACCGACTCTTTGGGGCATCGTTCTATGAAAAAGCTGTCTGGCCTTTCTGCTTTGGTCTCTCCGCGTGTGCTTCTGGGCGTGGGTCTCGTCGCCGCGACCTCGCTCTTCGGAGGAACTGGCTGCGGCCTCTCCTATTCCCTCACCGGCCTGTACGTCGAGCCTGCCACGGGTGATACCTGTCTCTACCCCGGCTCGACCGCGCAGTTCACTGCTTTCGGCACTTACACCGAGGGCGGCCACACCATGCGGGTCACCAACATCAGCAGCGAGGTGAACTGGTCCGTCACCATCCCCGATCTGGCGACCATCAGCTCCTCCGGCCTGGCGACTGCCGGCACCAATTTTGTCGGAGTCACGTCCATCGTGGCCACTACCCAGGGTGAGTTCGGGTATCTCTCTTCCTCCTCAAGCCTCCAGGTTTCTACCTCCTGTACCACGTCAGCCCTGGCGAAGCCCTTCTCGCTCCACATCGTTCCCGGCAATCAGAGCCTCACCGTGGGCCAAACCCTTCAGCCGCTTGCCATCGCTTCGTATCCGGGCACTGGCCGCAGTACTGACATCTCCGGCCAGGTCACCTGGTCGTCCAGCAACAATCAGGTTGCTACCGTTGATGCACACGGCGTCATCAGTGCCGTGGCCGCCGGCGATGCCGTCATCACCGCTGAAGCCAAAGCACCGGATGGCGAGATCGTCCGTGCGACACAGAATCTTCACTTTCAGCCCGCGCAGTAGGTTCGTAACAGGTTCGTGGGTTTCGAAGCGCCTGCTAAACGGCAGGCGCTTTGTGTTTTCAGCGTCCGCCCTTCCGCTTTCGGCGAAAATCCTCCGCTGCCCGTAATGGTTACTATCCGGATGCTGCGCTCCCCAATTAACACCCTTTCGTGATTGACATTAGGTGACTTTCGATAGACTGAACTTCCCTGTGGGAAGACACCAATGGAACGAAATGAACAAAGGTACGCGCAAGACCTTTACGACGGACTGATCGCCCGCTTTTCGCCCCTCTCGGATCAGGCCCAGATCACCATGACCGGCGGTGGCGTGCAGTGGAGATGCTCCGCCCGGCGCGGCGCCCGCTCCTGCTGGGTGGGTTGTTTTGAACTGGGCGGTCCCGAATTCCTCACCTTCTTCGAGGAAGACGGACAGAAAGTCGCCACCGGGCGAACCTCCTGCCAGTCCGAGGCCATGGATGCCATCTGGACGTGGCTCGACGGCGCCCCTCTTAGTCAGATGTACGAACGCTTCTGTTTCGTCGACTGGGAAAAACGCAAGCTGCTCACCGTCCGCGAGCTCGCCCTTCGTTCCTTTCCCTCTCTTGCTGCCGCGGCCCGCGACGATCTCGCCGTCACCGGCTCCGGTGTCTCCCATCTTTGGTTCCGCAGCCCGACCCGCTCCGCCCACCTCCACTTCGTCTCCCGTCACCAGTCCCCGGAAGCCGTCTTTCACTGGGACGAGTGCGAGCTGTTTCGCTTCGAGGCAAAAGACAGCGCCGCTCTTGCCGCGGTCCTCTCTCGCTGGCTGTCGGACAACGCGCCGCCCTCGGTTCTGCGCAGGGAATTCCCCTGGCTCGAGATTGGCCGCCTTGCGGATTTCTACGAAAAGGGCAACCCGGTCGAAGGCGAGTTCATCGAGAGCTGGGATCAGATGGAAACCGTCTATGGAGGCTCTCGCTTTCCTCCTCGCAATCTTGTGCTTCCCTTCATCGCCGAGCTGCGCCGCGCCGGCTACGATCGCCGGCTGCGCGCCGGTCAGTCCATCTGGTCGCTGACCGTCTCCCGGTCGCGGCGCCCGCGCCTGCGCCCCGAGCAGCCCATCGTCTCCTTCCAGTTTCGCGAGAACTCCATGGAAATCTTCTCCCGCAATGACGGCGAGGAACGCATGCAGGAGATTCCGATCGCCATGTCGGACACGGTCGATCACGTTCTGCGCCGCCTCGTCGACCGCCCCATCGACTAGCGCGCCCGGGCTCCGCGACCGGCGTCACTCCCGCCTCGGATCGGCAGCACCGGCCCCCTGCGGCCGATCCACCGCTTTTCCCTCGCATCGCCTGTCCCGCATCCGGAGATTCACCCCGGGCCGCCGGCGCCGATTCCCCGTCCGCGCGGGACTATACTGGCCCTTGCTGTTTTGCCCCAGGAGAAACAATGCTGGCTTCGCGTCGTGATTTCCTTGGCGGCCTCGCCGCGGCAGGCGCCATGGCTGCTCTTCCCTCCACGTCTTCTTTCGCCTCCATGATCGCTCCCGTCTCCTCCAGCTGCCCCTTCCGCCTCTCCGTTATCAACGACGAAATCTCCCAGGACTTCGACCATACCTGCTTCGTCGCCGCCCATGACTTCGGCCTGCACTGGATCGAGCTGCGCAGCATGTGGAACAAAAACGTCACTGACCTCGATGCCAGCCAGCTCGCCGAATCCGTCCGCATCCTGAAAAAATACGATCTCCGCGTCACCGATATCGCCAGCCCTCTGTATAAAGTCGACTGGCCGGGCGCGCCGCGCCAGAAAGCCCAGGAGCGCGATCAGTTCCACGCCGCCAACGACTTCGCTAAGCAGGATGCCCTGCTCGAGCACTGCATCGGCCTCACGCGCACCTTCTCCACCGACCGCATCCGCTGCTTCGACTTCTGGCGCCTCGACGACCAGACCCCCTACCGCGCCGCCATCAACGACAAGCTCCGCCACGCCGCGGAAACCTGCGCGCAGCACAACATCATTCTCCTCCTCGAAAACGAAATGTCCTGCAATACCGGCACCGGTGAAGAAGCCGCCGCCGTCCTCCACGCCATCCCCAACCGCAACTTCATGCTCAACTGGGATCCCGGCAACGCCGGAACCTTTCCCAATGAAGTTCCCTACCCGACCGCATACAATCTGCTTCCCAAAGATCGCATCGGCCACTGCCACGCCAAAAACGTCACCCGCCTCCCCGGCGATAAGTATCAGTGGGAACCCGTAGGCACGGGGATTGTCGACTGGGTTGGCCAACTGCGCGCCCTGCGCGAAGACGGCTACCACTACGCCGTCAGCCTCGAAACCCACTGGCGCGGAGCCGGAACACCGGAAGCCTCCTCGCGCATCAGCATGGCCGACCTCAAAAAAGCCCTCGCAGAATCCGGCGCCACCTGCTGACCGCTGCCGACTTTATTCACGGAGACACCATGATCACTCGTCGCGACTTTCTGGACACCATGGCCGTTGGCGCGGCCGGTCTCGCTGTCACCTCCACCGCCAAAAGCTACGCCCAGATCCTCGGCGCCAACGACCGCCTCAACTTCGCCATTATCGGTCTCCATGGCCGCGGTTTCGCCCATCTCTCCGCCCTCGCCGCCAATCGCGACACGGCTCGCGTCGCGTACATCTGTGACGTGGAAAGTACGTTCCTCGAAAAATTCGCCGCTGAAGCGCAAAAGGAACTCGGCTACACGCCGCAGTCTGAAGGCGACTTCCGGAGAGTCCTCGAGCGCAAAGACGTTGACGCCATCTCGATCGCCACCCCCGATCACTGGCACGCGCCCATGGCCATCGCCGGTGTCGAAGCGGGTAAGCACGTCTATGTCGAAAAGCCCTGCAGCCACAACCCCGCCGAAGGCGCGCTTCTCATTGCCGTACAGAAGAAGTACGGCAAGCTCGTCCAGATGGGCACCCAGCAGCGTTCCTCACCCCACACCATCGAGATCGTCAAACGCATCCACGACGGTCTCATCGGCCGCGCTTATTACGCCTACGCCTGGTATGCGAACACGCGCAAATCCATCGGCATCGGCAAGGACGCACCCGTTCCGCCCACGCTGAACTGGGACCTTTGGCAGGGACCTGCGCCGCGCCGTCCCTACAAAGACAACGTCCAGCCCTACAACTGGCACTGGTTCCGTATCTGGGGCACCGGCGAGACTCTCAACAACGGCACCCACGAGGTCGATGTCTGCCGCTGGGCTCTCGGCGTCAACTACCCCAGCCGCATCACTGCCTCCGGCGGCCGCTACGCCTTCAAGGACGACTGGCAGTTTTACGACACCCTGGTCGCCAACTTCGAATACGAAGACAAACTCATCTGCTGGGACGGACGCAGCTGCAGCGGCATGCGCATCGACAACCGCGACCGCGGCTCGACGATCATAGGCACCACGGGCTCGGTCCTCGTCGATCGCGACGGTTACGAGGTCTACGACCTCTCCGGTCACAAGACCGATGAATTCCACGTCCAGAAACAAACCACCTCGTCGGCCGACCTCATCGGCCGCGACTCCATGACCAACGACCACTTCGCCAACTTCATCGCGGGCGTCAGCAAAGGCGAGCAGCTCCGCTCCCCGGTCGAAGTCGGCAATGTCGCCGTCACCATGCTCCAGCTCTCCAACATTGCCTGGGAGGTCCAGCGCGAGCTGAAGCTCGATCCAGGCAATGGCAAAATCGTCGGCGATCCGGAAGCCATGAAGGGCTGGGGCCGCGAATACGAAAGAGGATGGGAGCCGCATCTGTGAAATTCTCGCGCCGCGAAGTTCTGCGATCCACCGCCCTCGCTTCCGCCGCCGCGCTCCTCCCGGCCGCATCTCTCGCCGCGCCTGCACCGGCCGCCGCGGAGGAATCCCCCGTGCACCTCGGCCTCGCCAGCTACACCTTCCGCAACTTCACCCGGGACCCGATGATCGGCTTCATGAAGGAGCTGCGCGTCTTCGATCTCAACGCCAAAGACGCCAAGGATCATCTGCCCATGGACCCCACCGCCGAGGCCCAGGCTGTCGCCGACTACACGGCCAATGGCATCCGGCTCCACGCTGCCGGCGCCATCTACTTCCAGCAGGCCACCGACGATGACATCCGCTCCAAGTTCGAGTACGTCAAACGCGCCAACATCCCTGTCATCGTCGCCGGCGATCCCTCGCCCGCAACCCTTCCGCGCATTGAAAAATTCGTGAAGGAATACGACATCCGCCTCGCCATCCACAACCACGGCCCCGAAGACAAACTCTGGCCTTCACCCCTCGACGTCCTGAAAGACATCAAGGGCATGGACCCGCGCATTGGCTGCTGCATTGACGTCGGCCACACCGTGCGCGCCGGCACCGATGTCGTCGAGGCCATCCACGCCGTCGGCCCGCGCCTTTTCAACATGCACATGAAGGACCTCACTGACTTCCACGACAAAGCCAGTCAGGTCGCCGTCGGCGACGGCAAAATGCCCATCCGGGGCATCTTTGAGGCTCTCATCCGGCAAAAGTACCAGGGCTTCGTCGACCTCGAATACGAAGTCCACGCCGACGACCCCATGCCCGGTGTGTCGAAGAGTTACGCCTACATGCGGGGCGTTCTCGCCGGCATGGGCTATTCGGCCTGAGTCTGCAATTTCGGCGACACCTGCGGCAGAAAGGTCGCCTTGATCCACCGTTGCGCCGGCCGCTCGATCCACTTCATGGCCAGCACCGCGATCAGCACCAGCATGGAGTAGCTCAGCCACGGGTCATATTTTGACAGCCCCAGGCGCGCCACAAAGTGATGGTCGTGGATCAGGTTCCATAAATTGAAGTGCAGGATGTAGAGGCAATAGCTGGCCTGCCCCACAGCGACCAGCGGAGCCAGTCCAAAAAAGCGGGCAATCAGATTCCTCCCCGCCAGGCCCAGCACCGCCATCCCGAACAGCGGCATCATCAGTCCATCGTGCATCATCGGAAACGGAAGATGATTCCCGAAGTACAGCACCGTCAGGATTCCGGCAAGCCCCAGAGCGCCCAGCAGGAACCGTCTCCGCGCTCCGCGTGGGATCAGGGAGTCGATGTCCGCCAGCACGATCCCGAACAGAAAGGACGGAATGTGCGGCGGTGGGGTAAATTTCAGCGCCCGGATCCAGAATCCGTCCGCGTATCGGTCCGCATGCATCACGCCGTCCGGATGGAGCCCCATATAGAGGCTCGGCGCCACCATCCCCAGCCCCCACAACCCCAGCAGGATCGCGCACAGCCGTCCGATGTGCTTCGGCCGCTTCCACAGAATCACCAGGGGGAAGATCAGATAGAAGAAGGCCTCAGTACACATCGTCCAGGCCGGCGTGTTCCAGAACGTGGACAGCGAGGGACTCCAGCCCTGCAGCATCAGGGGAGTCAGAATCACCCCCCATGCGAACTGGGAGTGGGAGCGCGCGTGCCATTCTTCCATCAGCATTCCCAGTGACGCCACCAGCGCCACCAGGTAAATCGGATAGAGCCGGGAGACCCGGGCAATCCAGAAATTCTTCGCTTTCAGCTGCCCCTTCTGCGCCCGGTCCGAGTAGTTGTACGCCAGCACGAACCCCGACAGCAGCAGGAAAAAGCTCACCGAGGTGTAGCCGTTCTCCACGATCGGCGAGAGCGGCCCGAACCACTTCGGATCGCAGAAGTGGTAGAACACGATATTCATCGCGGAAAACGCCCGCAGCCCGCTCAGGGCCGGCAGATGCTCCTTCCTCGACTTCACCACGGCTGGCTTTGCGTCCGGTGCCTCTCGTGGGGGAGCCGGTTCCCACGTGGGAGCCGGTACGACCTGGACTTGTGCGCTCAGGCTGTCACCAATGAGCCGACCTTTTCCCCGGAGATGACCCGGCGAATGTTGCCCGGCTGATTCAGATTGAAGATGATCATAGGCAGATTATTGTCCTTGCACAGACTCACTGCTGTGGTATCCATCACCTTTAACCCCAAGCGCAGGATTTCCATGTACGTAATCTGTTCAAATTTGACTGCGTCCCTTGAGATGACCGGGTCGGCATCATAGATGCCCTCCACTTTGGTCGCCTTCAGTAACACGTCCGCCTTGATTTCCATGGCCCGCAGCGACGCCGCCGTATCTGTGGAAAAGTATGGGTTTCCGGTTCCCGCCGCAAAAATCACGACCCTTCCCTTTTCCAGATGCCGGATCGCCCGCCGCCGGATATACGGCTCGCACACCTGATTCATCTCGATCGCCGACATCACCCGGCAAAACACATCGCGCTTTTCGAGGGAGTCCTGGATCGCCAGCGCGTTGATGACGGTCGCCAGCATCCCCATGTTGTCGGCCGAAACGCGGTCCATCTCCCGCGCCTGCTCGGCCACGCCGCGAAAGAAATTGCCGCCGCCCACCACGATGGCCACTTCCACGCCCATCTCATGGACCTCAGCAATCTCCGCACTGATCTCGTGGATACGAATCGGATCGACTCCGAAGCCCTTCCCCGCGGCCAGGGCCTCGCCCGATAGCTTGAGAACCACCCGTTTGTACATGCCAAAGGCAGTATCGCACGGCCCTCCACACCCGGCGAAGACCCCTTACTGGATCCCCCCGGCTGCCTGACTCAGATTCTCCCGAGCCCTGACGAAGCTTCTTCCGGCGCCACTCCGCTTCGCTGCGAATCATCTGCCCCTGCCGTTCGCCCAGCCAGGTTCACGCCACAGCAAGAAGCTCATACCTTGTGATCCGGACTTCAACACACCAACTCGCTCTGTTTCCGCTGCCGGCCACCCTGTCAGTCCGGCTTGGCCGTCCCGTAATCGTGCTGCCGCGCGCTGCCCGCCGGATCCCGCATCCAGTGCTGCAGGCGATCGGCGTTCACCTCCATGCGCACCACGTCCAGCTCGCCATGTTCATAATCGGCAATCAGCATGCGCATCGCCTGCCCATCCGGCTGCACGTAGACAAGACTGAGAGACCCGCTCCGCTCGCGCTCCGTGACCATCCGCTCCCACGTGCCGCCCAGGCTGCCGGTCACCAGCGTATCCAGTTCGTCCATGTCGGCCGCGCCGGTCAGATGCTCGAACTCCGCGACCCTTATCCCCTTCACGCCGCCGCCGGTCGCAACCCATCCGCAGAAGCTGACCAGCCCCATCATCGGAATTTTCTCAGCATGCGCCTCGTAGCGATGTTCCACCGCCGAGACCACCGCGTCGAAGTCGTGCCCGCCCGCTGCGCGTACGGTCATCGGCAACACTGCAGCAATGGTGCCCATCGTGAGAAGAATCCCGCTCACCGCGAATGTCGCCGTCTTCATGGCTGCCCCTCTTTCTGCGTCTTATCCGCCGACTTCTGCGTCTTCTCGTCCGCCTTCGTTTGATCCTTCTCTTTCGCTTTTTTGCTCAGCGCGTACGCGTCCGACGGTATCCCGAAGTTGCCGCTCAGATCCTGCAAATCTTCCGGTCGAATCGGCCCCGAAATATAGACGAAGTCCAGCTCCTTCGCCTCCGCGTCCAGGATGAACATCCCCTGCGCCTCGCCGTTTACCAGCTTCATATAGATATCCGCGTCGTCCGACCCGTCACGCGACCGCGTCTTCACCAGCTCGGTCCACTCGGGGGTCTCGAACTGCCGTCGCACCGACTCCAGATCCGCCGTCGTGTACTGCCCCGGCTTGTCGAACTCATAGCTGCGCACGTACACGCCATCCAGCTTCTCGATGATGCGCTTCGCCTGCCCCTGGTCACTGTCCTTCGCGTTCAGAAATCGGCTGGCGAAATCCAGCATCCGCTTGTCCAGCGAGACCTCGGTGTAATTCGCCGCCCGCTCCGCCAGCTGCTTTTCCAGGGTCACGGGAAACGGCGACGACGCCTGCGCCCACGCCCCGGCCGCCGTCGCGGCAACCGCCAGCCCAACCCAAAACGCATTTCTCACCGATGCCCTCATCGCTCACTCCTCGTTCTTTTACGGTTCGTCCTTCTCCGGAATCACTGCTCCTGCGCCCTTCTGATTCATCTCGTGCACGGCATCGCTCGCGCCCACCTTCTGCTGCACCTCCCGGAGCGTCGATCCCGTGATATGCAGCGCCAGCAGCACCTGTTCGCGCGCGCGCGCGCCCTGCTCTCGCTGTTCTCTCTCCCGCTCCAGTCCGCCCGCCACCATCGCGGCCACCAGCAGCGTCGCAACCGCCCACTGCCACACCGGCATCCCGAACCCCAGCCACCCGCGATGCTGCGGCTGCTGTCGCTTCGCAACCCGCGCCATCACGCGATCCGCAAAACCCGCTGGAGCCTCTCGCGCCCGCAGCTGCTCCCGCAGCTCCGGCTCGAAATCGTCCTTCATCTCAACCACGGCTGTACTCCTTCAGCGTCCGCTGCGCCTTGGCCCGCAGCATTTTCACCCCGCGCTGCAGATAACTCCTCACCGTCGCGAGCGGCATCTTCATCTCGATCGCAATGTCCTCCGGCTCCAGATCCTCCTGGTACCGCAGCACCATCACGGCTCTCTGCGCCGGTGGCAGCGTCAGAAGCAGCTGCTCCAACCGATTCATCAGCGGCAGAAAATCCCGCACCGCCGGCCGCAATTCCATCCCGTCCTGGTACTCCTCCGCGGCCGCATACCCGCGTACCGCTCGCCTGCGCAGCGCATCCGTCGCCCGATGGCACGCGACCCGCCGCAGCCATGCCGTCACATGCTCCTCGCTCTCGAGGCCGGGCAATGCGCGATACAGTTCCAGAAACACGTCCTGTGCCACCTCTTCCGCCGCACCGCTCTCTCCGACGATTCGCAGCGCAATCGAGAAGACCCGCCCCTGATGGCGTTCCACGAGGTCTCGAAACGTCTTCTGCGAGTGATCCACCCCGCGCGCCCTCGACTGCTGTACTCGCATATACGCAAATCGGCGCCCCGCGTGATGCAAATTCCGCGAAAAAATTCTCAGATTTTCAGGATGGA
>DATJNE010000018.1:0-3975 GCA_035508305.1 Acidobacteriaceae bacterium | reverse complement strand
CCGGGGAAGTACGCGAGGGCGAGGTAGGGCAGGGCGAGGCCGAGGGCGAGCGCGGAGAAGACGGCGAAGCTGACCCAGGCGGAGTGGGCGAGCGCGTAGCCGATGGCGGCTCCCATGAAGGGGGCGGTGCAGGGCGTGGCGACGACCATGGCGAGGACGCCGGTGAAGAAGCTGCCCGCGTAGCCCTGCTTCTGCGCGAGCGAGCCGCCGGCGCTGGTGAGGGAGAGGCCGACCTCGAACTGGCCGGCGAGGGCGAGTCCGAGGAAGAAGAGCAGCAGCGCCATGAGGGCGAGGAAGGTGGGGGACTGGAACTGGAATCCCCAGCCGAGCTGACGACCGGCGGCGCGGAGAGCGATGAGGATGGCGACGACGACCCAGAAGGAAACGAGAATGCCGAGGGTGTAGACCCAGCCGTGGGCGCGCAGGGTGCGGCGCTCATGCTGGGACGACTGGACGAGGGCGAGGCCTTTGATGAAGAGGACAGGGAAGACGCAGGGCATCAGGTTGAGGAGGATGCCGCCGAGGAAGGCAAGGCCGGCAGCGCCGAGGATGGCGGAGAAATCGGTGGGCGGCGTGGCGGGGGCGGTGGCCGCGAGAGCGCCGGGGGTGGCGTGGATTTCGTAGGCGGCGCCGTTGGGGAGCTCGAGGAGGCCGTTGAGGGTTTGCGGCGTGCCCTGGAGGTTTTCGTCCTTGGTCAGGGTGAGCTGGACGCCGTTGGGGATGGCGGCGGCGGGCTGGGGCGCGGCGTTGGCGATGACGGTTTGATCGAGGGGGAAGAACTGGGCTGAAGCGGGTTTGATGCCAGTGACGTTGAGGGTGAAGGATTTCGAAGTTTGCGAGAAGGTGGCGGAGTCGGCGGCCGGGAGGGGTTTGGGGAGTTGGGACTGGAAGCGAGCGATGAGGTTTTCGGCCGAAGGATCGGTCGCTGGCGTGGAGGGTGCGGTCGCCGACGCAGGGCGGGTGAGGGCGAGGTCGGTTTTGCCGGGGATGCAGACGGCGCGGCAGACGAGCCAGGTGACATGGGCGGCGAAGACGGCCGGCGAGGGGCTGGGATGAAAGTCGGGGGCGACGTGGATGTCGATGGGGAAGACGACTTGGTTCTCGTAGCCGAAATCCATGAGGGGGCCGAGAGGCAGGCGTTGCGGCGGAGGGAACTGCAGGGGGCCGGCGGTGACGCCGGGGGGAAGTTTCCAGTCGATGGTGGGCGGCTCGCCGGAGTCGCCGGCGTTGATCCAGTAGACATGCCAGCCGGGCTCGAGCTGGAAGTCGAGGCCGGCGGTGAAGGTTTGCCCGGGGTAGAGCTCACGAGGCGGGACGAGCAGCGAGACGGTGAGGTGCTGGGCGTGGACGGAGGCCGGCGGCAGGGCGCGGGCGGAATGCGGAGTGGCCAAAGCCAGCAGGGCGGCGGAGAGAGTCGCGAGGAACGGGGATCGGCGGAGGCGCATCGGGAACGGTCTCGCAGTCATTGTAGGCTGCTCGTGCGACGCAGCCCAGGGGCGGGAGGATTGAGGAAGGGGGAATCGTCATTTGCGAAATTCATTTGCGGGGAGCCGTTGGAGCGGGGGAGCGCGAAATGGCGTAACGAAACTGTGACATATCCGCAGGTATTTATAGGAGAATAAAGAGCGAGCCCCCATCAGAAAGGGACCCGATTTTGAGCGCATCGCCTTCTTCTTCTCCTGAAACGATTTCTGCCGGTTCTGCCGTTCGCGAGATCAGTATTGCCCACAGTCCGGACTCCGACGACGCCTTCATGTTCTACGGGCTGGCGACGAACAAGGTGCGGGTGAGCGGGCACAAGTTCTCGCATGTGCTTTGCGATATCGAGACGCTGAATCAGCGGGCGATTCGCGAGGCGTTCTTCGACGTGACGGCGATTTCGTTTCACGTGTATCCGTATATCCAGGATAAGTACGCGCTGATGCCGTGCGGCGGATCGGTCGGCGAAGGGTACGGGCCGATGATCGTGGCAACGCGGCCGTACGATCTGGAGGAGATTCGGAGGGTGAAGATCGCGGTGCCGGGAACGCTGACGACGGCGTATCTGGCGCTGAAGCTGTTCGCGCCGGAGATTGAAACGGCGGTGGTGGCGTTCGATCAGATCATTCCGGAGGTGATGGCGGGGAACTACGCCGCGGGGCTGATCATCCACGAGGGACAACTGACGTATCCGCGGACGGGGTTGTCGCGGGTGCTCGACCTGGGGGTGTGGTGGCGGGAGCAGACGGGGTTGCCGCTGCCGCTGGGCGGGAATGCGATCCGGCGGTCGCTGGGCGATGCGACGATGCTGACGGTGACGCAGGCGCTGCGGGACAGCATTCAATACGGGCTGGATCATCGCGAACAGGCGCTGGAATACGCGATGCAGTTCGGGCGCGATCTGGATACGAGTCTGGCGGACAAGTTTGTAGGGATGTACGTGAACGAGCGGACGCTGGACTACGGGGACGACGGGCGCGAGGCGATTCGCAAACTGCTGGCGATGGGCTACGAGCGCGGAGTGATTCCGCAGCCGGTGCAGGTGGATTTTGTAGGGTGAAGAAGAACCAGGGTTGAGGGCTTAAAGTTTAGGGATTGAGAAGATACAAAGGCCTGGCGTAGTGCGCCCGGCCTTTTTATTGCGGGCGAGTCTTGACGGTCGGTTCCTGGGGGGGCGGCAGCGTCTTCACGGGCGGTTCTTTCCCCTCGGGCATCGGCTTTTCCGCGGGCTCGGCGCCGTTGCGGACTTTGGCAACGTAATCGGAGAGCTGCTGGGCGGAGGCGGCGACGAGGCGTCCTTTGTCATTGAGGGTGAGGGTCCAGACAAGGTATTCGCCGGGCGCGTTGCGATCGGTGAAGACGATACTGCGGGCGGTGGTGGCCTCGGAGATGCGAAGAAGGGGGAGCGGGGCGTGGGCGAGGCCCATCTCGGTCCCGGCGCGGGAGAGAAGGTTCGCGTTGCCGTAGACGATGTCGGCATAGCAAAGCGCATAGGCGAGCCAGGGGCCGTCGGCCTGGACGGCTTTGGCGGCGAAGGCAGCGGGGACGACGCGGTTGAAGACGGCGATGCTGCGCTCGCTGCCGGTGGCGGAGCGAAAGGGCGTGGCGTTGCGGTAGAGGATGGGAACGACCCAGATGCGTCCTGCGCCGCGGGGAACGATGGCGGTGAAGAGGGACTCGGCGCCGTTGGGAAAAGCGCGGCGGTAGTGCACGAGGAGCTGGCCGGGCAGGGCGGGGCAGGTGGCAGCGTCGGAACTCCACTCATGGGCGCTGAGGTCGTAGCCGAAGAAGGCGGCTTCGGCGGAGATGGCGCTGTGTTTTGCGCGGAGGAGGGAACGGTCGGCGGAGTCGAGCTGGTCGGCGGGGGTGTGCTGGAGTTCGAGATAGTCAGAGTGGACCACGACGGGGCCGGAGGTGGACTGGAACTGAGCGGAGAGGACGGAGGGCGGAGCGAGGATACAAAGAGCAGCGACGACGGCGCGCGCTGCGGGACCCGGGATCCAGGGAGAGCTGCGCATCGCGAGGGGCATTCCGATTCCAATCTAACAAAACGGGCAGCCACGAGGGCTGCCCGCTGCCGGTGAGCGATGAGGACGCTCAGCGTGAGTGCGTGGGATGGTGCGCGGCGGTGTGGTGCACCGGAGGCTTCGGTGCGGTCTTGGGCTCGCCGTCCTTGAGGATGATCATGGTCGGCTTCTGCGTGTAGGAGTCGAAGGTGGCGATATAGGTCGCCTTGGTTCCGGTGGCGGGGACATCCTTGTCCTTGAGCGGGGTCTTCATGTTGATGGTGAAGTCCGCGGTGTTGGACTGCTGGGCGTCGGGAGAGACAGCCATCTGGATGGTGGAAGGGGTGGCGGAGATGACGGTGCCGGGGACTTCGGCGGTGATGCCGTTCATGACGGACCAGATGACGGCCTGATCGGCAGGGGTGCCGTTGGAGAGGATGAATTCCTTATCGCCGAGAGCCATGTTTTTGAGGCTGTCCGAGCAGTCCGG
>DATJNE010000017.1:0-10632 GCA_035508305.1 Acidobacteriaceae bacterium | reverse complement strand
TGGGGGACCGCCCCGGCCGGCGCGACCAGGATCACTACCGATGTGATCAGCGCCATCGAGCCGGCGTCGAAGAGCCGTTCTACCACGTAGACCGCAATCTGCGAGCTCAGCGGCAGCGCCGTCTTTTTCGCCACCAGGTACGGCCGCACCAGGTCGGCGACGCGCCCGATGAGAGCTACTGCCGTAAAGCCCATCACCTGCGTGCCGAGGAGCGAGAGCGACGGCATCCTCTTCCTGTGCCGCATCAGCCATACCCAGCGCGCGGAACGCACGACATAGCCGGCGTAGATGCAGCCCAGAGCGAGGGCGATCCTGCGCCAATCGGCCATGCGCAGCTGCTGGCCGAAGACGCGCCAGTCGAAATGGATGTGGCGGCGCTCCGCCCACACCACGGCGGCCACCGCCAGCACGATAAGGATCGCAACCACCCGGGTTCGCTTCGATTTCAAATCAGGACTCCAGGGAGTGAAGCAGTGGGCAAAACGGCGTCACCGCGCCTCGGCCCGCAACTCGGCCTGATGCCGCAGCGCATACCGGCGGTTGTATTCGCGGATGACACGCGCCACATAAAGCCGAGTCTCGCGGTACGGAGGGATACCGTGCCAGTGATCGACCGCCACCGGACCGGCGTTGTACGCTGCCAGCGCCAGCGGCAAATCGTTGTGATAGCGCGTGAGCACCGCATCCAGGTAGGCGGTTCCGCCCTGGATGTTGTCGTTCGCCGCAAAGGTGTTGGCCACGCCCAGGTCCGACGCGGTTCCGGGCATCAGTTGCATCAGCCCCTGGGCTCCGGCGCGGCTCACAGCGCGGGTGTGGCCGCCGCTCTCCTCGCGCACCACGCTGGCCAGAAGATCTTCGTCCAGGTCGTGCGCCGTTCCGGCTTTCTTCAACATCGGCTGCAGATCGGCGTCGGTCAGCTTCTCCGGCACCGCTGGCGCGACGGCTGGTTTTTGGGCGGGCGCGGCTGGCTTCGGCACGTCGACATATTCGTCGGCAACAATGTCCGAGGCTGCTACTTCGAAGAAGTTCGTCCCCGCAGCATCCATATAGAGGCGAACCTCCGCGCCATCAGCCTGGCGATGATCGCAGATCAGGTCGAACCCGTTCTTCAATGTGATGTGCTCGGCCGCGTGCGCAGCCGTCGCTGCAAACCCCAGAACCAGCAAAGCACACCACGATTCTCTGCACAGGCGGCGCATTTCTCTCTACTCTACCATTCTCAGACGCAGAACCCATCCCTGGCGTTCACTCCCCGGTCATGGGATAAGCAGTTACGGATGTGGGATTTACAGTGCTGTCATCCAGCCGCGGCGCTGGCAACGCCTCGAGGATCTCAGCTACGCCCTCCGCGTCGCTGGCCGGTGCGATCTCCCACTTGCGCCGCCGCGCCAACTCCACCAGGTCGGGCGCGCCGTTGGCGACCAGCACCGCCCGGCCCGCGAACTCCAGCATCTCCAGGTCGTTCCAGTTGTCGCCGATGGCCATCACTTCTTCCGGCGCCAGGCCTCGCCGCTGAGCCAGCCGGCGCAGAGCCGCTCCCTTGGAGCAGCCAGGCGGCAAAATATCGAGGATGGTCAGATCGCGCGACGCGTATTCGGTTCGATGGATTTCGATCGCCGCCGCCAGTTCGCTTTCCACCAGCCATTCTTTGGCGCGCTGCATGTCTTCCACGGGACCGCAGACCATCCCCTGCACCGGCGCCTCGCCGGAGTCGAACGCACGTTCGAGGGGCCGCACTTCGCGGATCCACGGCTGGTTCGCTTCGACCCAGAGAGAGACGCGCCCCCGCAACGCATCCAGCGACTCCAGCACCAGCCCCCCTGGCCCGTCGTGGTCGAAGGTGAACACGGTGGTTCCGAACCGCCGCAGCGCAGGACAAAGCGCCACGGCAGTCTCCACCGGCAGCTGGAACCGGTCGAGCCGTTCCCCGGCCATCGTCCGGGTCACAGTTCCGTTTGAAGTGATGAGTACCGTCTCCGCCTTCAGCCCAATCGGCGCAATGAGCGGCAGCGCGAATGTCTGGCGCCTCCCCGTGGCGATTACAATCTCGATCCCCACCGCCTCCGCTGCGCGCATCGCCCGGCAGTTGCGGCGGCTCACCGCTGCTCCGGGAGACGGCAGCAGCGTGCCGTCGATGTCGACAGCAACCATGCGAATGGTGGGGGCCATGTTTTCTTAGTGTAGCGAGGCCCGGGGCTGGGTTCAGCGCCGCTCGCGGAAGAATTCCCGCAGTAGTTCCCCGCATTCCCCGCCAAGAACGCCGGAAGCGACCGCCATCTGGTGATTCAGCTGCGGATGATTCAGCACTGCGAGGACCGACCCCGCGGCTCCTGCCTTAGGATCGGCCGCCCCGTACACCAGGCGCCGCAGCCGCGCATGGATCATCGCCCCCGCACACATCGCGCACGGCTCCAGGGTGACGTACAGTTCGCAGTTCATGAGACGGTAATTGCCGACCGCCTTTGCCGCCGCGCGCATCGCGACGACTTCCGCGTGCGCCGTCGGATCCACATCGCGCAGAACGCGGTTTTGTGCCCGCGCCACAATTTCGCCTTCGACCAAGGCAATGGCTCCGATGGGCACCTCGCCCGCTTCCGCCGCGGCTCGCGCCTCGGCGAGCGCTGCCTGCATCCGCGCTTCGTCGATGGTCATGGCGCGTCGGCCTCCGGCTGCTGCTGCGTCATGCAATGCAGGGTCCCAAGTCCCCAGATCAGGTCGCCGCAGTAGATTCCCACCACCTCGCGCGAAGGAAACACACCCGCGAGAATGTTCAGCGCCGTCCGATCCGTAGCCCGATTGAAGATCGGCACCAGAACCAGCCCGTTGGCGATGTAAAAGTTTGCGTAGCTGGCCGGCAATCGCTGGCCCTGGAAAACGGTGGGCGGCGGCATGGGCAGTTCGACGATCTCGAAGGGCTTGCCGTCCGGATTTCGAGCGGAACTGAGCCGATCGAGATTCTCCCCGAGCGGCAGATGGTTGTCATCCTCGGAATTCGGCTCAACCACGGTGAGAATTGTGTTCGGCCCGACAAAGCGAGTGATATCGTCGACGTGTCCGTGCGTATCGTCGCCGGCAATCCCGCGGTTCATCCACAACACCTGATCGATTCCGAGGTAATTGTCCAGCGCCTGTTCCAGTTGCTCGCGGCTCACACCGGGATTTCGCTGCTGCACTTCGCTCAGCAGACATTCTTCGGTCGTAATCAACGTCCCGCGGCCATTGACGTCAATCGATCCGCCCTCCAGCACCACGCGATGCGGCCCCGCTGACGTCTCGATTGTCGGCTGCCACTGCGGCACTCCGAGCAACTCAGCCGCAAGGCCGGGGATCTGGTCGTCCAGATGCCAATCAGGATATTTCGCCCAGGCGTTGAACTTCCAATTTGTAACAGCGACGGACTCGTTTACCGATGCCGAGGCGCTTGCCCGATCCCGGCGCACGAAAATCGGCCCGGAATCCCGTGTCCATACGCGATCCGTCGGCCACCGATGAAAATGCACCCGACCGAGATTCGCACCCGTCTTCTTCAGCACGTTGCGCGCCCGTTTCTCGGCTGCGGCATCGTCCACCAGGATGTGGACCTGTTCCACGCGCGCCAGATGTCCAACAATCTCCGCGTACACCCACGGAATGGGCTGGAACTTTCCCGGCCAGTCCTCGGGATTATGCGGCCAGGCCAGCCAGGTCGCCTGGTGCGGCTCCCACTCGGCCGGCATCCGATAGCCCAGAGCCCGCGGCGTTGGCTGCGCTGCCTCGCTCATTCCCTGCCGCCGTCGAGAAAGCGGCTGACGATGGGCTGGTAGGCGTCAATGCGCCGGTCGCGCAGGAAGGGCCAGTTGCGGCGCGTATCTTCCACTTTCGCCAGATCGATCTCGCCGATCAAAATTTCTTCCCGATCGTGCGCCGCCTTGGCGATGACGCGTCCGAAGGGATCGGTCAGGAACGAGCCGCCCCAGAACTCCAGCCCCGGACCCTCCACGCGATTGCCGCGCACATCGCCATGTTCCATCCCGACGCGATTCACCGCGGCCACGTAGACGCCGTTCGCGATGGCATGGGCGCGCTGGATCGTCTGCCACGCCTCATACTGCGCTGCGCCGAACTCCTCTTTCTCGTGCGGATGCCAGCCGATGGCCGTGGGATAGAACAGGACATTCGCGCCCTGCAGCGCCGTGATGCGCGCGCCCTCCGGATACCACTGGTCCCAGCACACCAGCGTCCCGATCCGTCCCGCGGTCGTGTCGAAGGCGCGAAACCCGAGATCGCCGGGCGTGAAATAGAACTTCTCGTAGTAGAGCGGATCGTCGGGGATGTGCATCTTGCGGTACAGGCCCACGACCTGCCCATCCGTTTCAAGCACTGCCGCCGTGTTGTGATACAGCCCGGGCGCACGCCGCTCGAACAGCGACGCCACGACGACGACTTTCTCCTCACGCGCCACCGCGCCCAGCTTCTCGGTGCTCGGTCCGGGAATCGGCTCGGCAAGATCGAAGAGGGCAATATCTTCGCGCTGGCAAAAGTACTGCGCGCGGAACAGCTCGGGAAGGCAAATCACCTCGGCGCCCTCACGCGCCGCCTGGCGCACGCGGTCCGCCGCCTTCTCCAGGTTGGCGTCCGGATCGGGACCGCAGCTCATCTGGATGAGCCCAACGCGAAATGTGTTTCTTGTCTCCATATTTGTGTCTTCTGTCGTTACAAATGTTGCGGGAACAAGCAAAAGGCGCAGGCCGCCTGGCCCACGCCCCACTCTGTTTCGTTGCCGGATTACTCGAAAATCAGAATCGCCGCCGCAATCGTGGTCGTCCACAGCCCGCGCTTGTCGCCGATGGCCGACTGCGTCACGTTGGCGGTGCGTACAATCTTGTTCGAAATACGGTAGATCTCCTTTTTCTCGTCCCAGCTTTTGTCCGGATCGAATTCCACGTCGAGCGTGGTAGCCAGCATCTCGGCCGCCAGCTCTTCCGCGTATTCCCCGGCCTGATCTTCGGTTTCGCCGAAGCTGTGATGCTCGCTTAAGTAACCGTAAGTGTTACGATCACTCGGAATCGCCACGCCGATGCTCGAGGCCACGAGGCGGTGCGGCTCCCGGGTGGAGTTTTCCGCAACCACCGCGAAGACCACCTCGCCGGGGCTGAGGTATTTCAATCCTTCCTTGCGCCCGATCAGCTTCGCCTGGGGAGGAAAGATCGATGAGACTCTCACCAGATTCTGTGCGGCGATGCCGGCGTCGCGCAACGCCAGCTCAAAGGAGGTCAGCCGTTCCTTGTGTTTTCCCACTCCCTTGGTAAAGAACAGCCTCCGTGGGACCATGCTTTTTCCCAATTCTCAACTCCTCCGTTTACCTTGATGATCCGCCACACTTCATCCCGGCCTAACCGTGTCCCCGCTGAAAGTTATCACAGAAAAGATGCGACTGGACATGCAGGTTGAAATGAATTCACGCCGTTTTCAATCATACGGCACTGCGCGCCCGGCCGTTGCCGGATTCCGCATCGCGCTTTCTGTACGGCTGGGTCGCGATTTCCAGAAACTCCTGCGCGGCGCGCGACAACTGGCGGTCCTTGCGGTAGACCAGGGCCAGGTCGCGCGCCAGACGGACGCCGTCCAGCGCCAGAGGGTAGAGCACACCAGTGCGCTCCTCTTCCGCGACGTTGGTCCGGGGCAGGAATCCCAGCCCCAGACCCACACCGATATACCGCTTGAGCATCTCGCTCGACTCCACTTCCATGGCCACCCGGGGAACAACCTCGTTCACGCGGAAAAGCTCGTCCAGCTGCTCCCTGCGCCGCCCGTGCGCGGGCAACAGCATGGGATACTTCGCCGCCTCCTGCAGGCGCACGGTGCCCCGCCCGGCCAGCGCATGACCCTGGGGGGCCACCAGCGCCAGTTCATCCCGGTGGATCGGCTCCACGGTCAGCCGCCCGTCGCGCACCGGGATGGAAACGACCCCAAAGTCCACTTCGCGGTTCACAACGTTCTCCAGAGTGCGCAGTCTCTCGGCGCGCACGACGCTCAGCATCACCCGCGGATACTGCCGCCGGAACTGCGCGAAGACCTGGGGCAGCACGTAGAGATGGGTCGCCTCGTTGGCGCTGATCGTGAGTTCTCCGCGCGGCGATCGCTCCTGCTCCGCGATCGCGAGCAGGATGTGCCTCTGCCGCTCGACGCAGTACTCGGCAAACGGCTCAAAGAGCCGCCCGGCCGCTGTGAACGTCACCTTGCCACCGTCGCGGTCGAACAGCCGCGCTCCCACCTCCTGCTCCAGAGAACGAATCTGAGCAGAGATAGCCGGTTGGGTACGGAGAAGCTTTTGGGCAGCGCGCGAAAAGCTCTTCAGGCGGCTGACTTCCAGAAATGTCCGGAGATTTTCAAAATCCATCGCGTATGTACCAAGAATATGCGGGGGCAGCGGCGCTCACAAGGCCTTCACCGTCGATTAGTGACCGGCCATCTCTTCCGGCGCCCGCGGCGTGCGCGGCGGCCGGCGCATGATGAACGGCAAAGGAATGAGGCAAGCAATGATCAGGCTGAGCCCCCAGAACGCGTTCTGGTAGCTCAGCATCTGCGCCTGCCGGTTCAGATTCTGCCAGGCATTGCCGACGGCCATCTGCATCGCCGTGTCGGCACTTTGCCCCAGCCGAACCAGCGCATCGCGAGTCATTTCCACAAACCGCGAATACTGCAGGCTGCCCGCCACGACATGGGAGCTGAGGCTGGAGATGTGCGCCTGCTGGGTCCGCTCGAGGAACGTGGTCAGCAGCGCCGTGCCCACCGAGCCGCCGATGTTGCGGGCAAAGTTGGAAAAGCTGGAAATCTGGTTGTTCTTGTTGCGCGGAACGCCCAGGTAATTCAGCGTGCTGATCGGAATAAAGACAAACGAGAGCCCCATGACCTGGTAGGCGCGCCACAGCGTGATCTGCCCAAAAGACACGCCCAGGTCGAGCCGCGTCAGGTTGAACAACCCTACGGCCGTAATTGCGTAGCCGATCGCCACCAGCGCGCGCGGGTCGAACTTACCGCTGCTCACGATACGTCCGGAGATGGGCATCGTGCACATCAGCACCAGAGCCCCTGGTGACAGCACCATGCCGGCGCGTTCCGCCGTGTATCCCAGCAGCACCTGCAGAAACTGCGGAATCAGCACGGTCGTGCCAAACAACACCATGCCCAGCACAAACTGCAGGAAAACCGCGGTCCCGAAATTCCGATTCTTCAGCAGGCGGATGTCAACGATGGGATCCTCGTGCTGCCACTCCCACCAGACAAACGTGACGAGCATGCACGCCGCAATGATGGCGAACGCCGTGATCGTGCTGTCGCCGAACCAGTCCTTCTCCTGGCCCTTGTCGAGCACGAACTCCAGGCAGCCGACGCCGATGGAAATCAGGCCCAGCCCCATGAAGTCCACGCGGCCGGAGGTTTTCTGCTCCTCCTTCAAATAGGGAGGGTCCTCCACCATACGCTGGGTAAGGAAGAGCGAGAGCAGGCCGACGGGCAGGTTGATGAAGAAAATCCAGTGCCAGTTAAAATTGTCGGTGATCCATCCGCCAAGAGTCGGGCCGATGGCTGGCGCCACCACTACCGCCATGCCATAGACGGCGAAGGCCTGCCCGCGCTTGCTCACCGGAAACGTGTCGGCAAGGATCGCCTGTTCGCTGGGGGCCAGGCCGCCGCCCCCAATTCCCTGCAGCACGCGGAACAGAACCAGCAGCGGCAGCGATCCGGCAAACCCGCACAGCATGGAGCAGGCGGTGAACAGCGCGACACAGGTCATGTAGAAGCGCTTGCGCCCCATGCGCGCCATCAGCCATCCGGAGATGGGCAGGATCACAGCGCTGGAGACCAGGTAGCTGGTTAGAACCCAGGTGGCTTCCTCCTGGCTCGCGCCGAGGGTGCCCGCCATGTGCGGCAGGGCGACGTTGGCAATGGAAGTGTCGAGCACCTCCATGAAGGTCGCCATCGTAACGGTGAGCGCCACTAGCCAGGGATTGTGCCTCGGCGTCCAGTTCGCCTCGTCGTAATGCAGTTCCGCCAATCGGCCGTCCGTTTCGTAAGGATTCCCACCGCCCCCGAGGGGGCATTTCCCGCAATCCCGGATCTTTACAGAAAACGAGCGAGTGGCCTGCAAAGGCGGGGAAGTCTAATTGCTGGACTGGGACAATCTTTAGATTAGCAGCCAGGCGTCCGGGTTCAGATTGTGCGCGATTTCGTTGCTTCAGCCGCTACAACTCCGACGACGAGGAAAGCGCACCCGGACCGCCTGCCGGGCTACTTCTTCTCCGGCCCCACTCGCTGCTCGACGAAGGCGATCTGCCGCCTGATCAGCTCGGCCTCGGGCCCGGTAGGAATATAGGTGAGGCTGTTGCGCAGGTGGGTCAGGGCTCCGTTGTAGTCGCCCTTGTCGATCAGCGTCAGCGCGAGCACATCCTCGGCGTTCTGGACGTTGTGCTCGGGGTCCATGGCGAGGGCATGTTCAGCGGCCGCCCTGGCGGCCTCATTTTTGCCCATGCGGTAGTCGGCCACGGCGTTCTCGTACCAGATGCGCGCAGTTCCTGCCGGATCGAGCGCTAGCGCGCGCGCGGCCCAGATACTGGCTTCCTGCCAGTCACGTTTCTGGATGGCAATCATGGCCAGCCAGACGCACGGCTCCACAAACCGCGGGTCGAGCGTCTGCGCCTGCTGCAGCGAAGCCATCGCAGTCTTCAGATCGGAAGTAACCTGCAGCCGGCCGAGGAGATACCACGCCTCCGCGAACTTCGGATCGGTCTGCACGGCTTGTTCCAGGTCGCTCTCAGCGTCCTGGCTTTTGTTATGCATCCACTCGTCATGTGCCTTCTGAACGTACTTCTGCGCCGCGGCGTTGGAAGGCCCTGCCACCGTGCTGATATCGGTCCCGGGAGCGTTCTCCTCCGGAGTCAGGGTCAGGTCGGTGAGGAACGGCTTGTCGCGCAGCACGCGCTCGGTGATGGTGTCGGTGGTGGAGCGATAGCCGGCGAGCTCCGCGCGCACCGTGCAGCCCTCGTAGTGTTGCTCCATCTGGTTACGGATATCGCCATCCTGCGTGTAAGCGGCGGAGAGGTTCACTTTCGTGATCGCAAAATGACCGTCCACGCCTGCCAGGGTGGTCAGATCGGTTTTGCCCGCCACACAGGAGAGCGCCACCGTGATCGGCTCCCAGAGAAGCGGATTGCCATCCACGACCACTTTGCCGAACAGTCCGTCGCCAGCGGCAACCCCTCCGGTGGAATTCATCATGAACTCGCCGTAGCCGGCATCCTGGATCGAGTCGGGCCGGGTGATGGTGCTGGCGCCACCGCCCGGGGGAATGCTGCCCTGCTGCGCGGATGCCGCAGCGCAGAGGAATGCAGGAAGACACGAGGAAACGAGAGCGATGAGAGCAGACTGGCTTTTCATGACAGGCCCTGCAAGCCCACCATTATCGCGCATCGAACGCGCCAATTCCAGGCTATTCTGGGGGCGATGCTCGCAGGATTTCTCTCTCTGGTCATGCTCTTTTCCGGAGGGCTGTATGCGCAGTACGCCTCTCCCGATCAGCTGCTGAGCCGGGCGATCGAAGAGCAGCAAAAGGGCGACCTGACGGCGGCGATCCGCGACTACCAGGCGGTCCTTGCGCAACGACCGGAGACCCTGGCGGCAAGGGTGAACCTCGGCGCGGCCCTCGCGCACACCGGGCAGCTGGATGCCGCCATCGCCCAGTACGAGGCTGCCCTCAAACTCGCCCCGCAGCTGGGATCGGTGCATCTGGACCTGGGCCTCGCCTACGCGCGCAGAGGCGATCTGGCCGGCGCACTCAGGGAATATCAGGCCGCCTATCAGGCCAGCCCCCACGAAGTTCGGATTGCCATTCTGCTGGGCGATGCCGAGGCCAGGTCCGGCAAAGCCGGCGATGCGATCGCCCTGCTGGCGCCTCTCGAAGCTGCCAACGCCGGCAATCCCGATTTTGAATACGCTCTTGGCGAATCCCTGATCGCCGGCGGCCACCGCCGGGAGGGCGTTGCACAGATCGAGAAGTCGGCGTCCATGTCGAGCAGCGCCGACGCCTGGATGTTCGCCGGCTCCACGCTCCTGGATCTCGGTGAATTTCAGCAGGCACGCCGCGATCTCGACTGCGCCATGCGCATCAACCCGGCATTACCGGGGCTCTCTACCCTCGACGGCACAGCGCGCGACAAGGATGGCGACGCGAAGGCGGCCGAGCCTGCCTTTCGCCAGGCGCTCGCGCAGAATCCCAACGACTTCGAGGCCAACCTGTATCTCGGCGCAATCCTCTATCAGCGCCGGGACATGGACGATGCGAAGAAATACCTCGACAAGGCGCTCGAGCTCAAACCGGACTCCACGATGGCGCGCTATGAATCTGCCATGTGGAAGAGCACTTCCGGCGAATATCAGGCGGCGGCCGATCAGCTGGAGAAGCTCGTCGCCGACGATCCGAACTGGCTCGAACCGCATGTCGAGCTGGCCACCCTCTACTACCGGCTCCACCGTCCGGCCGACGGCGCGCGCGAACGCCAGATCGTCGACAAACTGACGGCGCAGCAGCAACAGCAGGGACCGGGCAGGTAAACCTTCAGTGTGCCGTCTCCGAGCCGGCTGCTTTCGGCTCCTCGC